>NZ_JADEXO010000046.1 GCF_015207105.1 cf. Phormidesmis sp. LEGE 11477
CCCCTGCACCACCGCCGCCACCTGCGGCTCCTATTCCACTACCGCCTACCGCTGCGCCGCCGCCGCCAGCTCCAGCTCCAGCTCCAGCGCCCGCTCCTACACCACCACGGCCTAGAGCTTTGGACAACTAGGACTTCAGATAATTAGAACGCTGTGTATCTAGGAGCCCTAGAAAGTTCTAGGTAGCTAAAGCACAGGTAAAATAGGCAGCACAATTAAAGTACATAGTAGCTAAGCTGTAGAGTAGCTCTAGTTTACGGCCCTAAGATAGTATGGCTTTTTCTCAGCGCACAACCTCTAGTTTTAGCTCATCTAGCTTTGGCGAAAAGAAAAGCGGACGTACGGTTGGTCGTCAATACCAGTCAGTTGTGATCATGCTACTGCTGAGCCTTTCGATGATTGGGGGCATTGGCAGTCGTTTGGCCTATCTTCAGATCGTTCAGGGAGAGCGCAATCGTGAGCTAGCTGAAGATAACCGAGTCCTGCTATTACCCAGGCGACCCGCTAGAGGAACCATCTTTGATCGTAACGGTGAAGTTTTAGTGGGTTCACGGCTATCTCATTCCGTTTCTATTTGGCCGATCGCACTTCCCAAAGAAAATGCGGACAAAAGGGAAGTCATCGAGCGCCTAGCGCAGATATTAGATGTGCCAGTTGAAGAAATAGACGAGCGCCTAGCGCAAAGTAGCTATAACCTCAATAAGTCTGTGCCAATTGCGCGAGGATTAAGCTCTGCTCAAACCACTGCACTCGCAGAATACGCAAACCAGCTACCCGGCATTCGCGTAGAAGCAGAAGCCGTTCGTAACTATCCTCGTGGGGACTTAGCTGCCCACGTCTTAGGGTATACCGGTGAGCTCAATGATGCTGAGCTAGAAACACTCAAAGAAGAAGGCTATCGACTAGGGGATGTCATCGGTAAGCTGGGATTAGAGAAGGCTCTAGAGTCTCAGCTACGTGGGGAGTGGGGCGGCCAGCAAGTAGAAGTGGACAGCAGTGGCCGCGTACTCAGTATCATTGGTGAAAAGCCTTCGATATCTGGTCAAGACGTACAGATTACCTTAGATTTAGAGCTGCAAAGGGCGGCAGAAGAAGCGCTCGGTGACACCATAGGTGCCATCGTGGCGATCGATCCGCGTGACGGCGCAGTCAGAGCGATGGTCAGCAGACCTACCTTCGATCCCAATATCTTTTCTACTCGAATTACTCAAGCCCAGTGGGAGCAAATTACGAAAAACGGCTATCCCTTAGTAAACCGGGCTATGCGTGCCTATGCGCCTGCTAGTACATTCAAGGTAGTAACCGCAACGGCGGGTATGGAATCAGGTAAATTCTCCCCTGATGTTGTGCTGCAAACCTATCCATTTTTGACTATTGGCGGTATTCAGTTCTGGGACTGGAACAATGCCGGCTTTGGGCCTTTGGGATTTAGGGGGGCGATGGCAATGAGTAGCGACACGTTCTTTTATCAGATCGGCAGAGGCGTGGGTGAGAAAAGCCTGCAAGAGTGGATGCATAACTATGGGTTAGGAGAGCTAACTGGGATTGAGCTAGGCGATGAGGAAGATAAAGGGCTGGTGCCCGACGAAGCCTGGAAGCGTCAAGTTCTAGATGAGCCCTGGTATCTAGGCGATACGATCAATTCCTCGATTGGGCAAGGAAATGTACTGGCAACGCCTTTGCAGATAGCGGTGATGTTTGCAGTTGTGGCCAATGGAGGCGATCGCGTCACCCCGCACTTCGTCATGGACGAGGAGCAAGATCCTCAACAGTGGCGAACCTCTATAGGCATGAAGCCCAGCACCGTAAAAGTATTAGAAGAGAGTCTGCGTCAGGTGGTAACCGCAGGCACAGGGGGAGCCGTGAACGATCCGGCCCTCCCCCCGATTGCGGGCAAAAGCGGAACAGCCGAAGCCCAGCCTAGAAAAAGCCACACTTGGTTTGGCGCTTATGGCCCCTACGAGAATCCTGAGATCGTAGTGGTTGCCTTTGGGGAGCACTCTGGCGGCGGCGGTGGCTCTTTTGCTGCGCCTATGGTGAAGAAGGTGCTAGATCAGTATTTTGGGGTAGAGCAAAAGGAAGGATCGACGACACAGTAGGGCGGGGCAGTAGGTAGAGAAAGATGGAAAGTGAGCCGTCGAAAGCAAGATCTTGCAACGCGCTTTCTATTGCGTTGGACAAACAAAACAGCTCACTACGGCTCACTACCTTCTTAGTCCAAAGCCTTTATCCAAAAGCCTCTATCCAAAAGTAGTCCCGTTCCAGCCCCACATTGCGCCTTGTGAATCAGCAAAGTCGATGTAGGTACGGTTGGGAGGAACGCCAAGGGAAGCTTGAACTTTGGCACAAAAGTCCTGACTCATCGTTTGGGTTTTATCGCTACCCATGGTGCCGACGCTTTTGATCTGGATATAGCAGGTAGGGTCGCTGGTGCCACCGAAGGTCATTGCTGTACCAGGTTCGAATGCCGTCATGACGTAGGATTCGGGTTTGTTTAGATGTTTAGCTAGGCTAGCTGATAGCTGTTTGAGTAGATCCTCGACAGTGGTTTTAGCCGGTGATTCTACTGAGGTTTGGACTTTGATTAGGGGCATGAGATAACACGCTTTACGGGGATAGACTATTTCTATCATCTCAAATCGCACTGATATACAGCGAAGCTATACGGCAGAGTGTGGAATGCTATAGCAACCAGCGAATCAGTTCTTCGTTGATAACCTTACAGAGCCAAGCACTCAACCAATAGAGAGACTTTTTAGAACAAATCGAAGAAGCCAGCTATCATAGAAGAGACTTTACACTTCTTCACATGTCAGCGTCTTCGACTACCCAGCGTTCAGTAGGCCAGCGGGTCAAAGGCTTTATTGAAAAGCGAATCCTATTAGGTCAGCCACTGACGCTAGAGCTGAGCGCGATTTTAATCGTGTATTTTGTCCAGGGAATTTTGGGACTGGCTCGTTTAGCTGTGAGCTTTTTTTTGAAAGATGACATTGCCCTATCGCCAGCAGAGGTGTCGGCGCTGATGGGCATTGCGGCGCTGCCGTGGACAATCAAACCCGTCTTCGGCTTTTTGTCAGATGGGCTGCCAATCTTTCGATACCGACGACGGCCCTATTTGATTTTGTCTGGCGTGATTGGGGCGATCGCGTGGCTGTCTCTAGCTACTGTTGTTCATACTGGCCTGAGCGCGACGATAGCAATTCTCTTGACCTCGCTCTCAGTAGCGATTTCAGATGTCATCGTTGATTCGCTAGTCGTAGAACGTGCGAGAGAAGAAGATCAAGGAAACGTAGGCACACTGCAGTCTCTAGCCTGGGGAGCCTCAGCAGTAGGTGGAGTGATCACCGCTTACCTAGGCGGACTGTTGTTAGAGCGTACTAGCAATCAGGTTATTTTTGGCATTACCGCAACTTTTCCGCTGGTTGTCTGCGGCGTGGCGTGGTTAATCGCAGAAGATCCCGTCACGGAGAAGTCAAATCTTGAGGTTGTCATTAATCAAGTCAGGCTGTTGAAACAGGCTGTCTCCCAAAAAGTCATCTGGATGCCAGCACTGTTCTTATTTTTGTGGCAAGCAACGCCTACCGCTGATTCGGCCTTCTTCTTCTTTTCTACCAATGAACTAGGTTTTGCGCCTGAGTTTTTAGGTCGAGTCAGGCTGGTCACTAGCCTGGCGTCTTTAATAGGTATCTGGATTTTTCAAAGGTTCCTCAAAGAAGTCTCCTTTCGTAAAATCTTTGGCTGGTCTACGCTCATCTCGGCAGCGCTGGGAATGACCACCCTTTTACTGGTGACTCACGCAAACCGCAGCCTAGGCATAGACGATCAGTGGTTTAGCTTGGGCGATAGTTTGGTGCTGACTGTAGCAGGGCAAATTGCCTTTATGCCTGTGCTCGTACTTTCGGCCAGACTGTGCCCTGCTGGTGTAGAAGCAACGCTGTTTGCGCTGCTGATGTCTGTTGTAAATCTGGCCGGGCTGCTCTCTCATGAGCTAGGGGCGCTGCTCACTCATCAGCTTGGCATCACCGAGACCAACTTTCAGAACCTATGGCAGCTGGTGCTGCTGACTAATCTAACTACGCTCTTGCCGCTACCTCTGTTAGGTTTACTGCCAGCAGCCTCTGCTGTGGGCAGCGAAGAAGTCAGGGATGGCGGTGCTGATTCGGTGCTGGTTCTTGCTACGCCGGAGGTGACAGACGACGCCAATGTTCGCCTAGATATTTCACTCTAGGCATTTTACGTCGGGCATTTCACGCTGGGCATTTCACGTTAGAGATCTCATTCTAGATATCTCACCTGAGGACAAAGTGCTTACACCTTTCTGTTTTAGATAAGACAATCGGCCTCAAGTATCTTCTGATAGATACTGATTCTCGTTCGACCGTATATTCCAATCACTTTCAACCTTTTCAACCTATGCAAACGCTCGAAGCTCCTAACCAAACACTCTCTTACACTCGTGAAGATTGGATAAGTGGCTACCGCTCCCAGCCAGAAGAATTTGCCTACTGGATCGATAATGTCGAAGGAGAGATTCCTGCGGATCTAGAAGGAACAGTGTTTCGCAACGGTCCAGGACTGACAGATGTCAACGGCCATCGGCTGAAGCATCCTTTTGACGGCGATGGCATGATCAGCTCGGTTGCCTTTAAAGGCGGTAAGGCTTTCTATCGCAACAAATTTGTGCAGACTGAAGGATATACCGCCGAGCAAAAAAGTGGTAAGCCTGAATACCGAGGTGTTTTTGGGACTCAAAAACCGGGCGGATGGATAGCAAACGCTTTTGATCTGAAGCTGAAGAACATTGCGAACACGCATGTCGTGTACTGGGGCAATAAGCTACTTGCTCTGTGGGAAGCAGCAGAACCCCATAGATTAGATCCGCAGACGCTAGAAACGATAGGGATTGATTATCTCGATGGTTTGTTGAAAAAAGGAGATGCCTTTGCCGCACATCCGAAATTTGATCCAGACTGTGAAGGAACACAGCGGATGATTAATTTTGGTGTAAAAGCAGGACTTTCTAGCACGATTAGTCTGTATGAGTTCACACCAGACGGACAGCTTGCTCATCAGCATAAGCACAGCGTACCGGGCTTTGCCTTTCTCCACGACTTTGCAATCACACCAAACTATTGCATCTTCGTGCAAAATCCAGTGGGCTTTAATCCTTTGCCGTTTGTTTTTGGCCTCAAGGGGGCGGCGGAATGCATTCAGTTTGATTCAAAACAGCCAACCAAGATTGTTTTGATCCCTCGCAATGGCAAGGATGAAATTCGCTTTTTCGATACCGATCCTTGCTTTGTCTTTCATCACGCGAATGCCTTTGAGCAAGGCGATCAGCTGATTCTAGATTCGGTTTGTTATGACAGTTTCCCAAGCATCGATGATGCGGAAGATTACAGCACTGTAGATTTTGATCATGTACCGGCTAGTCAGCTCTGGCGATTCACAATTGATTTGACGACAGAGAAAGTAGATGTGAAGAAATTGATTGAGCGGCCCTGCGAGTTTCCGACGCTAAATCCGAGGCAAGTAGGTAGGGAGTATCGCTATCTATTTATGGGTGCAACAGATGGCCTAGTCAAGAATGCGCCGCTGCAGGCCCTGATCAAAAGGGATATGAAAACGGGAGAAGAGCAGCTATGGAGCGCGGCACCACGCGGATTTGGGGGAGAGCCACTGTTTGTAGCAAGGCCGGGAAGCGAGGTGGAAGATGATGGATGGGTGCTGCTGTGGATTTATAATGCGGCGGGCGATCGCACCGAACTCGCTATCTTTGACGCAAAAGACATCGCACCCGGCCCCATCGCGACGCTGAAGCTAAAGCATCACATTCCCTATGGCTTACACGGTAGCTTCGTATCAGAGTACTTTGGACCAGCGCTCACCTAAGTATCTTGATATAGCAGATCTAGCTGAGCCACTGGTTCCTCATGCTGCAGCAGCCAGTGTTTTCGTTCAATGCCACCTGCATAGCCAGTGAGCCTACCGTTGGCGGCAATTACTCTATGACAAGGAACAATAATAGAGATCGGATTACGACCATTGGTAGCCCCTACCGCCCTAGAGGCATTCGGCTGTCCGAGTCTCCTGGCTAACTCGCCATACGAGATCGTTCTACCAAAAGGAATATCAGACAGATGCTGCCAAACCTGCTTTTGAAAATTCGTTCCTTTGGGTGAAAGCGGCAGGTTGAACTGTTGCCTGCGATTGTTGAAATATTCAGTCAGCTGTTGACAGGTGCGAGCGAAGGGAGCTGCGTCAGGCAGTTCCTGCCAATCAGTGGTAATGAGAGGAAAGTGCTTTTGCCCTTTTAGATAGAGGCCAGTGAGCGATCGCCCATCAGAAGTCAGCAGCAGCTCGCCAATAGGACTTTCTGACCAGCTGTAGTAAGTCATTACTGTCTCTTTTCCACGCTTTCGATCTCCGTTTGAGCAGTCAGAGAATCTGCTGTCATCGGCTTATCTAGCGATTGAGCTTTAGTCGATAGTAAAGACTCTAGGTGAGAGCGCAGTCTTTCACCCTGCTCAAAATCGGCGACATAGATTTGTCCCCCCTGTTTCCTCAGTAAAGGCAGCTCTGCTAACAGACGGTAGTTCTCAATATCTGAGGTTTGGGCGCTGACCAAAGGGCGATCGCCTTCGGTAGGCACTAAACCCGGTGGCAAACGACCTTCGATCAGCGCTAGCAGATGCGCCTGACAAGCTGGAATATCCACACCGCGCTGAGCCAGTAGGTGCATAATGCCACCAGCCGGTAAGGGCTGCTCTGGCAAAGTGCGTAACAGCTCTAACAGCAGGAAATAGTCGTTGTAGCGATGGCGAGTAGTGTCTAGAACAGCAGGATAGTGACATAGATTCGCTAAACCATAGGCAACTCGACTACAGCTATTAGAGTACTCACCAGCGTAGGTATCTTGAATAATGGTAGCGTTAGGAAATTTTTGTCTAAGCCAGTCGGAGATCGTCCCTAATGAAGCGGCACCCCCTGTACAAATAACTTGCTTGATTGACTGAGGTGAGAGGGGTTTTTGATCGAATAGGGCGCGGGTTAACCGATCGATGCGCTGAATATAGGGAGCGAAGACCTTGGCCTCTAGATCTTTGCGCGTGATAATCCAGGTGCGATCGCCTAGTTGCACATCCACTTCTTCATCTTCTTGCAGCATCATCTTTAGATCCTGAGCAGCGGCTAGGGCCTGTCGTCCTAAAGATGAATCGTTCAATCGCTGATACAGACGGTGACGGATGATTCGATCGGCCTCACCCGGTCGAGGCAGCTGAAGCTGATCGAGCTTCAAACTTTCCCAGTCATTAGCAGAAAATTGAGCGGATGATTCGTCCTCTCTCGCTTCATTTTGAATAGGCAGATGTAGTAGCTGACAGATAATGTCTTGGTCTATGCCGTCGCCTGCGTAGGTATAGCTGCGCGAAGTAAAGTCTGCATAGCTCAGCTGCGTGAGATCTTTCGGCAGATCGGCGATCGCAACTTCGGTTAGTGCTGCCCCCGCGCTCACGATAACGGTACCACCGCTCCAGTTGCAGTTGTACAAACCCGGCTGCTGATTATCGCTGGAGACATCTACACCGGGCATTGGCAAAGCAGATAGCAAAGCAGCGATCGCATCTTCTACAAAGAAAATCTGATCGGGCCTCGCCACCAGCTTGGTTGATAGCACCGCCTCGCGAATATTAAAGCTATAGGTATCTGGCCAGTTGGTCGGATAGCCGATGATCACACTTTGTAAATTCGCCAGCGCTCGGCGCAAAACGGTATCTTTTAGCCCCACGGCATGACAGCTCATATGGCTAGGGCTCAGCGTTCGTAATAGATCGCAAATTGCTGTTTGCAAAGATAGTAGTGGCAACGACATTTGATCAGACCACTGCATCCATGGCTCTCCTGAGACATCATCAGGAATGCCAGTTTTGACCATCGGTTTGAGCGATCGCAGCAAAGGCATATCCTCTTGCTGCAGCGCCGCTGGGCCCACTACACCAATGCCTAGCTGCCCAGTTGGCCCTTGTGTATTCACAGCAGCCACCGCTGGCAAGCGGAAGCGTTTGGCCTCGCGATCGCCTGCCACACTCCAGCACAGCTCATACATACGGTGAGTACGCCGCTCCATCAACACCGCTGATATGCCTGTCGTCCCCAAGTCGATACTCAGAAACCAGTTTGTCGGTCTATCCTCGTCGTCAAAGGTCAACCCTTCGTGATCAATCGGCTGAAGGGCAGTCTCTTTGACCGTTGTCTGGGCTGATTCTACTGACGCTAGCTCAGCAGCATCGGCCAAATCGGACAGCTCTATTGAGGGCGGCTGTGAACTATCAGATTGCGGAGAACTGTCTGGCTGCTCGGGCGAATCAATTGGGTCGATCGGCGGATCAACTAGTAAAGCAGTTGCCGGAACAGCAGATGGCAGCTCTGCTGGTGGCTCGGCAGAAGCAGTAAGCTGGCTAATCGCTCGATCTTCTTCTAAAGGAATTGCTGATTCTTCAGAGCTTTCTGACTCATTCTCCAGTGAAGTTGATGGTGAGACTTCTGTTACTGTTGTCATCGAATCTGCTGCTGACGGCTCTTCCGCTGGCTGATTTTCTGCAGGGCGATCTTCTACAGACTGACTCATGTCGAAGAAGTCGAGGTCATCGTCAAATAGAGGCACCGGACTATCAGTCTCAGGTTGTCCTAGCGTTGTTAGCAGTTCCATATCGTCAGCTAGCAGTTCCGTCACACCCGTCGAAGGTAAGCCTTCGACAGAAAGACCCTCGAAAGCAGAGTCTTCAATGAAAAGAGCTTCTATCGGCATTTCTCCAACAGGCACCTCTTCATCGAACATTTCTACAACAGGTAGCTCTTCATCGAACATTGCCTCAATAGGCGTCTCTTCATCGGATACTTCTTCGGCAGGCTCGTCCACCAGCATTGGCATGACGGTATCGGAGGACTCGGTATCGGAGGACTCAGTAGAGGACTCGGTGTTGGAAGACTCAGTAGAGACCTCAGCCGAGACAGCGGCAGGCTGGTCTGCTGCAATGGCCATCGACTCCAGGTCATCTGAATCGCTCTCTAGTGCTGCAATATCTAAATCTGCAGTATCTAAATCTGCAGCATCGACCGCTCCACTTAGTTCATCTAAGATTGGCTCATCTGGGATTGGCTCATCTGGGATTGGCTCATCTGGGATTGGCTCATCTGGGATTGGCTCGTCTGGGTTCGGTTCATCTGGAATCAATGCAGACTCTAAAGACTCTGAAGCAATAGGCGAACTTGAGCGTGAGACAAAAACATCCTCGGACAGCTCTGAGACGGTTGGTTCTTCTAGATCGGGAACCAGCTCGTCTTCAGCTACCGCTGGCGCTTCGAGGGCGTTTCGTATCGACGCCTGATTGTCTTCTTCTAACGCATTTTGTAACTCGTCTGATAGTGCCGTATCGCTCTCTTCTAACAGAGGAAGCTGGTCTGGCACCTCTTCGTCGGTATCGATTATGTCCGGTGTCAGAGATGACTCTAAAACTTCGACCGACTGGCTCTCTTGATGTTCTTCGAAGCCACGTTCTTCAAAGTCATGTTCTTCGAAGAACGTGCTAGCGTTCACTGGCGCTTCTTCGGCACTATACGACTCAACCTGGCTATCTACTTGCTGGCTATCTACTTGACCGCTGCCGTCTTCAGGCTCTACAACCTCGGTTATATCGTTAGTCTCGTTGTTAAGCCCTTCTGTATTAGGCTCTTCCACACCGGGCTCTTCTGCCAGGCCGATTTCATTCAGCTGATTAGTTTCACCTGATTGCTCGATTCGATCTGAGCGACTAATTTCCTCGTCTATAGGTTCGTCAGCAAGGTCGTCTGTGTCTGTGAGTTCGTTATTGGGTTCATCTGGAATTAAAGCTGATTCTAGAGGCGCTGGTTCTAGAGACGTTGTTATAGAAGTGGCTCGTGAGATCAAGGCGTCTTCAGACAGATAAGAAACGGTCGGCTCTTCTAAATCTGGCACCAGCTCGTCTGTATCTACCGATGACATCTGATCAATTGCGTTACGGATTGATGCCTGATTGTCTTCTTCTAACGTGTCTAATAAATCTTCTGATAGCTCTTCTGGTAGACCCTCTGATAGTGCAGTGTCAGAACTATTAGGTAGAAACATATCGTCTTGAGTCTCCTCGGCGTCAGGAGAATTTAGAGAAAAAGACTCTGAATCTTCGACTAGCTGACTTGTATCAACTGTGGGCTCTTCCACTCCTGACTCGGCGATTACAGTCGCTGGCTCAGTCACCCTCGTGGCATTCATGTACTCATCTTCAGCACTATCATGCTCTTCTTCAAGACTCTCTAATCCTAGGTAGCTTTCTTCGAGCGCGCGTTCTTCAGGTGCAATCTCTTCAGCATTTACATGCTCATCGTCTTCGTTATTTGAGATGTCTTCTGAGACGGTCTCTTCTGAGGCGGGCTCTTCTAAGACGTCTTCTGATGGCGACATTGCTGGAATGGCGACAGACGGCAGAAGAGGACCCAAATCAGGTAATACGGCGGCAAGCTCTACATCGTTTTCAGCTTCGTAGGTATCTATTGCTGATTGCGCCTCGGCGCTGTTGGTTCCTAACGCTGTCTCGGATGATTGATCAGAATCGTTAGTTGCCTCCATTGCTGGAGGAAGAAGGTCATCCGCAGGCACCTTGGCAGCGGTCAATTCATCGTCAACGGCTAGATCATCGATAGTCAGATCGTCAATGGTTAGCCCGGCTAGGAAGGTAGCATCTGCTGTGGGCATTACTTTTGCTTCAATCTCAGGATCTTCAGTTTCGGCTTCGGCTATCTGCGCGTCTGCGATCGCAGCATCTACCATAATCTCATCTGGTACAGGAGCGCTCTGATCGCTTCGATCAACGTCCAATTTCAACAGGTCAACATCGATTGTGCCGTCTTCTCGGATGAACGTTGTCGGATCGATGTCGCTAGCTTCAGGGTCTAATTCGTCAGCATTTAGTTCATTGACGTTAGGCTCACCTGGCAAGATCTCATCGAGAGAATTCACAGTATCTCTGGCTGGACTTGCGGCGACTAGCAAAGCTTCAGTATCTTCTGCAGCCATCTCTGGCTGGCTATTCTCTTCTACATCAGCTGCTTCTGTATCAGACTCTTCTGAGTCAACCTCTTCCGAGCCAGCCTCTTCCAAATCGAATTCTTGCTCGGGGGCTGTTCTCGCAGCTGGCTCTGGCTCTGGCATCGAAAGATCATCTGTGAATAAATCATCTGACAATTCATCCATCAGCTCGTCTAGCTCTGCATCATCTAACTCAGTAATCGGCAACACGGACGTATCACTTGAAGCATCATTAGATGACGTAGCAGGAGGTGACGTAGCAGGCATAGAGGCAGTCGTTTGATCGAGCTGGTCGAGCTGTGTAGTCAGACGCTCGACGAGCGATCGCATTACCTCTTCGCCCTGACGGCCTAGGCTTTTCACCGTTTCGATCTCTTCCCTTAGCGATCGCACAACTCCCTCACCCCGATGGCTCAGGCTCTGCATCGTTTCAAGCTCTTCGCTCAGCGAGGCTTGATAATCGTTGATATTACTTTGCAGCGTTTCGATCTCTTCGCTCAGCGATCGCACAGTCCCCTCACCCTGACGGCCTAGGCTGTGCATCGTTTCGAGCTCTTCGCTTAGTAACCGCACAGATCCCTCACCCTGACGGCCTAGGCTGTGCATCGTTTCGAGCCCTTCATTTAGCGAGGTTTGATAGCCGCTGATATTGCTTTGCAGCGTTTCAAACATCTGCTGCAAGAGCGATCGCACCTCCTCTTCGCCCTGGCGACTCAAGCTGTGTGTAGTCTCAATCTCTTCACTCAGCGAGGTTTGATAGCCGCTGATGTTGCTTTGCAGCGTTTCAAACATCTGTTGCCAAAGCGATCGCATCTCCTCTTCGCTTTGGCGACCTAGGCTGTGCGTCGTTTCAATTTCTTCGCTCAGCGAGGTTTGATAGCCGCTGATATTGCTTTGCAGGGTTTGAAACGCCTGTTGTAGCGTCGAATCAATCTCTACTAGCAGTTGATCGGAGCGCGACTGAAGCTGCTGCATCTTTTCTAGCTGAGCCTCACGGCTAGGCTGTAAGGCCAATCGATCAGATTCTGTGGTGGCTTTGATCGCGGCGATCGCAGCGGCATGGTCTGATTCCATCTGCACTAGCGTCTGTGTCACCTGTGTAGACAAGTTCTCTTGCAAACGCTCCATCAGCGCTGATAGAAACTGATTGAGCTGCGCTTCAGCGATCTCCTGGCGCACCTCTTGATTACGCGCCTCCTGATTACGCGCCTCAGCAGCTTGACGCTCATTAGTCTGTTCGGCCAACTGCTCAGCTAGCGTCTGACTAACCTGCGATCGCTGCTCTTCTAACGTCTCAACCTCTTGCTGCAGTACCTCTCTAGCCGACTGCAAACGGTCTATTTCTAGGCGCAACGGCTCCAACGCGCTCGACTTCAAGAATCTCATCTCGGTTCGTAGCTCCCGCAGCAAATCTTCAGCAGATTTGACCGCAGCGCTATCGACAGGGCTACTTGCAGAGGCGCTATCCGCAGAAACGCTTTCCACGGATCTACCTTTTGCCTGCACCGAAGCAGCAGCAGACGACGATCCTAGGGATTGATCAAGTGTCTGATAGGGCGATCGCCCCGCCAAAGCATTGTCCACTTGAGCATCGAGCCGTCCTGTATTGGGATCGACTGGCCCCCACCCACCGGGCACTTCAAACATCTGCTCTAGCGACATCAAATAGGTCTGTGCTCGCGCGAGCGCCTGACGCTGGGGTTCAATCTCACTGGCTTTCACCCAGGGCGTTCTTGGCTTCTGTGCCCCCAAGGCCCGTTCTATGTCAGCGATCAGCGATTGAATTTGTTCCTTCTGAGAAGTCACCATGAATGCCTTAAGTATAGTCAAAGATTCTTTACCCAAAAGCTGCTTGGCGCTAACAGCAAAAGTAGAGTATTCGGCCAGAGGAGGGCTGTAAATAAGCTAGCTTAGACAGTAAATGCTCAAAGTTTAAGTCAGCTTTGCCCAAAAAAACGCCCGCTCGAACCGTTCGCTCAAACCGCTCGCTCTGAAAGCGGCTTCATCCCGGCTCTACTACATAGATTTTGGGCTAGCTAGTAGTATTGGTTACAGCATTAGGAACGCAAACGAATATCCCGGAAAGTATACTATTCCTGTCTTTTTTGCAATGATCCTAAACAATAGAAGAGAATGGTATAAGTTATAAAACTTTAGATAGGCTCAAGTAGTATCAAAAATTGTTGCGATACTAGGGTCGATACCTCTGTCTAAAAGCGCCTGTTCTTCGGTATAGGGCTGTTTGATCTCCAAACGACGTGCATTCTGCTGTTTCAATCGACCCTTGTATACGCTATTTACTAGTTGACCATGGACGGACACCCTCTCGATACCAGCGAACTTATCCGCATTACTCCTTTTTTTTCTGAGCTCGATCCGGCGCTAGCCACAGAGGCTGCTGATCAGGTAGTTACCCGTCACCATCCTGCGAACCAGGTTATTTTGCTAGAGAACGACTGGGGAAATTCTGTCTACTTTGTTCTAGAAGGCTGGGCAAAAATCCGAACATACAATATAGATGGCAAGGAAGTCACGCTCAATATTTTAGGGAAAGGTGAGGTGTTTGGTGAGATGGCTCCTTTGGAGGAAATTCCGCGCTCTACCGATGTGATTACCCTGACGCCGACTGTCATTGGCAGCATGCCTGCACCGCATTTCGTTAAACTGCTCCATACAGAGCCGATGGCGGGTCTATATCTAGCGAGGCTGATGGCCAAGCGTCTAAGACAGGTTAATCGCCGCCTGCGTCTGCGTGAATCAGATAGTCAGTCGCGCGTTGCGGACGTTCTCTTGTTTTTGGCAGAAGGTCAGGGCAAAATCGCGGGTCAAGGAATGGAAATCCCTAACCTACCTCATCGAGAGCTCAGCGGACTGAGTGGGCTGGCTAGAGAAACGGTGACCCGAGTGCTGAACAAGCTAGAGAAGAAAGGATTAATTCAGCGCGATCGCGATATCCTCAAAATCATCGATATCGAAACCCTCGAAAAACTTCTGGGATAGCAGTCTTTGTCTATGACCGAGCCCAACCACGATCCAGTCTCAGAGCAAACAAAGGACGATGAGCCTTGGATAAAAGACGATGAGCCTTGGATATCGGATTCTGCGCTGCCTGCTACCCATGCTGCCGATCGCTATTTTGCTCGGCCCAGCCGCGCTACGAACACAGCTCATCCTCACGATCCTGCTCAGGCTGCTCAGCCCGCCGACCAACCCCCAATTTCGCCTAATCGTTCTCTGCCGCCTTCCCCGCTGCCTCTAGTCGAGACTGCCTTTCTCGCGAGCGCCGCTAGTCTCATGTGGTTAGTCAACGTCTACTTTCCGCCCGGTCCACTGCTACGAATTCTGTTTCCCTTACCAATTACGCTGATCTACCTACGTTGGAATGCCCGCGCTGCTTGGATGGGGACAGCGGTATCTGGGCTATTGCTCACTATCTTGCTAGGTCCTACTCGCAGTGTCCTATTTGTGATGCCCTATGGGATTTTAGGCGTGCAGCTAGGGTATCTGTGGCGTCGCAAAGCCGGATGGGGGATTGCTATTTTGACTGGGGGACTGCTCGTTGCGTTTGGCACGTTCTTTCGAATTTGGCTGGTCTCTATCTTGGCAGGCGAAGATCTGTGGGGCTATCTGATTGCTCAGATTACTCAGTTTATTGACTGGAGCGTCAGGCTGCTGACCAACTGGGGCTGGATTGGGCTAGGGCGATTTGGCCAACCCAATATGGAAGTGATTGCGATCGCGGCTGTCTTTATGACCGTCTTCGCCAGCGTTGTTTATCTATTTACCGTACATCTTGCCGCCTGGCTGATCCTAGAGCGTCTTGGTATTGCCATGCCAGAGCCGCCTAACTGGGTCCAGGTGCTGATAGATGAGTAGCACGAAAATAAGTAGCCTGATCAAAGTTCTGATGATTAATATCTGATGATTTCTGGTGATTAGAGTCTGATGATCAAAGTCTGCGCCGAAGCGGTTCCGGGCGAGAGCCGCCGATGGCTTGAGCACTACCAAGGAAAGAAGCCTCTGTTTGCCTGCGTTCTTAGCTTCACAGAAACCGCCCTCCTGCCAAATATCTCTGCTGCCGGACAAACCTCTCAAGACCGACTAGCTACTGCAGCTACCGACGGTAGCTATTTGCTCAAAGGAACACCGCTAGTCTCCCTATCATCTGGCGTTTCTCCTGCTGTGATTACTCGCGCTATCTTGCGCGGACAGACTATTCACTGTCAGCTAGTGAGTACTGGGCTGCCGACAGCGCTTAGCGTTCCACATCTGTCGCTACCTCGAACCCTAGCCAAATCTGTCCAAACGGGGCAGGCGATGTCGATAGCCGAAGTTAGCCAGCTCTTCTACTCAGCTCAAGCGCTAGGCCACCAGTTAGCCAGGCAGCTAGCTAATCACTGCCAAGACAGCTATCTAATCGTCGGAGAATGCGTGGTTGGTGGGACGACGACAGCCCAAGCCATACTGACGGGCCTAGGCTATGCCGTTGCTGGCCAAATGAGCAGCAGCTGGCGAGGGGGCAATCATTTACAAAAGCAAGCCTTGATTAAGCGCGGATTGGCGGAGTGGAAAGCTAGATGGCCGCAGCCTCAGCAGGCATCGGCTCTAGGGTTGGTTGCAGCGATAGGCGATCCGATGCAGATTGCAGCGGCGGGCATAGCACTATCGGCGAGTCAGTCGGGCGGGGTGCTGCTAGCAGGGGGGTCGCAGATGCTAGCGGTCTACGCGCTGTGCCAGGCGCTAGCGAGAGAAGAATGCATTGGGTGGCAGCCTGAGCAAGTCTTGGTAGGTACTACCCGCTGGGTAATAGAAGATTCCAGCGCGGATACAGTGGCGATCGCCAGGCAGATAGGCGCTGCTTACCTAGCCAGCGAAATCACTTTTGCTCAGTCCCCTTATATGCAGCTCCAGGCTTATGAGCGAGGGTTTGTGAAAGAGGGTGTGGGTGCCGGGGGATGTGCGATCGCCGCGCATCTGTACAAAAAATGGACGCGATCGCAGATTCGGCATGCGGTTGAAGCTCAGCTCCGGCAATCTATCTGACAAGCGCCCAACAATAGCTAATTCAACGAGATTTAGACCAATCGAACCCAGCCAATACAGCACAAAAAAAGGCAGTACCTTCAGTAGTGCCTTCCAAACGGTGCCTTTAACGAGTAGAAATTTTGAGCCTTTGAGTTAAAGCCTTCAAGCCTTTGAGTTAAAGCCTTCAAGCCTTTGAGTTAAAGCCTTCAAACCTTCAATTTAGGCATTGAACCTAATACTTTAACCTAATAAGAGCGATAGGCCATAATCTGCTCCTCTAAGGCCGCAATACGGTTGTATGCAGCAGTCAGCTGAGCCGTCAATCTCTGGATTTGAATCTCTGGCGATAGCGTCCTAGTAGTGCTCAATGACTCTCCTTCCAAATAAGGATCGTCGCTCAGCACATCCTTGTGCATCATCGATGGATTCGGGGCGCGGCGCATGGCCGTTGGTGATAGATTCACCGCGTTGGCGTCTGGCAAAATATCTTTACTTGTGGTGGCAAAACGATCTTGCCCGCTAGTGATGGTAGCATTCACTTTCTCAGTCAACTGCGCCATCAAGCTATGAAGCGAGTCGACTTTGTCACTCAGCTCAATTACCTGCATTTCTAAAACATTCATAGCCATAAAAGACAGTTGTGTTATTGATTTTTTCAATCCTATTAATAAGTGCAGTAACTGATCACTGAACCCACTAAATCATTTAACCTTTGCTAAAAAAAAATTATGGAACCTTAAGATTCATGATTCCAAGGCTCATCTTTCTCGGTGAGTCGTCACTACTTTTTAGCGCTCAGATGCTGTCTTGAACTCAGATCATAGGTGCCTTAGCAAAAGACAGGCTAACCCCATCGCCGCCAGGACTTGTTGTCTAAATAACGCTTGAAATCACCCGTATAAGACGAGTCGTCAAATCCGAACCTTTACAGAGCGTCAAAATCCTCGCCAGGCGATATATAATTCTCATTAAGTGCAAAGAAAGTACACACACGTTTTAGCCCCAGAGGTCCTATGAAATTTTTAGCGAAAGCATTCCGCAGCTTGGGTACTACCCTAATGATGGCTGCTCTTGTCGTCAGTAGCTGCGTAATGCTGGCGTCGCCAGCGCTGGCTGCTGACCACACCGTAAAGATGGGTTCTGACGGTGGACTGCTTGTCTTTGAACCAGCAACTGTCACTGTCTCAAAAGGCGATACCGTCACCTGGGAAAATAATAAGATGGCTCCCCACAATGTCATCTTTGATGCAAACAACATTCCTGGTGGCAAAGAAGTCGCAGATCAACTGACTAACAAGCAGTTAACTTTTTCGCCTGGTGAGTCCTACTCTAGTACCTTTGATGTAGAGCCCGGTGAGTATACTTACTACTGTGCGCCCCACCGTGGTGCTGGCATGGTTGGTAAGGTAGTTGTCGAATAGCTTTCGGCTGGATGATCAGCTTTTATGAGTATTTCTCGGCTGCGTACTTCAGCAGAAGGCCGCGTTGATGATAAAGACCAGTAATTGCGATAAAGCCCAGTAAGGAAGGACTCTGTTGAAAGTATTCAGCAGAGTCTTTCTTTATCTAGAGTCTTTACTTTATCTGAGGGTGCTTACCGCCGCCTTTTACCTGGCAGTTGCTACTGATCTAGCAATTGATTTTGTGTGATATTCTTTAGCTGATAAAGTTCCTGGCCAGGGCAGTATTGAGTAAAGAAGGCGTGTTGAAACGTTTGTTCGCTGGGGTGATAAGCCGATGAGCGATACAACCGCATACTTGGCGGGCTGTGCCACTACGGGTGTCGCAGCTTTAGTGCTGCTAGTAGCTCGGGTGGGAATGGTCTCTGCCGATGGTGATGCTGAGCAGGCTAATCGATCGGGCGATCGCACCGCTCAGATAGAATCTGCTACTACCCAGTCCCAGCAGGCGTTAGAAGCCGAAATTCGCAGAGAGTTAGACAAGCAGCAGACCCTCACTCAAGCATTAGAGGAACAGCTAGAAGAGCAGGAAACGCTCTCTGCCAATCTAGAGAACCAAATGCAAGAGCAGTCTGAAAAAACTCAAGACCTGCTCGATCGTATTCAGAACTATCAGCGCTCCGTAGAAGATCTAGAGCTAGAAGATAAAATCGCTGCCGCTGTTCAACCTGCCGCCGAAGCCAATGCCCGTCCATCTGGGCCTCCCACTTCGCTGATCTGGCTAGGCGCAGGCATTGTTATCGTGCTAGGGCTAGGTGGCGGTGGGCTGATCCTTTGCTCAGTGATTTTGATTTTGCAGGCTCAAAGGCGCTCTGTAAGACCTATGCCGATGCGGCCTATGCCAATGCCACCCATGCCTATGCCACCTACCGCGTCAAACTACTACGACCCGGCCTTCTTGTCTGCTCCACAGCTTCCGCCACGCCGCGCTCCCTACTACGACTATCCCGCTGCGCCCTACGACTACACACCGTAGGTCTTTTCTAAAAGTTTTCTGGGTTTAAAGAGGCTCGCAAGGTCGCTGTATGAAACTAATTATTGGTAACAAGAACTATTCTTCTTGGTCTTTGCGAGCTTGGATGCTACTGAGCAAGTTCGATATTCAGTTTGAAGAGGTTTTAGAGTCGCTTGAGCGCGAAAATTCACGCGGAACCCTCACAGAACGGCTAAAGCAGTATTCTCCAACGGGCCGTGTACCCGTTTTGATCGATCAAGAAATCACAGTATGGGACTCGCTCGCAATCTGCGAATATATTTCTGAAAAGTATCTATCGGGCGAGGGCTGGCCTGCTAAGGCGTCTCTAAGCGCTGAAGCTAGATCTGTCTGCGCCGAAATGCATGCCGGGTTTGTGGGTTTGCGTAATGAGCTGCCTATGAACTGCCGGGCTCGCAGAAAAGTCGATCCTTCTGCCGCCGCCCTTCAAGATATTGCTAGGATCGACGCTATTTGGTCAGGCCGTATGGAGCGAAATCCTGACACCTGGCTATTTGAAAAATTCTCCATCGCTGACTGCTTTTATGCGCCCGTAGTGATGCGCTTTAAAACATACGACATTGCTTTGTCAGCACTAGCCACTCAGTATCAAAACTTTTTCCTGAAGGATGTCACGCTGCAGAAGTGGGTTGAGGCTGGTAAAGCAGAAACCGAAGTACTGCCAGAAGACGAAGCAGGAGAACCTCGAAAGTAGCAGCCCAGCCGTAAAAAGCAAATAGCGTGTCTCAAAGGCACTCGAAACACGCTATAGCGCTTAGGTACAGGGGTCTACACCATTTCAGATTGCTTAGCGGCGGGCTGGGGCTGGGGCTGAAACTGGAAGAGCGTGTACACGACGTTGCGACGAATGCCTGTCATCATTTCTAAGAAGACTTCGTAGCCTTCACTTTTGTATTCAATTAGCGGATCTTTTTGACCGTAGCCACGTAAGCCGACGGTTTCGCGTAGGGCGTCCATCTGCTGTAGGTGCTCGCGCCAGAGCGTATCGATCTGTTGAAGAATAAAGAATCTCTCCGCTTCACGCATCAGGCCGGGCTTGATCATGTCAACTTGAGCTTCTTTGAGGTCATAGGCAATGCGAACCTGCTCAGCTAGAAAAGTTTTCATCTCGCCCATAGATAGATTCTCTAGCTGGTCTGGCGTCAGGTCGGCCAACAGATAGACAAACTCTTGCACTTTGCTAACGACGCTAGCGAGATCCCATTCTTCTGAAGGCAGCTCTGGGTTGACATAGGCTTCGACAATGTCGTCCATAGTCTGTACGGCATAGCCCAAAACCAGCTCTTTGAGCGCTTGGCCTTCTAGTACGCGGCGACGTTCAGCGTAGATAGCGCGGCGCTGATTGTTCATTACCTCGTCGTACTCAAAGACCTGCTTACGAATGTCGTAGTAGTAGGTTTCGACTTTCTTTTGAGCGCCTTCTAGCGAACGGGTGAGCATACCAGATTCGATCGGCATGTCTTCTTCTACGCGAAAGGCGTTCATTAACCCAGCAACGCGATCGCCCCCAAAAATCCGCAGCAAATTGTCTTCTAAGCTCAAAAAGAACTTGGTCGAACCAGGATCACCCTGACGCCCTGCCCGGCCTCGAAGCTGGTTATCTACTCGGCGAGATTCGTGGCGCTCTGTTCCGATTACGTGCAGACCGCCGAGTTCAATGACGTCATCATGTGCAGCTGAGGTAATTGCTTCGTACGCTTCTAGAACTTGATTGTAAACATCGCGCAGCTTCTGGATGACCGGCTCGTCGGAGGGTGCTTTCTCTGCGGCTACCGCAATCTTGTCTTCTGCGGCTAGCTCTGACAGGCTCTGCGCTCCATAGGTCTTGACCGCAAAATCAACCGCTGCTTTCAAATTGTCTTTGATCTCGGGGGAGAGATCGGTTGGAAAAATCTGCGGGGCGACTTTCCAGGTCTTGACCTTCTTTTTGTCGGCAAAGCCTTCTGCCTGGCGGCTGTTCTTGGCCGCAGACACTTGCGCTACGCCAAACTTATCGTCGTCTTCGGGCTTGACCAGCCTGGGCATAAAGTATTCACGTACCTTTAGTCGGGCCATGTAGTCGGCGTTACCACCGAGGATGATATCTGTGCCGCGTCCGGCCATATTAGTGGCGATCGTGACTGAGCCGCTACGACCGGCTTGAGCCACAATTTCTGACTCTCGCTCTACGTTCTCTGGCTTGGCGTTTAGGAGATTGTGCTCAACGTTGAGATCGCTTAGCAGGGCCGAGAGAACTTCAGATTTTTCGACGCTGGTCGTACCCACGAGAACAGGACGGCCAGTTTCGTGCATCTCAGCGCATTCTTGGGCGATCGCGTTCCACTTCGCATTTTCAGTTTTGTAAACGACATCCGGCAAATCGTGACGCTGCGAGGGGCGATTGGTAGGAATAATCGTCACTTCTAGCTTGTAGATCTTTTCAAACTCAGCTTCCTCTGTCTTAGCAGTTCCGGTCATTCCAGAAAGCTTGGGATACAGCAGAAAGAAGTTCTGATAGGTGATAGAAGCCAACGTCTGAGTCTCAGGCTGAATCTCAACGTGCTCTTTAGCTTCGATTGCCTGGTGCAGACCATCACTCCAACGCCGACCCGCCATCACCCGACCGGTGAACTCGTCGACGATCACAATTTCGCTATTGCGTACGATGTAATTGACATCTTTGGTGAACAGCTCTTTGGCCTTGATCGCGTTGAAGATGTAGTGGGCCCAAGGATCTTTAGGATCGAATAGATCGGTGACGTTCAGCAGGTTCTCTGCTTTCTCGAAGCCTTCATCTGTGAGCAGCACGTTACGAGCCTTTTCATCAACTTCGTAATCGACTTCATCGCCTTCTAGTTGAGTGGCAACTTCGGCTGCCTTCGTGTATTTTTCACCAGGGCGTTCTACTTGGCCAGAGATAATCAAAGGCGTCCGGGCCTCGTCAACCAAAATCGAATCGACTTCGTCAATTACACAAAAGTTGAAAGGGCGCTGAACCACATCGGCCATCTGCGTTGCCATATTGTCGCGCAGATAGTCAAAGCCAAACTCGCTGTTAGTGCCGTAGGTGATATCACAGGCGTAGTTTTTCTTGCGATCCTTTGGACTCATGCCCTGCTGGATCAATCCCACACTGAGCCCCAAGAATCGGTGAACCTGGCCCATCCACTCCGCATCCCGGCGAGCAAGGTAGTCATTAACCGTGACAATGTGAACGCCTTTGCCTGAAATTGCATTCAAATAGGCAGGCAGCGTCGAAACCAGGGTCTTACCTTCACCCGTTTTCATCTCAGCAATTTGACCGTCGTGCAGCACCATACCGCCTAGTAGCTGCACGTCGTAGTGACGCATGCCCAAAACTCGTATGGCGGCTTCTCTGACGACAGCAAAGGCTTCTGTCAGGATATCGTCTGTGTCTTCGCCAGCTTCTAGACGCTGTCTAAACTCGGCTGTCTTACCCGCTAGCTCATCGTCAGAGAGAGCCTGCACTTCTTCTTCAAGCAGATTCACCTCTTTAATATCGGGCTGATATTTTTTGAGCTTGCGAGTATTTGGATCGCCTAGAAGTCTTTTTAGCATGTCGGGCTGGAGAAACGACGAGCGAGGCGAGTATAGTCAACCCCGGAATATTAATTCTACCTGTATCTTATGGGGATAGCCGACCGATAGGAAAGGGTTGAGCAGGTCGGGTTTCCCTACAAAGCGTCTCAACGGCAGAGGGCAGTGCTCTAAGGACAGGTCAGTGCTCTAAGGCCTGAGCAGTACAGATCTAGGTGCCAAATCTACAGACTGGGTCTACCTATCTGAATTCGAGCTGATGTTTCGGTAGTTTTGAGTAGTGGCTGAGAGATGGCAGCTAGCACAGGTACGCAGATTTAGCGGTTGGGGAAGGGTGACCTGAGGATGGAGCGCCCGGAAGTAGTCGGAGTCAGATAGCCTGAAGGGCAGCGAATCGTGGCTTTGATGAGGACGAGAGTAGGCTTGGAGGTAGTTGGCAATTAATTGCTGCTCGAAAGTGGTAATGCCACTGAGAGTAAGGCCGTAGTGAGCAGAGTCAACGACGAGAGTCTGCCAGGTTTGCGTGGGGAGAACGGCTGGCGGCAGAGCGACGTGGCAGGTGGCGCATTCGTCGAGATAGACGCGATAGCTAGCCTCAAGCTGAGGGGAGACGGGATCGACCATGCCGTACGGATCGGCTGTAGCTGTAGAGTCGGCTGTAGCTGTGGAGACTGCTTTGATACCCGCGCCAATGCCCATATCAACACCCTCTATGCCTGTATCGACGCCTGAGCCAATAGCAGCGGCGACGCCCGCACCGAGCAAGATGCTAAGCGTAAAGCATAGGCAGAGCGAGAATAGCAGTGAGAGGCGAACTGGCCGATTAAATAGCATGTTTTAGGCGGTGCGTGGAGGACTTCAAGTCATGAAAGCTTCACTTTAATTCGAGACAGACCAGTGAGTCCGCCTCTATATTGAAAGATGGATTGTGTAAACAATTGTATTTTTGGTGAGGTCTATGGACGGTCGGAATACTCAGTTTCGCTATATGCAGACGTTTTCACCCTGTGAGCTTGAGCAGGTATGTGATTTGTTTGGGCGAGCTGCATTTTGGGCTAAGACTAGAAGACCGGCAGAGATGGCGGTGGCGATCGCACACAGTCATCCAGTCGTGACAGCATGGGATGACAAACATCTAATCGGGTTCTCACGAGCGACATCAGACGGCGTTTTTAGAGCGACCATTTGGGATGTTGTGATCCACCCCGACTATCAAGGGGCTGGGCTAGGCCGCAGATTGGTTGAAACTCTGATCGCCCATCCACACATGAATAAGGTAGAGCGCACCTATCTAATGACGACTCACCAACAGCGCTTTTATGAGCGGATTGGCTTCGAGAAAAACACGACTACCACCATGGTTCTACACAGCCAGCCGATTCCAGACTGCTTGCTACAGGCAACGGAGCCACAGCTAGTTGAGATAGCTGAAACCGTGGATGTGTAGGAATACCTCTAAGCTTCTTCTGCCTCAATTTTTGCTCTTGACTCTCCCCAATAAGCGCTGTAGGTCCATTCTTCTTTGGCCCCTTTGTCTACAGTTTTCCAACGGTAGATCACGCCTTGGTTTGGGTTGACGCCGACTTCTAGGAGTTTGGCTCCCATGTAGTATTCGGTTTGCTTGAGGGTGCGGTTACGAAAAAACTCACTCTCTCGCTTAGAAATCATTTTGGTGATGTGAGCTTGGGTCGGCTTGGCCATGATTTCGAGGATCTGTCTCTAGTCAGCAATTTTTATTGCTCTCTATAGTAGGCCGTTATGACCTCCGCCTTGTCATGTAGAGTCGATACTTTCACTAAAAGATGCGTTAGGTAAACATTAATGGCTGAATGTAAATAAAGCCTGCTGACTACCAAGACCGGATCAAACAGGTATCTATACTGAACACTTCAGCTCATTTTGTTGTGGCTTCTTTTGATTCGTTCAAAGAAAAACCAAGGCGAAGCAAAACAAGGCGCTGATACCTGCCCGCATATATTCTAATTTGTTGATACAAAGAGCGAAGAACTAAGTATGGCGCTACAGGCTTGCACAGATAATCCCACCGAAACAGTCAGCTCTGATATGCCGGTTCTAAAAGAGCGCGGCCAACGAGAAGTGTTTTGCGGACTGACGGGTATCGTTTGGCTGCATAGAAAGATGCAGGATGCCTTTTTCTTGGTGGTCGGCTCTCGCACTTGCGCCCACCTAATTCAGTCTGCCGCTGGCGTAATGATTTTCGCAGAACCTAGATTTGGCACGGCGATCTTGGGCGAGCGCGATCTAGCGGGGCTAGCGGATGCGAATGAAGAACTAGAGCGAGTAGTGGAAGAGCTGCTGCTGCGTCGGCCTGATATTGGCACTTTGTTTTTGGTTGGCTCTTGCCCTTCTGAGGTGATTAAGCTGGATCTGGCTAAGGCCGCTGAGAAGCTGAACCATCGGCATTTTCCAAAGACCAGGGTACTGAACTATTCTGGCAGCGGGATTGAAACAACCTTCACTCAAGGAGAGGACGCCTGTCTAGGTTCGATGGTGCCGGTGTTGCCTAGCAAGGAAACCGAGGAGCCAGCGCTGATGGTGGTCGGTAGTCTAGCTGATGTTGTTGAAGATCAGTTTCAGCGATTGTTCGATCGAATGGGGATTGGTCCGGTTTCTTTCTTTCCACCGCGCCGGGCCTCGAATTTGCCTAGCGTTGGTAAAGGGACAAAGCTGTTAGTCGCTCAGCCGTTTTTGAGCGAGACGGTGCGGCTGTTAATCGCTCGGGGCGCGGAACTGCTGCCTTCGCCCTATCCTTTTGGAATTGAGGGAACAACGGCTTGGCTGAAGGCGGCGGCGGATACCTGGGGCGTGGAGGAGGAGACGTTTGAATCGGCGATCGCACCCGCAGTCGCTAGGGCCAACACAGGGTTAGAGCGCTACCGTCAAGAACTCAGCGGTCGCAAGGCATTTCTTTTCCCCGATTCACAGCTAGAGATTCCGCTGGCTCGGTTTCTCTCGCGTGAGTGTGGCATGGAGCTAGTCGAAGTCGGCACACCCTACATCGATCGTCTGTTGATGGACCAAGAGATTGCGCTACTGCCAGAAGGAACTTCTCTTTCTGAGGGGCAAGACGTAGAAAAGCAGCTAGATCGCTGTCGAGCAGCTCGCCCGGATATCACGGTTTGTGGTCTGGGCTTGGCCAATCCTCTAGAAGCAGAAGGGATGGCGACGAAGTGGTCAATTGAGCTAGTGTTCTCGCCGCTGCATGGCTATGACCAGGCGGCTGATCTGGCGGAATTGTTTACGCGATCGCTAGAACGACGGAAGCGATTGACGGTTTGATAGTGCCGAATTTTGATACCTAGATAACCAGATAAAATCAGCCAACATTAACCCTTCTTTCTTTAACTTATGGAATTGACTCTGTGGACTTATGAAGGCCCTCCCCATGTTGGGGCCATGCGCGTGGCAACTTCGATGGAAGGGGTGCATTACGTGCTCCATGCGCCACAAGGGGATACCTACGCCGATCTGTTGTTCACAATGATCGAACGACGCGACCAGCGTCCTCCCGTCACCTACACCACCTTTCAAGCGAGAGATTTGGGTGGGGACACGGCTGAGATGGTGAAAACATCCGTGCGCGATGCCTATGAACGGTTCCAGCCCCAGCTCATGCTAGTGGGCGAAAGCTGCACAGCAGAGCTGATTCAAGATCAGCCCGGCGCACTGGCGCAAAGTATGGGTTTGCCAGTTCCAGTCGTGAATCTAGAGCTGCCTGCCTACTCCAAAAAAGAGAATTGGGGTGGTAGCGAGACCCTCTATCACTTAGTCAGAACTTTGTTGTTATCGGCAGCGTTGCCACCGGGAACGAAGCGTCCTGAGAGAGAGCCAGCCATTCGCCCTAAGGCAAATATCATCGGACCCACGGCGCTAGGATTTCGCTGTCGAGACGATATTCAAGAAGTGTTGAAGCTGCTAGGTGAAATCGGCGTCGATGCGAACGTAATTGCGCCTTTGGGAGCGACGCCTGAGGATATCAAGCGAATTCCTGACGCGGATTTTAATATCTGCCTGTATCCAGAGATTGCTCAGACCACTTGTGACTGGCTAAAGCGGAATTTCGCTCAGCCAATTGTGAAGACTGTGCCGATTGGCGTCGGGGCAACTCGCGATTTCATTGCTGAAATTGGTGAGGTCGCTGGCATTGATGTCAGCCGGGTACTGGCTCGCTCGAAGTCGGAGACGCTAGGCAACTGGAACGTCTCGCGAGTCGCCTCTTCTGCGATTCCTGGTGCTTCTCGGATGCCCTGGTATTCTCGCTCGGTAGACTCGACTTATCTAACCGGTAAGCGAGTGTTTATCTTTGGCGATGCTACTCATGCGATCGCCGCCGCCAGAATTGCGACCGAAGAACTTGGCTTTACCCTAGTGGGCATCGGTACCTACAGCCGCAAGTTTGCCCGTCAGGTGCGCGAAGTCGCTAAACAGCACGGCGTTGAGGCAGTGATCAGCGACGACTATCTAGCGGTGGAAACAGCCGTAGCAGAAGCTGCGCCAGAGCTAGTCCTAGGCACACAGATGGAGCGTCATATTGCCAAGCGGCTAGGCATTCCTTGCGCGGTTATTTCTACGCCAATTCATGTGCAAGATGTACCGGCTCGCTACTCGCCTCAGATGGGTTGGGAAGGGGCAAACGTTATCTTTGACGACTGGGTGCATCCATTGATGATGGGCCTAGAAGAGCATTTGATTGGCATGTTCCGTGAGGATTTCGAGTTTGCAGAAGGCCATATGAGCCATCTGCACACCGCACCGTCTGTAGAGGAGAGGACCGCAGAAGAAGCGGCTGAAAAGGCGACTGAAGAGGCGAAAGCACTGGCTGCTCCGACTGATCATGACGCCGCCGTAAAACCGATGGGCTCTGCGCCAGATGCGGCGACGGCAGGCGGGAACTGGAGCCCGGATGGTCTAGCTGAGCTGAAAAAAATCCCGTTCTTTGTACGAGGGAAAGTGAAGCGAAATACTGAAAAATTTGCGAGCGATCGCGGCATCACCTCCATTACCGTAGATACCCTCTACGAAGCCAAAGCCGCCATCGGCAAATAAGGTTTGCCGACGGGAATGACCTCTAGGCATCAGAGCTTTCAGACGCTCGAAGAAAAAGTATCAAACGTCAAACAAAAAATAGGAGACCTACTGTGGTAGTTTCAAACGACCTTCGACCTAACGTTGCCAATAAAGATGCTGTCAGTAAAGCTGTCGTCAACAAAGGTGCTGATGGCGAAGGCAGTGTCCAGGTCCATCAAGACGAGTCGATGAAGATCGAGTCCGGGGCCTTGGTAATTGCTGTGTACGGCAAAGGCGGTATCGGTAAATCAACCACCTCTTCTAATCTATCAGCGGCCTTCTCTCGGCTAGGTAAAAGAGTCTTGCAAATCGGCTGCGACCCCAAGCATGACAGCACCTTCACCCTGACCAAGAAGATGGTGCCCACAGTCATCGACGTGTTGGAATCGGTGGATTTTCACTCTGAAGAGTTGCAGACCGATGACTTTATGTTTGAAGGCTATAACGGCGTCATGTGCATCGAGTCGGGTGGCCCTCCGGCGGGTACGGGCTGCGGTGGCTACGTGACTGGCCAAACTGTGAAGCTGTTGAAAGAGCATCATCTGTTTGAAGATACTGACGTAGTTATCTTTGACGTGCTTGGAGATGTGGTCTGTGGCGGTTTTGCTGCGCCGTTACAGCATGCTCACTATTGTCTGATTGTGACTGCTAACGACTTTGACTCTATCTTTGCGATGAACCGCATCGTGGCGGCAATTAAATCCAAGGCGAAGAACTATAAGGTGAGACTGGGCGGTATCATTGCTAATCGAAGTGAAGGCACTGACCAGATTGACAAGTTCAATGAGCGGGTCGGCTTAAAGACTTTGGCGCATTTCAAGACTGTGGATGCAATTCGCCGCAGCCGACTGAAGAAGTGTACTGTGTTTGAAATGGACGAAGAGCCCGAAGTCTTGGAAGTGCAGCAAGAATATTTGAAGCTAGCAAAAGGAATGATTGAAGATGCTAAGCCGCTAGAGGTAAATCCCCTCAAAGATAGAGACATCTTCGACCTGTTAGGGTTTGAATAGGCAGAGTTTGAATAGGCAAAGTTTGAATATGCTGAGGTTTGAGTGCATTAAAGGTTCGAACTAAGGTCTGAAATGTGATCGCCTCTCAATCATCACGATCGCTACAAAATATAAAGTACAAAAGGGTTTGTTGGCACGGCTAACAGACCCTTTACTGTGAATGCGTATGAATCCTACCGCTTTGTTTTCTCTATTTGCTGCTGTAAAGACCGCACGTGAGGGGTATGCTACTCGCTCTATGCGGTCTTTAGACGGCTGGTCTCTTGAAGATCGCGATCCTGTGGTCTTGCAGAAAACAATGCCGCTGATGCGATGGTTTTACGAACATTACTTTCAAGTATCAACAGACGGATGGGAACAGATTCCAACTGGTGAAGCCGTAATGTTTGTGGGCTCTCATAATGGTGGACTGCCGACGCCAGATCTGCATATGATGCTGTATGACTGGTGTCGTCGGTTCGGTGTCGAAAAGCCACTCTATGGATTAATGAGTCCGAAGATGTGGGATGTGTTTCCTACTGTTGCTAGATCAGCTACGCAGGTAGGCGCAGTGCAGGCGCATCCGAAGATGGCGATCGCAGCGCTAAATAAAGGCGCAAATATCGTTGTGTATCCGGGCGGCATGCAGGATGTGTTTCGGCCTTATCACCAACGGCACCAAATCTATTTTCATCAGCGCAAAGGATTTATCAAGCTAGCAATCAAAAAGGGCGTTCCCATCGTGCCGATGATCTCTTGCGGCGCGCATTCGACCTTTGTTGTATTAGCCGATATCTATCCACAGATGAAAGTGCTGCATGAATTGGGAATGCCGTGGGCTTTTGGCATCGATCCAGAAGTTTTTCCTATCTATTTGGGACTGCCTTGGGGCTTATCAGTTGGGCCATTGCCACACATTCCACCACCGACAAAAATTCATACGCGCATCTGTGAACCGATTCGATTCGATCGATATGGGGGTAAAGCTTTGCAAGATAGTCACTATATTGATGCGTGTTTTGAGAAGGTTCGTAGCCAGATGCAGAGAGCCCTTGATCAGCTAGTGCGCGATTCCCTGCGTAGATAGTTAGTTAGGAAGCGATCGCTCACTAGCACTATCATGATTTTCTTTGAAACAAAACGACTACTATTTCGCCGCTTTGAACCAAGCGACTTAGACGAACTCGCCAGAATTTCTGCTGATGTGGCTGTCATCTGCTACGTCGGCAATGGACAGCCTCTCACCCGAGAGAAAACGCAGGCATGGATAGACAAATCGAGAAGCAATATCGCGCAGTTTGGCTATGGAACTGGAGCAGTGGTCGAGAAAGAGAAGAAAACCTTGATTGGCTGGGCTGGTATCGGACGCCCTACTGATGATAATGGGTTAGAAGAAGTGGTCTATGGATTGGACAGCCCATACTGGCGGTTGGGTTTAGGTAATGAACTGCTGACTGGACTGGTTCGTTGGTCGAGAGACACGTTGGGACTAGATGAACTTCGAGCCACTGTATTCCCCGAAAACGCGGCTTCAATTGCCTTACTATCGCGTTATGGGTTTGAGCTGGTTGACGATTGTTATAAGGGCGATCCCAATACCCATCTCTATACTGCTTCGTTCTAACAGTTGTCATGTTGATAACCCGTTATCTCAAACTGAAATCTTATGTGTTAGATGGGATCGCAGCAGCAATATTGACGAGCGTATCTAGATTCGATACCGCATACTTCAAGTCGTACAAAAAACTATGCAGACCCTATGCATTTTGACGGTATTAACCGATCGAATTAGAGCACTACAATAAGGGCAATCTCTATTGCTTTTGTGCCATGAAATTCTTTGAAAAACCCAGCACAGATCTAGCTGACCGGGTTCCGCCAGGACAGCATTTGGCCAAAGGGTTTCCGGTCTTAACCTATGGCGATACGCCACAAATTAGTACAGAAGCATGGCAGTTCACCGTTTCTGGTCTTGGCAGTTCTAAGACACTTTCGTGGCAAGATTTTATGGATATGCCACAAACTGAATTTACCGCAGACTTTCACTGCGTGACCCGGTGGAGCAAGCTAGACGTAAAATGGTGCGGTATCAAGGTTGTAGATTTTTTGAAAGAGATTGACGTAGAGCCGACCGTTACCGATGTGATGGCGCATTGCTATGGCGGCTATACCACCAATATCTCGATGGAAGACTTTGCGAGAGAAGAAAACTTTTTTGCTCATACGCTTTTTGACGAGCCGCTGCCCGCAGAACACGGTGGCCCCATGCGGCTAGTGGTGCCACATTTATACGCTTGGAAAAGTGCAAAATGGATCAATGGCTTAGAATTTTTGGCGGATAGGGAACTGGGCTTTTGGGAGAAGAATGGCTATCACCACCGGGGTGAACCGTTTGCAGAGGAGAGATACAGCTCGCTGTAAAAGGCATGGCTACAGAGAAAATGGCTCTAGAAGAAGTGGCTTTAGAGAAAGTGGCTTCAGAGAAAGTCTATTGCGAAAAAGCTCTGTGGGTCAGATCTTCTAGCGCTTTTAGTGCCGTTAGCGATCCACTAATCAACCGAATTGCTGCTTTTGGTTTTTTCACGAAGCCGATCGCTAGCTGAACGGGTTTGAGAGATCCGTCTGGCGCGATCGCATTCCCAATATCCGGCAGATCGCCCTGACAGTCATCACTGATCACTCTAACGACACCGACCGCAACAGATAGATTTTTCAACAAAACAGCCGCTTCCATATCAACCACATCAGCGCTGTAAGTATCTCCTAATTGCTGCTTTTCTTTGGCGGCGGTAATAATGTGATCACAAGTCACACCCGTGCCGATAGCGATTGCCAACCGATGCGCCAGCCGTTGCGTTGTTTCAACATCGCATTCAAAGATTTCTTGGCTGGCGTGATGCCAAATTTTTTGGAGTGCGATCGCCTCTCCAATTCCATGTTCATTTGCAAGACTACCGCCCAATCCCATTAGCAATAGACCTTTGCCATTCAGTTCGGGCACTGGCCAATCCCGCAAAAACGTCTTCAACCCCTGGGGTCCGGCTGGAATAGCGACCAGCCGAGGCGCATTCTGGATGTTGCTTAGCCCTCGTTTTACGGCTTTATATTCAGCACCTGCAGGCACCAATATGGTGTGAACCTTATCTCGCATAGGCTTGGGGGGTGGGCGCTTGATCGAGAGTAACGCTGCCGTAGTCGAGCTTGATAATGCGATCGGCTAGGTGAAAGTAGCGATCGTCGTGACTGATGACAAAAAGTGTTTTTCCTTTTGCTTTTAGGTCGGCGAGAAACTGGGTGTAAAAAATATCTTTGAATGTCGGATCTTGGTCGGCAGCCCATTCGTCGAATAGATAGATCGGGCGATCTTCTAGATAGGCGCTGAGCAAGGTAAGGCGCTTTCGCTGGCCCTGCGAAAGATCGGTCGTAGAAAATCGGCCTTGGGTGATGCTGACTTTGTGATCGAGCTGCAGTTTTTCTAGGTAGGCTTGGGCTTTGCGACCGTCGCTGCTAGCACTAAAGCCAAGCAGCCGCTCAAATAGATAAAAGTCTGAGAATATTGCTGAAAAGTGCTGGCGGTACCAGTCCTGGTTTTGCGCGGTGATCAGCTGATCGTCTAGGTAGAGAGCACCCGCCTGAGGGGCGTAGAGACCCGTGAGTAGCTTAGCGAGGGTAGATTTGCCGCTGCCGTTGCCGCCGATGATGAATATTAGCTCGCCAGGGTGAACGGTGAGATTAATTGGGCCAAGGGTGAATTCGCGATCGCCTTGGTCAGTTCGGTAGGTATTGGTCGCACCCTTGAGCTTAAGCTGATGCCAGCTATCGGGAGTCAAAGAAGCTGTAGAGCTTTTAACTGGAGAGCTTTCAACAATCGTAGAATCTGTTGATGCCTTAGCGTCACTGGTTCGGGCATTACCAGTTTGATCATTACTAAGACTCAACCCTAATGCCTTTATCTTCTTTAGGGCGATACTGGCTCGGCTGAGAAAAGGGATTTTGTTGACTAGGCTCTCCATCGGACCTAACACATAGGTGAAAGTGAGCAAATAGCCAAAGCGAGTTTCTGGGCTGATGCCAATCCAGCGGGGTAGTGCAAAGAGAATCAGGCCAACCGCAAAGAAATAGATAAATTTTCCCCAGCTATCGACCACCGCAAATTGACTCATGCCGCGCTCATTAGCACTTTTCACCTGCAAGGCAGTCTGCGAGAGATCGGCTGCCAAAAAGTCTTGTTGTCCAATCGGATGCAGCTTTAGTTCCTTGATACCGTCGATCAGCGTCCGAAAATGCTGAAACAGTCGATCTTGGTATTCTCTGGCTTCATTCAACCCGCGCCAGCCAGTGACCAAAAACCACCGACAGCTCACAGACGCGACTAACGTGAGCACCGCGACCAGCGCCAGCACCTGCCACGAAAGCCAAGAGATATAGAGCATACAGCCAGCGGCGCTAGCGGTGTTGATAATCAACATGGGAACGACGCCTGCTGCGGTGGCGATCGCCTGCACATCATCTGTCAGCACCACCAACAACCGAGGCAACCCAATTGTCTCTAGTGGCTTTAGCTCAGTGGCTAAAATCTGACGGCTTAGCCGCATTTGCAGCTCGAATACAGCAGCTTGAGAAAAGCGAATTAGCAAAATGCGAGAAAGCATCGCCGTGAGTAGGGCGACGACACCCAAAGCAATGAAAAAGAGGGCGATCGCACCTGATGGCGATCCCTCTTGCACAGCAGCCCTACTAATAAGTGCGATCAAACCCGCATTGCAGCCACCACTAATGACACCTGTAAACAGTGCAATGGACAGCGACTTCCAAGAAGATTTAAACAGAAAGACAATAAGATCCATAAGCTTATAGAAGCAAAAAGCTGACGCTTCTGCCTGTAGCCATCTCTTAACACCCTTCTATCAACCCAATCTATGAAGGCTGTTCTATCGGCAGCTTATTCCTTCGGAAATAGACCTTAAGACAGAACGTACAGTTTATTACAATTCTGTCACTAAAACGTATACTAAATAGCTCTTTTCTATTCTTACACTATGGATTAGAGAAAAATTTCTGCTGAAGGTTGCTGTAGTTCTCTCACTATCTACAACTACGATGCATTGACCTTTAGCAAACTGAAATCTCTATTGCCCATAATTTCAATACTAATCAATACATGCGCTTCTCAATTTCTAACAAGTCTTTCAATAAGTTCGCTGGTGTTGCTGCTGCTCTGATGATTTTGCCAGTAGCCGTAGCCTGTGACAGCCAGGTCGCAGACACTACCGAGTCTATTGAACCGGTTGACACTGAAATGCCTGCGGATACCGCTGAAACAACTGAAGGCGAGACTATCGTAGATGTAGCCGCCGCTAATGGATCGTTCGATACTTTGGTTGCTGCTGTTCAGGCTGCGGGGCTAGCCGAAACCCTCAGTAGTGAAGGTCCTTTTACCGTTTTCGCTCCTACAGACGAAGCCTTTGAGGCTTTGCCCGAAGGTGCGCTCGACAGTCTACTTGAGCCTGAAAATCAAGAAGTACTGTCGCAGATCTTGACCTATCATGTCGTGCCTGCTGAAGTTCCCTCTAGCGAAATCGCGCCTGGAGCTGTTGCAACTGTCGAGGGCGAAGAAGTAGATATCGCTGTAGATGGTGATACCGTGAGTGTCAATGACGCAACTGTCGTAACAGCGGACGTGATGGCCAGCAACGGTGTCATCCACGTAATCGACAGCGTGCTGGTCCCCCCTACTGTTGATCTGTCTGCGCTTTAATCTGTCACGACAGACGACAACAAAGCCCGTACGAAGATTTCAATAGGCTTAGCCAGAAGCCCCTGCTGCTTTACATAGAGCGGCAGGGGCTGGCTGTAGGTTGTCATGGTCAACCTCTTGCTCATACTGCTTTTATTCTGACAGCTACCTAGTCAACATATCCATTCGCTCTATACCAATCGACTGAGCGCTGCAGGGCCTTGGCAATATCGGTCTGCGGTAGACCTAACTCGTTCACCGCTTTCGAGGCGTTGTAGTACATTGTTTTCGTGCCCATCCTTACCCCGTCTAAGGGGACGTTTGGTGATTTCCCTAGCCGAGCTAAGACAGTCTCTTCTATCCAAGCAACGGTCATAGGCACAGCGACAGGAATTGACTTTTCGGGCGCACTCACGCCCGTTAGGTTCTCCAAAATATCCAGCATAGACTTTAACTTCATGTCTCGGTTACCTAAGATGTATCGCTCGCCAGATCGACCTTTCTCTAACGCGAGTAGATGGCCTTTAGCAACGTCTTGTACATCAATTACATTTAGCCCAGTGTCTAGATAGAAGGGCATCTGCTGCCGCAAAAAGCGTAGAACAATATTGCCGGTAGGTGTTGGCCGCGCGTCCCATTCGCCAACCGGAGAAGTGGGATTGACAATCACTACATCCTGGCCAGCTTTCGCCGCTTTGAAAGCTTCCTGTTCTGCCTGGTACTTCGACTTTCTGTAGTGGCCGATTAGCTCATTAGCTGAGGATTGATGAGTTTCATCAACTGGCGTTCCTTTGGGCCCAAGGCCAATTGCCGCCGCAGAACTGGTGTAAACCGTTCGGTTGATGCCTGCTTTTTGAGCGGCGGCTAAGCAGTTGCGAGTGCCGTTTACATTGCTGCGATAGAGCTGTTCTTTGTCTGACTGCCAGAGCGAATAAAAGGCAGCAACATGAAACAGCGCCTCGGCACCCTGCATTTTTTCGTAGAGGTCAAGGTCGTTGAGCTTGCCTACGACTTTCTCAACTTCTAAGCCTTTCAAGTTATCAAGATTGCTGTTTTCTCTAACGAGTACTCGAACGGAATGGCCAGCCTGTAGAAGGAGTCGAACCACGTTGGCTCCGATAAAGCCAGTGCCGCCTGTTAAAAATACCTGCATGGTTTACGCTTTTCTTCCCACCTTTTTCCAGCCGTCTTCCAATAAACTGTACAGCACTGGCACCACGATCAAACTCAATAGCGTCGAGGTTAACAGTCCACCGATAATTGCCACGGCTAAAGGCTGTCGTAGTTCTGAGCCCGCGCCTAACCCTAAAGCAATCGGAATCATGCCGAGCACGGTAGAAGCGGTTGTCATCAAGATTGGCCGCAGCCGCACCTGACCCGTTTTGATAATAGCCTGGGTGCGCTGCATTCCAGCTCGCCGTAGCTGATTGGCATAGTCCATAATCAGCAGTGCATTTTTGTCTAATAGGCCGAGTAAGAACAACAGACCTAACACCGAAACTAGACCAAAGTCGCTTTGGGTGACGAGTAGCGCTAGCATCGCCCCCACCACAGACAAAGGTAGCGTGAGGCCAACAACGGCAGGTTCTAACAGTCGACCAAAGGGCAATAGCAGCACCGTCAGCATACAAACAATTGCCAGCGCTAAGGTTCTACCAAAGCTGCCTAACACTTCTCCAATCCGGGCAGAATCTCCGCTAAGCCCAGTACTCACACTTTCTGGAATGATAGACTGAGCGATTTCCACAACCTGATCGGTCGCATCTCCTAACGCCCTTCCCTCATCGAGATTGGCGCTGATAAAGGCAACGCGCTGCCCGTTTTGATGGTTGATTTCAACAATATTGTCAGCGGTGTTGGTCTCGCCAGATCTGCGAACATCGGCAAAGCCAGGGCGAGTAGCGACTTCGGTTTGAACAGCGATCGCACTTTCATTCAGTTCTGCTAGATCATCCCCTAATAAAGCGACCTGCAATGGCTTTTCACCACCTGTATCAACAAACTGAATGTCTTCAACGCTAGTAGTAACGTTGCCTTGTTCGGGTAAGTCCGCTCGCAATTGAGACTGAACGGTGGCGGTATCACGAGTGCGATCGCCCGCTAATTTCACATAGATTCTGCCTTGGTTGGGCTGGCCGCGATCGCCGACTGTTGTCAGCGCAGACTCTACTTCTGGCAATTGAAAAATAGCATCTTCTAACGCATCTGCTGCTAAAAGCGTTTGTTGTAGCAACTGCTCTCTGGGATCTCTTCTGGGATCTCTTCTGGAGTCTTCTCTGGGATCTTCTTCTCTGGGATCTATGGAAGGATTGTCTAGAGCGCCGGGGAGATTATCGCCTAGCTGGCCCAATTCTGCTGGAATCTGACTGGATGTCGCTGCTGGCGATGAAGGCAGCTCAACGGTGTAGTTCAAGTAAAATTCGCCGCGATCAAGCTGAGGAATAAATCCCTGCGGAATCAGCGGAATGATGGCAATTCCAGCAATGAAACTTGTGATCGCAATGCCAACAACGCTCCAGCGATGGGCCAAAGACCAAGCCAGCAATCGGCTATATGCTCGCTCTAACCAAGAGTCAGAAACAGATGGCTGACTAGCTTGTAGTCCACTGTCCTGCAGTTCATTTTCTGGCTGTTCATTTTGGCCAGATGGCCTCGGCTTTAGCCAATAGACTGCCAGCACCGGGGACAGCGTCCTAGCCACTAGCAACGATACCAGCACCGCCGCCGATACCGTCAGACCAAACGGCTTGAAGAACTGACCAACGGTGCCGCCCATAAAGGCCACTGGCAGAAAGACCGCCGCAATCGTCAGCGTAGAGGCCGATACCGTCAGGCCAATTTCCTCGGTGGCTGCAAGCGCTGCCTGCCTGGGGCTTTCTCCTAATTCAATGTGCCGAATAATATTCTCTAGCTCGACAATGGCATCATCTACCACAATGCCAATCACCAGCGCCAGCGCCAGCAGCGTGATCGTCTCTAGATTAAAGCCGTAGTAGGCCATGACGATACAGGTGCCTAGCAGCGAGAGGGGAATCGCCAGCGCTGTGATTAGCGTGGCCCGCCAGCTTCGCAAAAAGGCAAAGATTACCAGCACAGCAATGGCGATCGCACCGACCAAAGAGCTCACCGTCGCCTGCGTGGCCGCTTGAATATACTCCGCTTGCGTGGCCGCTAGCGCCAACTGCACCTGTGGCAGGTCTTGGCGTAGCGCCTGCACCGCCGTATCCACCTGCTCTACCACTTCTAGCGTGTTGGCATTGGCCTGCTTGATCACCTGCACCGCCAGCGCCGTCTGAGTATCGAACTTTACCCGAGTCAGATCTTCTCCAAGTAGATCCACGCGCAAGACGCCCGGTACCGATTCTAGAACGGGTAAAATCTCGACCGCCGCTAAATCAGTCAGCTCGCCTAGCGATCTCGAATCGCTCAGCAGCGCATAGCTGACCACCGCCGCCTCGTTCAGATTCAGAGGAATAACTTCATAAGAGGCCTCCGTAGGCAGCGCTGCGGCCTCTACAGCTTCCTCTACAGCTATTGCCGTGTCCGCGAGCGAGGTGCCAACTCGAAATTCCAGCGTGATCACCGTGCGCCCCGCCAACGTAGAAGAACTGCTGCGATTGAGCCCGTCTATCCTAGAGAGCTGATCTTCAATTGGCGTGGTCAGTAATGATTCAGTTGCCTCTGGCGTGCTAGCTTCTGGCGCTTGTCTGTCTACAGTTTCTGTCGCCAGCGTGGCGTTGATCACAACTACGGGGAAGGTGATATCGGGGAATAGGGCATATTTCAATGAGCCGAAAGCGATTAGGCCGATAGTTGCGATCGCTATCCAGCAGCAAACTGTTAGCCAGGCGTTTTGGATGGCTAAGCGAGAGAGATTGAAGCGATCGCGCCAAGAAATAAGCGTCAAGGCTATAGCAAGAGAGTAGAGAGAGGGCAAAAAAGCGGGAGTAAGGCAATAGACCCGCTCTCCCACTTTCTCTAAATGAGCTTTTAGCTAGGATGAGTGAAACTAGTTAGCAGGTGAAACCAGCTTCCAGTTACAGGCTAGCGCGCCAGCGTCGTCGCGATTTGCCCTTTGGTAATTTGGCCCACAATCGAAAGCACATCGCTGCGGCTGAGCTTCTCCTTGCCCTGCGATAGCGCGTCTAGCGTACCGTGCGCCAGCGCCAAAGGAATGCGACAGAAGGTCAGCGCCGGTCCTTTGGGCAGCGCATTAGTATAGGCATCTGCTAGGGCCAAGTTGCGGCGAGCATACTGCTGCATATCCGCGTCCGTCCAACCAGGCGGATAAAAATCAACGCTTCGCACCTTATCTTCGGCGTGATTACGTAAGACATTCACCGATTGCAGCCCCCGGCCAAAACCAATCGCCTCAGTCCGGTTGCTAGCGGTGCCATCGTGCCAGGCCCAAAGATCTGAGAGCATTAGCCCCACAGACCCTGCCACGCTAAAGCAATAGCGATCGAGATCGGCCTCATTTTCAATCAGCCAGTTACGCTCTGCCCAGTACGCCATCCGGTCAGCCATTGCCGCTGTCGCATCCCAAATCCTCGGAGAAATAGTCTGAGGTGCTAGCAAGGCCCACTCCCCAATTCGCAAGGTAACTTCTTCCAAGTCTGCGTCAAAAGCTTCTAATCCTTTGGCAAAATCAGCGGCGTTTGAGTTTTCTGTACCCGCCTGCAAATTCAAGCTAAGCTGTCTCAGCAGCTTAGACTTCAAGACAAAGTCCATATCGGGATGGTCTTCGATTTGATCGATAGCTCTCATGCATAAGTAGGCAGAGGCGACAGCTTCCTTCAGTCCAGTCGGCAAGAGATTGATTGGGATGAAAAAAGTGCGGCTAGTTGCCTTGAGCAAAGCCAGTGCGGGATCAACAGACGGCATACAGTTCTCTCCTCATATACATCGCAAATATGCGATGTTTTATCTACAAAACAATTAATGCTTAATTAATTTTTCCGAAGTAAAATTTGTCACCATAGCTATTGCAGCTAAGTATGTAAGATAGCGGAAAACATCTAGAGGAGTAAAATCAAGCGTGGGAATTCATTTACAGCAGGCTATTTCAGTCGGACAATACCTAGTCTCTCAGCGTCTCAAAGGCCGCAAGCGCTATCCGTTAGTTCTTATGCTAGAGCCCCTATTTCGGTGCAACTTAGCCTGCTCTGGCTGCGGCAAGATTCAGCATCCTAAAGAAATCCTCAAGCAAAACCTTTCACCCGAAGAATGCTTCGCGGCTGTAGAAGAGTGTGGCGCTCCGGTGGTGTCCATTCCAGGCGGCGAGCCCCTTTTGCATCCACAGATCGATGAGATTGTTGAAGGGTTAATCAAGCGCAAAAAATTTATATATCTATGTACCAACGGCTTGCTGCTAGAGAAAAGTTTGGATAAGTTCCAGCCATCTTCGTATCTCAGCTTCAGCGTGCATTTAGATGGACTGCAGGAACTGCATGATCAATGCGTCGATCGTCAAGGCGTCTTCAAAAAGGCCGTCAGCGCTATTCGCGCGGCCAAAGCTAGAGGATTTAGAGTGACGACGAACACCACCGTCTTTGAAGGCACCGATCCCAAAGAGATTCAGGATTTGTTTGATTTTCTTACTGATATTGGCGTGGACGGGATGATGGTCTCACCGGGCTATAGCTACGAATGGGCACCGAACCAAGATCGCTTCTTGAGAAAAGAGCAGACTCGGGCGCTGTTTAAAGAAATTTTGGCTCCTTATAACGATGGTAAGAAAGGCTGGCAGTTTAACCACAACCCACTGTTTTTAGACTTTTTAACCGGTCAAAAAGACTATGACTGCACGCCTTGGGGCAGCCCTAGCTACAGCGTTCTGGGCTGGCAAAAGCCTTGCTATTTGCTCAATGAAGGGCATTACAAGAGTTTCAAAGAGCTGCTAGAGGAAACCGAATGGGACAATTACGGCGCTAAAAGTGGTAAACCAGAATGCGTAGATTGTATGGTGCATTGTGGCTATGAGCCGACAGCCGCGCAGGACTCACTACAGCCGAAGAACATGGCTAGATCGTTTAGCAGTCTATTTGGTTAATTTTGATCGAATTGTGCAGGTCGGCTAGTCGTGTCAGCGGCTAGCTGGCTCTGGTTCTGTGACCTTTCTACAGATCTGATGGAGTGCCTCTTCTAGACTCTTTTAGCAGGACGCTCCTACCCTAAATCTTGTTTCTAACGTTACCTTGCCTTTGTGGCTTCTACTGTGCCCTCTACGCGACCTCGACTGCTACATCCGCTCATGGGTGCAAACTTAAAGACACTCCTGGCGCTGCTGCGTGAGAATGGCCCTGGTCGCTATCCACTGCATCTGTTGATTATTTGGGCGACGGCGATCGCCCGCTTGCCATTTTCGACTTATGAGCGGTGGCAGGTAGCGCGATCGCCCCATCTAGAAAGCAAACCGCCTATCTTCATCATTGGCCACTGGCGCAGCGGTACCACCTTTCTACATAGTGTGCTTAGCCAGGCACCTCAATTCGCCTATACCTCGCCGCTCGCGGTCGGCCTCCCCTGGGACTTTCTCACCTTGGGCAACGCTCTGCGGCCTATTCTAGAAGGCGCTTTGCCTAAAGACCGCTTTATTGACCGCGTGCCCGTTAATCCAGACTCTCCTCAAGAAGACGAAATTGCCCTAGCCAGTATGCAGCTACTGTCTTTCTACCAAGGGCTCTATTTCCCAAAACAATTTTCAAAGCATTTCAACGCTGGCATCTTTTTTGAAGGCTGCAGCGATTTGGAGATTGAAACATGGCAGCAGGCGATGGTGCTATTTTGTAAAAAGCTGCAGCTACAAAACCCAGATCAGCAGCTACTGATCAAGAATCCGGTCTACACCGCCAGAGTACAGAAACTGCGCGAGCTGTGGCCAGCGGCAAAATTTATTCATATCTATCGCAATCCTTACATCGTCTATCGCTCTACGCTCAACTTCTACGACAAGCTTTTTCGAGAGCTGTCTCTACAGGCATTCGATCAGGTGCCCGTAGAAGAAATTATCTTAGAAAGCTATCCTAAAATGATAGAAACCGCTCAGCGCGAGACGTCGGCCCTACCCACACAAGATTTTGTCGAGCTGCGGTTTGAGACCTTTGAGGCCAACCCAGTAGAACAGCTAGAAAAGATATACGCTCAGCTTGAACTAACTGGGTGGAAAGAAGATTTGCCCTATTTTCAGCGGTATTTAGAATCGCAAAAGCACTATCGAAAGAATGAATATACGTTTCCTAAAGAGATGACCGAGCGGGTGCGCGATCGCTGGCAGCCGCTACTAGAACAGTGGGGCTATGAACCCCCTATCTGATCCTGGTCGCCGCGTGGTTTGCTTTTAAGATCAGGTGTCTTCAAGACCAGACATCTTCAAGATCAGACGTTTTCAAGATGGAGGTGTTTAAAAGATGGTTTGCTTTCGAGTACTGATTTCAGGCCAGGTACAAGGTGTGGGATATCGCTACAGTACAAGAGAAAAAGCGCAAAAGCTAGGGTTAGTCGGCTGGGTACGGAATTTACCTAATGGCAGGGTAGAAGCGCTGATTGTTGGAGACTGCACGCAGATAGAGAGTATGGTGGCATGGTTTCACGATGGGCCACCTGCCGCAAACGTGGCCACCGTTGAAGCCAAAGAAGAGATGTCTCCTCAGAAATTTGAAAGCTTTGAGATTCGACGATAAATCCATATCGCGCACATCTTCGATTCGGGGAAGTTAAGCAATCAGGATTGGGGATATACTATCAACCCTACTTTTGAATCAATACTGCGCCAGCTAGCAATAGGAGCGTTCCTACAACACGAGAGGAACTCAGAGATATCTGAGTCACTCCGAACGCACCAGTCGCGTCTAGCACGATTGACATCATCACCTGGCCAGCAATAATTAACGAAAAAACGGAGGCAACACCTATCTTTGGAATAGCCACCAGAGAAGATACCAAGTAGTAGGCTGCGAAGACACCCCCTAGCCAAGACCAGAGCGGGACAGAACTAAAGGCGGGCAGCGATCCTCTTTCAGTCGTGCCGCTAATCCACAGCAAAAGGAGTAAAAGCAAGCTGACAGCAAGAGAAACGATCGTTGTCAGTATTGGAGACCCGGTTGAGAGCCGTAGCCGAGCATTCCAAGTGCTTTGAACAGCAAGTCCAGCGCCGCCGAGCGTCACTAAAAGAAGTAGAAAAAGTCGGTTGAGCATAGCATGGCCTAATGTAAGACTGTGGCTTGATTTCTGTCGTTATTGGTTTAGCCATCAATCTATCTTTGGATCAGTCGATAGATGCCTTAGGATAGAGAACGGAAGTTGACTTATCCTCTACCATGACAGGGCATTATCAAGATAGTTGGAGAATACTTATTATGGGTCTCGACGACAAGATACAGAACGCTGCTAAGGATATCGAAGGTAAAGTTCAAGAAGCTGCTGGTAAAGCAACGGACAACAAAGAAGCTCAGGCAAAGGGAAAAGCTAAGCAGGCAGAAGCCTCTGTTCAGAAAGCAGGGGAGAATGTCAAAGATGGCATAAAAGATGCCATCGACTAAATTTAGCTTTTAGCTGAATTTAGCTTATCAAGCTGGCCTTAAGTCAGATCGGCTCTGCTAAGCGTAATAAGGTGACTAAAATGCATTGCATTTTAGTCACCTTATTCTTTGGGTGTCTTGTCTTCGGTTGCTTGAAATCGCTGGTCTGTATACCCAACTTCATATAGTGACTCTATACAATGACATGCAACAGTGACATGCACCGAGCACATTTTCAGCAATGTATCGGCTCAAAGTAAAATACACGAAAACTCTTTTGCCACAGCCGTTCAAGGACAGCAGGTGGCAAAAGAGCTACGAGAGTCTGTCAATTGAGCGTAGTTTTTAGCCTTCTGTTAGGCGATAGGCACCTCTAGCTCCCTTATACCATTCTCCATCGCGGACGCCGCCGGACAAGATATTAGAGATTCGATTGCGAGCTTTCAGGTACTGGTTTTTGGGCATATCTTCTTTAAAGAGCCCCGACATGACTTCTGCAATCTTGAAATCTTCTTTGGGCTTAGTTGCCAAAATCAGCTTCACAGCTTCTGGCATGGGCTGATCGCCTACGCCCGGCAGCGTATATTTCTGCCAGTCAGCAGTCCGACCATCTTTTTTCTTGGCTCTTCCCTTGGTTTTCGTCTTTGTCTTAGTCTTGGTCGTAGACGAAGTAGATTTCTTCTCAGCAGTAGATTCCTTGGCTTTAGCAGGCTCTGTAGTCTTGCTT
>NZ_JADEXO010000283.1 GCF_015207105.1 cf. Phormidesmis sp. LEGE 11477
GACCAATTCTTTGGATTGATTGGATATTATCAGTGTTGCCGGCGCTAAATTGTGGTTAGTTTGACCAACAGGCTAAAGCGTTCTCGTTTTTATGCTGTTGAAACTTACTGTTAAAACCTGCTAGTTGGCCCTGTTATTCGGCGATAGAAAACGCCTGGCGAATTTTATTAGCGTTAGCAGCCGCTGTCTGGATAGTCAATCTGGGCTGCTCTTGCCAAAGATGATGCCAGGCTAGAACGGTGATCGCATCAATGTGAGCCGGAACAGCGCGATCGCAAGGAAACGGCGTCAAGGTATATAGCGGTTTAGTTGTCGCAATCTCAGGCAAACGCTTTAACCCCAATTCAGTCGGAACAATCAAATTTACAGCCGGACAGGGCTTGCTCCACACCTTTAGATTTAGAGCCGCGATCGCCTCGTCAAAGGCTAGCTGTTCAGACAGTGCTACTCGAAAGTTGTTCTCGCACAGCCGCAAGACAGAACAGGGCCGACGATTAAAGGTTGCGCTCAGGGATTGAAACGGGGCAGTGTGGCTAATAGCTGGCGTAAAAAGCGCGATCGCCGCCTGCAGCCCATCAGCACCCGCAAAATCCCAAAGAACGTCTTCTGCTGACATAGCACCTTCTGACATAGCACCTTCTGACATAGCATCACCTACGCTCGCACCCGACTTTTAGACGGGTCGTACAGTGAAAGCGGCCCGACTTCAGCCCGAATCCGCCGCTTGATTCCATCCATCATCCCAACCTCTAGTTCTGTACCAGCCTGGGCGTATTCTGGGGCAATCTGTGCCAGCGCAATGCTACGATTCAGCACCGGAGAGAACGTGCCGCTAGTGACATGACCCACCCGCCAATGGTCGCCCACCGGATACACGCACTGCCCACCACAGGCCACCTCATTGCCTTCAAGCAACAGACCCACGCCTACAAACGGCGGGCGATCGCGCAGTTTTTCTAAAGCCGCTCGGCCAATAAAGTCAGGCTTTGTTTTCAAGCCCACGCTCCAGCCAATTCCGGCCTGATATGGTGAAATTAAATCGTTAAATTCTCGGCCAGATGCTAGCAATCCCACCTCGATCCTAGCT
>NZ_JADEXO010000189.1 GCF_015207105.1 cf. Phormidesmis sp. LEGE 11477
GGCCTACTATCTGCGGGGTCACGCGGAAATCCTGAGCCGTCAGACGGGCAATACGACCTGGCTTGAGATCCTGGACCAGGTCGCGGAGGAGATGAAGCCCTACATGCGCCACGGCGTTAACGTGAACGTGGATTTCTACGCCGCCGTTTCCTATTCCCTACTTGGCATTCCGGACGACCTTTTCGGTGCCGTCTTCGCTGTGAGTCGCCTGCCCGGCTGGGTCGCTCAAATCCTCGAACAACAGGAAAACAACATCCTCATCAGACCGTTGCTTCTCTACGCTGGCGAACAGAACATGCAACTCTTGCCGATCGACGAACGATAGGCAGCAACCAAACAGCATCGTGTGTTCTTTGTTGCAGCGTGGCATATCAACCTTAGAAGAACTGATGCACGAGCAGGGACTCCAGTTGTTTGCCAAGGACTTAATGGGTCTCATGCAAGGTTCAGCGGCGCCCTTATTGACTCGTCAATTGCAGGGATATCCTGTTGGCGGCTGTTGAGAAAACATCAGAGCGGAGTCGCAACGATCCACTAAGAAACACCACCACGGTTAGGATTACAAAACCAACGACGTCAGACGCTTCGGGATATCGGCCAAAAATCGACCGCCCGTTGATAACCTAGGCACGCGCTTCTAGGATTCCATGTGTTGAGCTGTCTCAAGAAGATGGCATTGCATCAATTCTGCTGCTCTTTCCACATCCTGCTCTGCAAGTGCGTCAATGATAGCTCTATGCTCAACCTGTTTCGTCTGCAGCCGCTTGATGTACTCCTCCTGGCGACTGCTATCAGACTTGACACGGTTCAGAAGCGCCGAGCGATAATAGAGGATTAGTTTTTGCAGCGTTTCGCAGAGACCGACCAGATGAGTGTTCTGGCTGAGCTCAATTAATGTACGGTGGAATTCGCTGTTGAGCTGGAATACTTTGTCAAAATCACCTTTATCAATCGCCTTATCGGCTTTCCGTATCAAGACTTCAAATTGGTTTTGAGTTTTAGGGCTAAAATTGTTAAACGCTTCTCGAATAGCCTGAACCTCAAGCGCTGATCTGCAGCGATACAAACCATGCAGATCATCCACGGATACAGCGCGAACTTCGTATCCTCCCTGAGACAGAGGGATGAGTATTCCCTCCTGCTGCATCTTCCTCATCGCCTCTCGGACAGGCGTTCGGCTGACGCCGAGCCGCTTAGCCCACTCAACATCCTTGAGACGCTGCATTGGCTCTATTTCGCCACCCAGAATTTTGTGCCAGAGAATCTCGTGAATCTGTTCAAACAGATGGGAAGAGCGGGCCGGTGCATCCATAGAAGTTAGCTCAACTTTTGGGTAACGAAATGTTCAAAAAAATGCATGCTTTTTGTTTGGTCTTTGGCACCAACTAGCCAATTTTGCTCGCTAACTTAGCATTATCATGGCAGATCCTTACTGGCTGCATTCGGTATTTTCCGACTTATAATGAAAGATAATGCATAGTGTTGAGATATTCAGTTTCAGCTATTCATAATGACAAGAACAATCAACTATCGCTGTTGTTCATCTACCCCACCTTTTGAATCCCTACGCGCCAAAAGAAGGTTACGCCTGGAGCGTAGCTATCTAGGTATACCGGATTCTGTATTATCACGGTTTTCCCGAATTGCCCATCAAATTGGTATCCGTGTTAGCTGATGCACCTCAATATGAGCGCCGATACTGGGAAATGGGTGCATCTGATCGAGTGCACGCAGTCCTCAAGATTACAAGAAAGAAGACATCGGCACCGCGCGGTCACCGAAGATTTACCAATTGATCGAAGGTCTAGTATATCTCTTGAGACACTACAATGCTGGCACGGTCTCTGTGTTTTATCCGCGGTGCTCTACTTGGTTCTCGAGCGATGAGGAGTAGACTACATGGCCAAAACTGGCCTCTCCTCCCGCGATCACCCGCTTTCATGAGCAGAACCCCTCCCATCACCCAGCAGGTTCCCAATTAAGGATCCATCACCCGTCGTTCAGATGGCAGGCTGAATATCGTCCTGGCGCGATCTCTTTGAATGCCGGTATCTCAATCCGGCATCGAGACGTGGCGTGCGGACAGCGCGGATGGAAATGACAGCCCGTCGGCGGATCAAGTGGAGAGGGAATTTCGCCTTTAATAGTTTCGAACTGCCGACGGCGTGTATCCAGACGAGGAATCTCTTTCAGCAACGCACTCGTATAAGGGTGATTGGGCTCTGCGAACAGCTCAGCGGTTGGGCCTTCCTCCACGATGCGACCCAGGTACATGATGGCGACACGGTCCGAAAGGTGCTCAACGACACCGAGGTCGTGACTGATGAATAGATAAGTGAGGTCAAGATCCCTACGCAGCTTCATGAACAGATTCAGGATCTGCGCCTGAATAGAGACATCCAGAGCCGCCACAGCTTCATCGCAAACAATAAGCTTAGGATTTACTGCCAGCGCGCGGGCTATTCCGACACGCTGACGCTGTCCGCCGGAGAACTGATGCGGAAAACGGCGCTTGTATGTCGAGTCGAGACCAACTCGCTCCATGACTTCGCTCACATGTTGGTCAATCCCGGAACGGCTGACCAAGCCATGATACAAAGGTGCCCCGCCGATGATCTTTTTTACGCGCATGCGCGGGTTGAGCGATGCGAATGGATCTTGGAATATCATCTGGATTGCCAACGCCGCGGCTCGACTTTCACCTTTGTCAAGTTCCGAGACATTCACACCACGGTAGTAGATGTTGCCGTCGCTCGGGCGCAGTATTCCAGCGATCATTCGGCCAAGCGTAGATTTGCCGCAACCAGACTCACCAACCAAACCAACGACTTCCCCCTCACGGATAACCAGATCAACGCAGTCTACCGCGCGGACGATCTGCCTTTCAGCACCTAGCCCCAATGATCCTGCGACTTTCGCGGCAATATCGCGCTTCTTTTCGAAGCGGCGCGACACACTGGCAAGTTCGACAAGTGCTCCAGTTTTCGGATCTCGGCGGCGGCGCGTTGCTAACTCAGTTGTCATGACGAGGCCTCATCAGACAAAGGGTGCCAACATCTTGCACGTTGGCCCTTCCTTGCAGGAATATTAACAACCTCGGGCTCCGTCTTACAGATAGCGTCCGCATATCGGCACCTTCGGCGAAAACCGCAGCCACTCGGTAGTGTCAAGAGAGACGGCATCACTCCAGGAATCTGCTGGAGCGGTGTGCCCGGTCGATTGTGCCCTGGAATAGAGCCGATGAGTCCTTCCGTGTAAGGATGGCTCGGACTGTCGAGCACATCGTCGATCATTCCCTTTTCGACAACCCGACCTGCGTACATTACACAGATATGATCGGCGATCGCCGCAACGACAGAAAGATCATGAGTTATCCAAATCAACGCCGTTCCCGTTTCACGGCAAAGCTTTTGAACCTCGAAAAGAATCTGAGCTTGGATCGTTACATCCAGCGCGGTCGTCGGCTCATCAGCGATGATCAAATCAGGTTTGTGCAAGAGGGCGATTGCGATTGCCACACGCTGTCTCATCCCACCGGAGAACTGATGAGGATAGGCAGCGAGCCGCTCATCAGGACTTGGAATTCCCACCTTTCCAAGCGCATCTCGGGCGAGGCTTCGTGCTTCCCCGTAGGTCATCACCTTATGTGCACGAATAGCCTCGATCATTTGTGTATCGATCCGAAGTACCGGGTTAAGGGTCATCATGGGGTCTTGGAAGATCATCGCGATGCGGGTACCACGTAGCTGGCGAAGCTCCTCCGCCGGCAAGCCAACAAGATTGGTGCCGTTGAACAGAATGCGCCCTTCTCTGATCTTTCCGGGATGATCGACGAGCCCCATGATTGAAAATCCGGTCACGGTTTTCCCCGAACCGGACTCTCCAACCAAGCCTAAGACTTCACCGCGGGCAACATCGAAAGACACGCCATTGACGGCCTTTATGATACCGGCTTTGGTATGAAACCATGTGCTAAGCCCCTCAACGCTCAAGGTAGGTTTTCTCATCATGAGATTATCGCTGAAGTCGGGGGTTGAGAACATCGCGCAGCTGGTCGCCGACCAGATTGATTGAGAGAATCAGGAGCAACAAGGCAATACCGGGAAAAAAGCTGATCCAGTATTTGCCACTCATAATGTATTCGAACCCATTGGCGATCAATCTGCCGAGCGACGGTTCGGTTACGGGCAGACCAACGCCAAGAAAAGAGAGCGAAGCCTCCAACGCGATCGAGTGCGCGACCTGGACCGTGATCACAACGATCAAGGGTGGCAGACAGTTTGGGAGAAGATGCAAAAATAGAATTACAAACTTGCCAAGCGCCAAGCAATGGGCCGCCTCTATGTACTCCTTGTGCCTCTCCACCAAAGCTGTACCGCGAATGGTACGCGCATAGTAGGACCACTGTACCGCCACCAGCGCGATGATGATTTTTTCCGTGCCACTGCCCAGAACGGCGATCAGGACCAATCCAATAAGGATGGCAGGGAAGCTCAACTGAATGTCGACGATCCTCATAATGACCGCGTCAACCCACCCACCTGCATATGCCGCTACAAGGCCCACCGAAGCGCCTACAAAGAGAGCAATCAGCGCACTCAAAACGCCGACCGCCAAGCTTATACGCAGGCCATACATGATCGCACTTAAGAGATCGCGGCCCAGCCCGTCTGTGCCGAGCCAAGCAATCCGGCCGCTTGATAGCGCTTCGCCGGGCGTAAGTCGGCTATCCAGCAGATCAAGCGTGGAGAGATCGTAGGGATTTTGCGGTGCAATCAGGGGAGCGAAGACCGCCATAAAAACGATAGCGAGCAACATCGCCAGGCCGAAGACAGCGATCCACGAATCGCTGAAATCAGAGACAAAACGCCTTAGCGGTGATTCTACAAAGACCGCACGATCTTCATCAGGCCTGACATCCGATATCTCCGGATAAACGGCAGTCACGTGTTATTGCTCCCTGAATCGGACAGACGCACGCGGGGATCCAGTACCGCGTAGACGAGATCGACCAGGAGGTTGATGCCAATGAACATCATGGCGACAAGCATGATGTAAGCAACAACGACTGGTCTATCGAGAAAATTGATCGAATCGATAAGCAACTTGCCCATACCCGGCCACGAAAAAATAGTTTCCGTTATCACCGTGAAGGCGACGGCTCCCCCAAACTCCAGTCCCATCACAGTCACGATCGGAATCATTATGTTCTTCAGAACGTGCACGGAAATCACCCGTGACTCCCGAAGGCCTTTCGCTCGAGCGAACTTGATGTAGTCCATCGGCAAAGTTTCTCGAACGCCGGAACGAGTAAGACGAATCACCAAGGCCATCGTAAACAAAGACAAACTGATTGCAGGCAAAGCGATGTGGCTAAGGCCATCAATGGTGAAGAGACTTGAGGTAATTCCAAGGAAAGTGGCTGTTTCTCCCCGCCCCCCTGCTGGGAACCAGCCAAGCTCGACGGCAAACACCATGATCACTGTCACCTTGACCCAGAAGCCAGGCAGACTGAACCCTAGAATCGATCCTGCCATGATGGAGCGCCCGGCAACACTCTCCGGCTTGAGGCCGGCATAAAGCCCAAGCGGAATCCCGACCAAGTTAGCAAGCAGCATTGCGGTAAGCGCCAGTTCAAGCGTTGCCGGAAAGCGCTGCAGAATGAGTTCAAGCGCGGGCGTATTGAAGACGAACGAACGCCCGACATCTCCCTGCAGGGCATTCTCCAGAAAGATGAAATACTGCTCCCATATTGATCGATCCAAACCAAGCGCGCGCACGGCCCGCTCGAATTCAATCTGATCCGCACCCGGATCGATCAAAACATCGATCGGATTGCCAACCGCAAAGACCGCAAAGAACACCAAGAGTGATGTCACAAACAAAGTAAGGATACTCTGGAACAACCGGCGGATGACGAAAACAGTCACAACCCCACCCCACCGGTGCCATTGCCCGAGCAATGTTGGTCAGGCCGACAGGGTCGCTGCTCTCGTGCAATATGGAAGCCACGCAAACTGACATCATCGACGAGAGGTTTCGCGACCTGAGATTTGAGTCGGCAAGTTTGGGGCCAAGTGTCATGGGCGAAGTGACGAGCGATTTTTCGGCGCAATCGAACACTGCCCGAATTCGGCAACGCCCTGTGCCACAGATCCCCGTGTTCCCAAACCGCGGCACCCCGGTGATAGTCTATGTCCCGACCACCGATGGTTCTGACACCCAAAAACTGCCTGCAATCAGCAAGCCTTAAATGCGACATCAACATGCCCCTGCAATGCGTCCCTCTATGCCCCCCCGAGGAGCGCAACCCAAGCCTCGAGCTTATTTATTGTATTCTGTATAATGATGATTTCATGTATTCAGTATACAGTCAAGAGGCATGGCTGAGGCCCTCCCCGCCACGGATACC
>NZ_JADEXO010000047.1 GCF_015207105.1 cf. Phormidesmis sp. LEGE 11477
CCTCTAGGACGACTTTGGCCTTAAATTCGCTGCTGTAGTTTCTTTGCTTGTTTGCCATGATGCTTGCCCCCTATGGACTCTAGATTACTCTCTCTAGCTGCTGTCCTAAATTTGGGGGTCACTACAGATCGTCTTGCGATCGCCCTACCGACTGCCCATCCCCTAGCAAAACAGAACGATACAACGTTGTCTGATTTGGCAAGCGAACCCTTCGTTATGTGGCCAGCGGTAGAAGGTCGAGGCTTCCATCACCGAGTCATTCAACTGTGTACGGCAGATGGATTTGTGCCCAAGGTGGTTCAAGAGGCGCATCAGATGCACGGTGTGCTTGCCCTAGTTGCCGTCGAGATTGGCGTGGCGATTGTCCCGGCAAGTATGACAGGCTTTCGCGCGGAAGAGATTGTCTACTATCCTCTCGATGCAGAGAGTACGGGTTTTACGCTGTTCCTCTGCCATCGCGATGAGCCGCTCAGTGCAACAGCGCAGAACTTTATGCAGTTGTCTCACGATAGTCAAAAGCTATCGCACGAGCATAAAAGTGGTATTGGACAAATCGCTATAGAGATTTTACCTTTTTACTCAAGGAGACAAGGAGGTAAAAGTGATTGACTTTAAGGGGAGAGTGGCTATTGTTACCGGAGCCGGACGGGGCTTGGGTTTTGCTTATGCTGAGCTTCTTGCGCAGTGCGGTGCTTGTGTCATCGTTCACGATATTGGTGCTGACGGTGATGGTGATGGCCGCGACCACTCTGTTGCTGAATCCGCCGCAGAACGGCTTCGCAAGCAAGGGTTGGAAGCTAAGGCAGCGAGTAGGCCAATCGAAAGTAGAGAGGACTGCCGAACGCTTATTGAGACCACCCTATCAGCGTACGGTCATCTCGACATTCTCATTCACAACGCTGGCTGGGTTGGTTATCAGGAGATTGAAGCGATCTCAGAAGGTGCTTTTGACCACATGATGAATGTTGCTGTCAAAGCACCGCTATGGCTGGTTCAAGCAGCATGGCCGCACATGAAGACAACAGCGTATGGACGTATCGTACTCACAACCTCTGACCGGGCGCTCTATCCACAATATGTCCAGAAAGGTCTTGCTAGCTATGCTGCTGCCAAGATGGGTGCAATTGGATTAGTCAATGTACTAGCTGCTGAAGGACAGCCTTATAACATCATAGTGAATGCCGTTTCGCCAGTGGCTAAAACGCGCATGTGGGGTGTAGATGGCGAGCCTGACGAACTGCGACCCTCTGAGGTCGCACCCGGTGTTGCTTATCTGGTATCCGAAGATTGTTGTGCAACTGGCTGGGTACTACGCGCTAGTAACGGGCAATTTCATGCTGTCAAGCAGGTAGAAGCTGGTGGCGTAGACTATCCACGCGATCTTAATGCGGTGCGTTGTACAACAGTAGAAGAGGTTGCGCAACAATGGCCCCGCATCGTCGTTGAACAGAGGGAGACCCGTCACGATAGTTCGCATCTTTCTAAAAACTCTGCTTGAAACTTTCTGACAGTTGTTGTGCCTTTCTAAATGGTCTGGGTTTGATTGTTGCTCTCTTTTGTTGAGGCTGCCTAGTTGCGCCGCAGACAGCTAGGCAACCGTAGGTAGCAATGCTGCCTTGTTTACCAGATCAGTCACAGCTTGGTAGAGATTGGGAGGATGCTCGGCCAGCCGATTGCATAGGTATAGATGCCACTCCTTACCATAAGGGAGATAGATTCGAGTGCGATAGCCACGCTGGTGCATCGTGTCTAGCCGTTCCAAGGTGACACCTCTAAGCATCTCAAATTCAATGCTGCGAGTAGCTAGTGCCTGGTTTTGAATGAGCTGATGAGCGTAATCCAATATGTCAGAATCGTGGGTTGCAATCGAGCAAGCATGTCCGCTTTCTATAAGCAATTCCATCTGCTGTCGATAGGCCACATCGAGCGCTGCTCCCCTCGAATAGACGAGAGTCGAAGGTGCTTCGTAAGCGCCTTTTACCAAGCGAATCTTGCCCGGTCTTTGCATGACCACCGTTAAATCTTCTGATGTTCTGTATAAATAAGCTTGCAAGGTGATACCCACGTTCGAGAACTGCTCGCATAGTCTGTTATGGATATCTAAAATCAGCGTAGTTCGGTCAGCGCCTTCCATGCTGATCATCATCTCTAATCCTGCTTCGTGAGCAGTTCGAGCAAGAATGAGAGCGTTTTTATAGGCAAGTTCTGGATCAATTACTAGACCAATATGAGATAAATCTAACGAGATAGATGCATCAAGTCCTTTGTGCGTGATCGCACGAATTACGTTGAGAAATTCCTGAGTTGCCTGCGCTGCTGTGACTTCATCGCGAGTACTTTCGCCCATAAAGTCGATGGTGACCGCATGGCCCTGCTGATTAGTGGCGGCACCGGTCTGCACACATTCATCTAACGTCTCACCGCCAATGAAACGCATAGCGGCTTGTAGACCTGCTTGATATAGCGGTGGGTGCTGAAGCACATAGGCTTTAATCGATTCATCTAGGGCGAGATGCCGCAGCGCTTCAGCTGCCTCAAATTCAACACTCATAAGATTCTCCACTCTTCTCTACGAGTTTATGAGAACGTAGACAGTTATGCACTGAAGACGTGTGGTCGATTATCTAGGATAGGGACGATTTGAAACAGAAACCGAATGGAGCAAGCTTTGAGAAGAGACCAAGCCACTATTGGCAGGCTTTTAAGTAGTACGTGTGATCGTTCCGAAAATCTTCCCTTCTGACACTTCTAACCTATTGCCAAGCCCAAAGCATGAAACGCAGGTATATTCTACTTTTTCAGCTTCGTATCATGTCTTACAGTTGATGGCTTATACGAGTTTTGAGACAATCCTGTGAAAGAGGGCAATAAGCCGTTCTGGAGCAGCAGGCAGCTCGCTACTGTACTAAGGAATCGAAAACGGCTGAGGGCGATCGGTATGTAAGGCAATTCGAGTCGGTTGTATGAGCTGTAGGCATTTGGCTACTGTTTCAGCCGTTAGTGCCACACTGCATTACTGGCAGCGGCTAGATCTAACACAGCAGTCAGAACCAGGGCGGTCGCACTGAGGTGAAGCAGGGGGCAATCGCAATACATCTCCTCAAGCCTTTACATAAACGAGTATGAATAAGAGTGAGTATAAAAAATCCAAGCGCTATGTACACCGATGTAGTTGTAGTGGTGGCGATCACACTGTAGATGGAATAGAGCACTAGCGATCGCACTGAGAATGGAGATCACATTGAAAGGAGTAATCAACCTCTCAGCTAACTACCCTACTCATTGCTATGTGTAGAGGAAAAGGCAAAACGATGAGCACTGATTGAGTCGAAAAAGAGGGGGGGCGATCGCGCCTAGGAAGACGCAGCAGCAATCACATCAAACGCAACGGACAAGCAGCTCGACCAAACGATGTGAGTGTCTTGCAGGATGGGTAGCTTGCTAAGGCAATTTAACTAGCCCGCTGCTCTAGTACGTCTACACGACCCCCAATAGAAAGGATTGCGGCAAGCGCTTCCCTCTGTGTCTGTCTGTCTGCTCTGCCTTCTTCAATCAGCACCTGTATCTGCTGCGATTGGTCATTAACAGTAGCTTCTAGTCTGGTAATACTCTCTGTATTACTGGCTATCTGTCGCTGGTTCGCTTCTATCTGCGCTGTATTACTCGCTATCTGTTGTTGATTCGCCTCTATCTGCTCAGCATTAACCAGTGATTGAGCTACTAACGTTTCTAAAGCCGACTCTAACCGTTCTAGCCGTTCGTAGTTTGCAAATGCTTGTTGAGTAGCCGGTCTAATAAATTCAGACACTAAAACATCGATAGTACCGCTCAGTTGCTCTACTACCCTTTCTAGTCGCCCTAGCCGTTCATCTGACATCGTTACTTCCAGTGTCTAACGCTATTCTACATCACGCCAATTTCTCAAGCCAGTTGCTCGATCGCCAGCTTAGTAAAGCCGCTCACCTCTATAACGGTGAAAAGCTTAAAAGACCGATGCAGCCAGATTCAGAGCCGCACCTCCAGAAGGAACGGGAGCGATCGCACCCGAGAAAGAAAGCAACAAGCCGTTCTGGAGCAGCAGTGCCGCTCGCTACTGTACAAAGGAGTTGAAAACCGCTGAGGTCGATCGGTATCTACGGCGATTCGAGTCGGTTGTACGTGCTTTAGGCATCCGACTACTGTTTCAGCCGTCTGATGCCGTACTGCATGACTAGCAGCGGCGCGAGCACGAGGACGCAAAAGGGACAGGAAGAAAAGTATTACTGAAGGACAGATGCTAGAAGCAAGGCGTCTGGCTGAAGAGGGTAAGCTGAGCATTACAAATATATGTGCAAAGGTAGGTATCAGTCGTGCCAGCTACTATCGGTTGATCGCATAGTATGTCTACATAGATCTAAAGCTAAAGAAACCACAGCGATGACACACCTGAATCGACTGGCTAACCTCACAACAGAGCAAGAGCAGCTCATTTGGCAAGAGTTTCAAAGGCGTACCCTGTCGAACTTATTTCGGCCTACGAAAGACAACGAACATCAGCTCAGTATTAGGGACTTGATGACTATCTGCTGTGAATATGTTGACCACGATAATGCAGCTATCGATGTCATTGGCAATAGCTACTCACAGATGGATAAGAAAGCCTTTAAGCAAATGATGGAAGAAGTCCACGGAACCCACTTGCTGATTCCTTTAGCAGGTAGCAAAACTCAGCTAAGAGCAGTTACGTCTGATAGAGATAATGCCGTCTTCGTCTTGATTAAAGAATTGCAGAAGAAGCGGTTTAGGCTTGTTAACTACATAGTACGATCAAAGAAAGCTGCTGCATAAAAGATTATTCACGACAGGCAAACGATAGCTACCCACTCCAACTATCTCTATCGATTAAACGTTTTGAAAATGTGATTTGAGACATCAAAGGACGCATGGTTTGGAAGGTCTATATTTGTAGACGGCTGGACAGGCAAATGATGATGCATTATGTGAAGAAACAGTATAGATACGACATGATATACTCCATCTTTAAGTACATGAGTATTGCCTAACACCTCAGCCGCTGTTATGAGAATCAAGATCTATCCACCGTCTCCTAACATTGAATTTGTGCCTAATGGAATATTGGGAGCTTTAGCGATCGAGCCAGAGGTAGCCTTGTGTGCACTCTTCGTTTCTCAAACGTCAAAGAAAAAACAAGAAGAAGAGATTCGTGGAGAAGATTTCTTTGCTGGGTCTATTAATGAGCTTGTAAACGAGTTAGACGCATTCGGTGACGTTATCGGTCCACACCAGTGTTGTATCCTGATAACGTCACCTCTCTCTAATTCTTTAGAACTTACCTGTACAGTTTTCTCGGTTGATGATTCATCTCTATATATCAGAGCACTGTCTAGAATATGCACAGATATCCCTATCGCTTGGACTACACTCTTGAAGCCTCGAAAATGTGATTCCTTAGATGACTACCGTAAGATGAAGCACAGTGATTGGATTAGTTGGATTGAGAATGATCTCTCAGGTCAAGGAATAAACGCAACATTGAATTATCTGATAGGAGAAGGATACAAACACCGTGGAGAGCTAGCAGGAATCTGGGGTACGATAGCTGATGCATTCACAAGTGAAGAATGGCCACCTCTAGAAGAGCCATAGCTAACTGCACTATCCTTTTCTTCCTACCATAGCTGTCATTAGCAATAAACCTGCCCCAAATCACTCGTTGCCACCTGTACCAATGCCAGGAACCAGCATAGACCTTACTATCATTCTCGCCTTCGCTCTTCTGGCTTCAAAGCTCAAGTAGACAGACTATGCCCCTTCGTATACAACAAGGGGGCACAACACTTTTCCTTCAAAAGGTGCGGGCGATCGCTCAGCAGTGAAGCAACTAACATCCTGCCACAATCTCCTATACTAGCCGACTCACTTCCGGTAACGGTACGTGGACAGCAGGGTTGGATAGGGCAGTAGAGCTAGGGGTGATCGCTCTGCACTGAGTTAGATTGACCAAAGGGGCGGTAGATATAGAGCAGCTCTACTAGGCGTTATTTTCAGATTCTATATAGAATGCGAATATATGCAATAGCGGCAGACGGTAGGGGTGATCACGTGCTAGCAAATGTGATTATAGGTAATCACGTCATCGCAGCGGCTCAGTAGACAAACGCTAGTAGCAATTACACACGCTTTAGTGCTTCCACCCCTTCAGCCCGAGCAGTGACGACAGGCAGAGCACTCTAACTACAGCGGCGAACAGAAAGCTAAGACAGGGTAGGGCGCGATCGCTTCGACAAGGGTAACCAGCCTTCAGCTCAGACTATTCCTTATCCGTCGAGTAGACTATCAAATCGCTAGGACCACAGTTCAAGGCTAGGCAAAGCCTATCTAGCAATCCACCATCCACACGCGGCATATCATCGCGCTGCTTCAATTTGCTGACGCTGGTCTCGTGTAAGCCGATCTGTCCGGCTAGGGCTCGGTTAGTAATGTTCCTATCAGCCATCACCTGACGCAATCGCCACTGAATCATACGAACAACCGCTAAAGTCACCGCTTATTCTACAACAACGCTTAATATATAAACTTAGACGCTATATGTTAAGCGTTTAACGCTATATTACAGCTATAGAATCATAGGAGACTTTCACGGTGAGCAGACCTTCTCAGAATCCACGGCAGGTACCGCCACTAGAAGCACTTTGGCGCGGCTTAACCGCTGAAGATGTCGCTATTCTTCAAGCCGCACTCGACTACTTTGATGGTAGTTACAATAGTTTGACAGAAAGACTTCAGCAGCTTGGGGCGACTCAGCGCGTATATGCTGCTGTCAACGGCACCGCGAAGTCGATTTTGGGTAAGTCTCGTACTGATGTAGATACCTGGAACGTTGAAGAGATGGAAACCTGGGGAGATGGCTATCAGGGTACGATAGAGGCGATGGCGCTATACACTGCTATCAACGAACAACTAGCTGTCCTAGCAACGCGCAGAGGCTTTAGTGATGCCTAACCTGTTTGACCAACTCTATTCAACCATTGACTACGAGCAAGGAATCACGCCCTGGGACGTGGTTGAAACAGCCATAGCGCACGGCTGTACGCCTTGGTATGACCCCCGCTTTGTAAAAGGCTGCTATGAGTTACTCTTTGCTTGCTTTCAAAACACAGCTCACTGGCTGAAGGGACAGTACTACGCTCAGGTAGTGATTGGACAGATGCCACCGGGCATTGATGAAGACCTATTGGCAGTAGCCACGGCTCTAGTTCACGGGCAATTGCCTGCGGTCGAATCTTGGAATGCCGGTAATCCTTACGCCTCTAGGTGGCCTGCTGTCACTACAGAATACTGTTATCCCTGGAATGGCAAGATGCTACGTTGGACAATAGAAGAGAAAGCTAACAGGCGGCTATCACGGCGACTCAAGCTCAAGGCCAGTGGATACCAAAGTCCTCGCCGCCAGATCTACTTTCGGTAGGCTGCTTTGAAGTATTGGTTGCGATCTCTTCTCCGTGAAATAGAAAAGGAGTATAAGAAGCTAACGTTAGCGCTTGCGCGCGACTTGCCTGACTTTACGCTCGACGAATTGCTAGAGCGGGTGACGGAACTAGCTGAGCCTGAAGTCAACTGGGGTCAGCCAATGGGCAAGGAGATTTGATAGGTACATACCGAAACAAGGATGTCTTGAAACGCATTGAGCCTATTCTGCTCTCATATGCAATTGCACCTGAAAACCAGTGGAGTGAAGTAGGGGCGATCGCTCATTAGAAAAACCGTAAGCTCATTGCTTCACCTACAAGCACTATGGCTGCACAGCTCCATCTGCTCCCGATAGCCGTCATAGCGGCTCTAGCGGCAGGCAGCTCCAGCACAGCAACCAGAACGGGAGCAATCGGGGGTGGCGATCGCTCTGTGGATGGACTGAAGCAACGGCGATCGCATTGGTTTAACAGCGACAGCGAAAGAGGGCGATTGCTCTTCTCTATTATCTCTATAACCGATTCCTGCTGACCAGTGACGGCAGCAGCCAGCACCGTACCACTCTTTCACTTGGCGACGACAACGACAGTGCTGTACAACCGAGGGAGATCGCACCGGGTTGAAAAGATGGGGTAATCGCTCTTCGCGAGAAAGGTGATAGTGTGACAGCGTGAAATCACATCATCGCACTGAGCGCAGTAGAGGCGGTAAGGGAAGATAGCGCTGATGGTAGCAATAGTAGCAGGCAGGGAACAAGGGGCGATCTTGCTGTGTCGAAAGGGGCGACGGCAGCAACACATCACAGAGAAAAGCAGCAAATATAACAGCGGCGGTCATTCTAACAAACCTCATCAAGGACGATGACCATAGAATTAAGCGTAAAGTATCTGCCTCAACGGCGCTACTTTACGCTTAATCTGAGCATCATCCTTCATTTTGTCAAGAGGACCTCTGTAGGCTTCTATTGTATTAACCAGCTCTTTGACAGCGGGCCTTGAGACTCTAGTCTTCATTTTGGATATTAAGACCTTAAATTGATTCCGACAGAGGGGAATCTGTAAACTGCTCGCTATATCTATATTTGCAAACGATAGAACAGTAATCAGGACTTGCTTAGGCTCTAGCTGATCAAGCATAGATTCATATACGCTGTTTGCCTCGTGAGCAATGCCATAACCGTTGCTTAGAAATACTTCTACCAGACAAAGCACATACTCTTCTTCGACTTCTGAAGGAACATTACCTCCCTCTCCGATAAGTCTTTTTAGTTGTCGAGCAAAAGGAGGCTCAGTATAGAAGTTGTTCATACCTCTATGAGCGGAGAGCAAATCCTCAATAGCCGTCTGTATCTCTGCTGCGCGTAGGCCGTCTGGAATATAAGACAAACCGGACACAGTTTCTAGAAAGTCCCGTGCGAACTTAGCCTTTTGCTGCTCATTCGCGGCCACTAACCTAGCATATTTGACACCGATGCTCTGCTTCGTCTGCTCATCTACAAGTTCCCACAAATCAGGTGCGAGCAGACGGACGTTCTGCCTTGTCATAGATGCTGTATCCAACTGAATAAATAAACCAAAGAAACCTTCAGCTAGAGTGTACGCATTCTCTCTCGGCAAATTCTGAAAAAAGAAGAGATTTGCTTTGCTTCAGCTACGTCTACTCTATTTCTTTTGATGTTATCTAGAAGTTGCTTAATTCCTACAACTACGTCGGATAAGGGAAGCGTAATTACTTCGTTGATACAGGTCTCTAACATAGTAATTAGCTGCAAGCCAGTGATCTCGTTCTGGTTAGGATGAGCAGCGCTAGCCCAGTTACGCATGTACTTGACATATTCGAGATGCTTGAATCCGAAGTTTGATATCAGACCAATTTCAAGAGCACCATGAATTAGATTATCGTCTGATATTTTGTCAAGATCTTCTTCCGTCTTGAGCTTCTTTCGCTTCGTTGAACTACTGCCGACAGCCGCATCGTAGAAGTAATCTAAGTCGTATCGAGCTACTCGTCTTCTCAACTCATAAATAGTTTCATCCCACATGTAGTTCAAGGCAGCATCAAACAATCCAGCAGAAGCCGCAGCAATGAATTTTGAAATGTATATGGACCTCTGTAGTTGATCTGCCTCTACTTTTTCTACAACACCCTCAACATTAGCAAATACTTTTAGTCGCTCTTTCACAGAAACAAATACCTGATCAGTCGGCAGACCGTAGTGAGCTATAAATTCAAGTAATCCATTCTCAAACTGAGTAATCTGAGCTGAGTAGTCAGAGCCTGGAACAGGGGTTATTGAAGTTGATGGCACGCTCATAGTCCTTTCTGAAGCCAAATAGATTAGGCAGCAATGTAGTGATACGCCGGATGAGTTGAATTGCTTGTTTAAACTACGCTAGTTTAGACCTTTTCCCCTTAAGAAAGCTGAACTCAGATCACACAGAAGACGCTTAACGGCTGTTAGTAGGTGACCCGCTATGTCGGCCAGCGAAGGACTGAGTCAGGAGAAATGAAACTTGGCAGCAGAGCTTGAAGTGGCCCGATCCATGAGGGAAAAGCGTTTTGATAATTTCAAATTCTCTGTAGAATGCCAAAACTTACAGGCCGATGTAGGTCAGGATGGATAGTAGGTGCCGCCCGATGAACCACCGCTCAGTAAGCAGCCAGAGTATGCCAATAACAGTCATCGCTCCACGGTTGTCTCGGCTGACGACGGCGACGGCAGCGGCGGTAGGCACTAGGAGTGACTAACATGGCTTTCCTTGTTTTGGTTGAAGCCATCTAATGAGAAGAACCGCCTAGTGAAAGGCGGTGTGGATGACGGGTGCGCTTCCTTCAATCCTCTTGGTTCTCCTGCTTCTGCTCAATCCACTCAGCAAGTGATTTGCCTGCGTCTCGATAGTCCTTTAGCGCCTCATCCAGCTTTAGCATATTGGCGCGAAACTCCGGCCCCAGTCTCCTTAGATCGTTCATCAGCTTGGTTAACTGGGTATGTGCAAGCTCAAATATCATTTTCCGCTTGGCTAACTCTGGTTGGTAAGGGTCAATAGCCATAACGAGGCGATCACTCCTGTTGAAGAACGGCACAAACGCTCTAACGGCGTTGCTGACTATCGGGATGAATCTGTGAAGTTGAGAATGAGCCTGCTAGCCTTCGGGACAACGATCACAGCGAAGCTAGAGCCGTTCGTCAACGCGATCGCCTACATCCGACGTATCGCCGCTATGTGCCAGTAGTCGCCTGGGCCTCGACCTGGTGAGCTGCATGGTGGCACATAGATAATGCATTGAACACAAAGAGTTAGCGGCTATTGCTCCTTAATTGACACAGTGCCAATAGGCTTCCAATGAGCGATCGGGGTGGGGCTAGTACAGCCGGGCGAGCGGGATATCCGTTAACGCCACTAGTTAGGTAGAGGGCTGTACAGCTTAGGCATGTAGGCTCCGCCGTTTCAAGGAACAACTATGAAGGTCATCTGGGTTTATGGGCGATCGCCGCTATCGTGGCGCTGGACTTGACCGCACTGCTAGTTGGCGGTTCTGTCTCGGTTGGCTTTGGCGATGCCAGTGTACATATAGAATCAACGGCTGAAAGCAGGCCGTCAGTGCGATCTCCACAGTCCAACTAGGCAAGGCCACTTCACCGCAGTTGGCGCATCATCCATCACATCGCTACCGCTCGCAATCACGATCGGGATCTAAGTCCGTACCTTCTGGCAGTCGTGTATTACATAGAAGATTCACGATAAAACTCTATTCATTTTGGAGTCGTAACCCGCGCAGATTTATCAGAGATGCCGCTACCTCCCGACATGCCCGGTGACATCAATCACTTACTCTAAAACTCCAACCGCCACACCATGTAGACAGAGCCACTTGAGGCTATCAAGTGGGGTGAAGTCTATGGTGAGTATGACTGGTAGGGGTCAAGGGGTTGTTGCAACCCGACAGAAAAAGCGACGATGCGATGTCAAGAAGTGGATTACTCATGGATAAGTTGATGTTAGCCTTACTCTTTTTAGGTGTGGGCTACATAGTCGGAGTGGATAGCGAAAGAAGCAGAGAAAAGGAATACTCTATGTGCGACTCTGCGCGGATCTCATGGGCCGCGATTAAAGATAACTTCGAGAGCGAACGTACCTATGCTGAGTTTCAAATGAAACGCAGCGGCTTGACATCTTATAGGATAGAGCGACCCGAAGAAGAGCAAGCGTATATCGAGGCTGTTGATAGAATGCTTGTCTTGTGCGGCGATAGCATAAGTGAAGAGGTGTTTGAGCAAATTGAAGAAAGCATCGAAAATAACGATCAAGCAGAGGTTGATCAGGAGCCTCAACCATCCGACTAACCCCTAGCCCGCAAACACGCCATCACTTTATTTAATAGCCTCGCGAGGTTCAGGCTTACTCGTATTCTGTCTGGTTCCATAGCCAGCATTGTCACTGTCTATTTCAGCTTTATGCTCAACCATCCACTCTTTGACTAGCCCCGGCTTAACCTTGCTTTACTGGCGCAATATCGATCCAGTGATAGCAAACTGCTCAGAATCGTCGCGGCCTGCATCGTATTCCTGTGTCACTTCTACAGAGCGGCGTAGCTTCCCAGGATAGGTATCATGGCGGCGATCGCCATTCAATTCGGCATTCAGGCACGTTGTGCCAGTTGAAACCTGTCTGATCGGCTGTTCTAGAAGTCACCTCCTACGCATATGGAATTATGTCCCGAGATACGAAGTTTGTGACCATCTCCAGCTTGAGCATTCATACATCCACCGCTGTAGACAACAGATAAACCCAAAACAGTTAGACATATGACAATTAGTGGGATTAAAATACGATTAGTTTGCAGCACAACATAGCTCCGTAAACGACTGAAAGCCGCCTCTGACCAGGTGGCTTTCGCTGTCTTTATCTAAACATTAAGTGGATGAAGTTACGTAAGGCTAACGTCAAGAAAAAGGAGAAAAATATTTAGAATCTATTGGGGAAGTAATTGCTTCATCACGTCATCACGCTCAGCGCCTGCGCTGGCAGCAACTACTTCGCTCTAGTACTACGCACCCTTTAGCCTAATCAGTAGGCCAGGGGTGAGCGCGCTGCATAAGAGGGGTGATAGCGTGACAGCGTATAATCACATCATCTCAACAGCACAATAGAGGCGCTGACGGACAAACGAACGAACAGTGCAAAGACCAGCTCGACTCTCGGTGGCGCTGGTGGCCGATGACAACTCACCTTACCTCTTAGCCCGCCAACGCGGTTTGCTGCATTAGACTCTTCCCTAGTAGACACAGACTCAGATCTTCGGCTTGATGATAGGAAAAACGGTGAAGGCGATCGCTCGAACAACACTACAAAGACCAGCTCCAACGCTTTTGATTTCCGTACAAAATTCAAAGGGAAGAGGACACAAAGGAACCGTCCGGAGCGAGACTGCGGTCAAACTTCCCACAGCCTCGCTCTGAATCTAACCCTATACCTTCTGGCAGTTGCGTGTTGCATAGAAATGCTTTTGATAGCTGTTCTTTCCTAAGCTCTATAGAAAAGCGTAGGTCAGCATCGAATAGATAACTATCGTACAGGTTGGTACCGCCTAAGTAGGCATGGCGCAGGTCAGCATTATCTAAGTTAGCACCACTTAGATCTGTACCGCTTAGGTTTGTATTGCTTAGGTTGGCACCGCTGAGGTATGCATGGCGAAGATTGGCACCAAAAAGTATGGTACCACTCAGTCGGCATCGCTCAGGTCAGCTCCGCTTAGGTCTGTGCGCCTCAGATCTAGACCGGTTAAGAGCGGAAGAGACTTTACTTCTGTGGCTTCTAGCCTTCGGCTGAGATTAGATTCTTGCAGAAAGCTAACAAGTAAAGCATTATGTTCACTGCCTAGCTCCCTAACTGTCGTCGTCGTAAGCGCTCTAGCTACGCTGCACACCTCGCTATCTACCGACGACTCGCGCAGGTTTTCCGACAGCAACAGCTCCTTCATTTGCTCGAAATAGCTTGTCAATGTCTCTTGCTTGATCCGCTCATCAGCAATTCTTTCCTGTCGCCTCTCTATCTGGTTCTCCAGGTAGAACGCACCAACAGCCAAAAATGATGGGATTAGCAATAGCTCCATCCACTCCCACGAAGTTTTACCTAAAACGCCTGATGCAAACCATCGCACTGGCGAAGTTGGGATAGCCTTTACAATGTGATTCACAAAGTACACAGAGTGTCGTAGCGGACTGCTAACTATCTCCTGAGCCTGAGCCCAGTCACTATGCTCATCACCGCTACTATGCTGTTGCATACGCTTCTGATAGAGCTGGTAGGCGATCACGGCTATCCTTCGCCGCTTCTTGGCTGCTCGTTGTATTCTCTGCACCTGATGCATTCCTACAATTCTCTTACCTAATGCCATCGCTATCAACCTCATTCACTGAGGTTGATTAATACATGTAGAGGACACTAACGGTAACAATATGAGCGATCACACTGCGTTGAAGTAGATGAGACGACTACAGGGGCGATCGCTCGACCAGATAGCAGAGAAGAAAGCTGCATCTCAACCAACATTCCACTTACCTTCGTCCTGGCCGAGGTTGACAGACTGGCAGGGATAATCGCTCTCTAGCAAATGTGATTACGAGTAATCACATCATCACGGCAGCTCAGCGGACAGGCGCTGGCAACAATTACACATCGCTCTAGTACTCCCACAACCCTTCAGTCCGATCAGTGACAACGTAGATATGGGCGGACCTCGCTGCTCTACGTCAAAAAGACAGTTGCATAGCGATGGTGGCGGCGACAGCGCGAACACAGAAAGGGCAACAGCAGCCTGACAACATGGCTCAGCCAGTTCATGTTCAGACAGTTCATATATACTATCAACAATTGCTCCTACAAAGCATGATTCATATCCTCTGAAGTCTCCGACCAAGTAATCGAGTTTAAGAAGATTAGCTATGAACAAAGAGCAGCTGATGCTGTTTCCGCTGGACAATTACGTCAAACCGTCAGACTCCCTTCCTGAGCATTCACTAGGACTAAGCAAAGACGCAGAAGAAAACTTGTCTCGTTCGCTCAAACGCAATGTTGACGACGGGACACCCTACCTGCCATCGCATGGCGCAGAGTGCGGTTTGTTTACATCAACCTGGTGTAACCGCTGCTTAAAGCAACCACTCGACCCTACTAAAGGGGGCTGTTCAATATTTTTAGAAGCAATTATTATCAGCAATCAACCCGATGAATGGCTCTACTGTGAAGGCCATGCCTGCTGCACAAAATTCAATCGCCGTAAGCGGACTACTTAGATTCTCCTTGACATGCTCCCCTTGCTTCAGCGAGGGGAGCATGTCAACTGCGCTCTATCCTCCACAGCGATTCGCGCAATCCGCAGTACCAAGAGTCTATTGAAGTGATGAACTTTCACGGCTGGGCTAAGTCGATCCTCAGACGCTTACCTAGTCCCAGGTCATTCAAGAACGAAGAGGCTTACTAAGACTTAAGAGAGTTTGAGAGAAAAATCACAAAGCCCAGCACTTCAGGGCGGGGATGTAGTGATACGTCTCTCAAGTGAGCTGGAAGCGAGCAGTTCTAAACGGGTCGTTGCTGGTTTTCGATGTATTGTTTAAGGATCTCCAATGGTGCCCCACCAACCGAAACGCAAAAGTAGCTAGGACTCCATAGCGCTGATTCGGTGGGACATCGAAAACCAGTAGACCTGTATTTTCTACTCGATACGCCTTTAAGCGAATTGACCATCTGAGAGATTGATAGTTTCGGCGGATATTCCAACAGAACATGAACGTGGTCTGATTCACCGTTAAATTCCCGAATTTCAAAATTCATCTTTTCGGCTACGCTGCGAAACGATTCTTCAATGTTTTCAAGGCTTTTGCTCGTGAATATCTTGCGGCGTTTCTTGGTAACACAGACCAAATGACATAAAAGATTCGTAACGCTGTTCCTTTCTCGCCTAAAAGGGGTTGTCATTCCTACAGACCAAAGCTATATTAGTTACAGACCAACCTTAACACGACTTCCGTAAGCGATGCAAACGCGCTTTAGATATAAGCTTCGACCTAATACTTCTCAGTCAGACCAAATGACTGAGTGGGTCGTCAAGCTGCGTAAGCATCGTAACTATGCTCTGCGTGAACGCGAAACCGGATACAACTGCAATAACTTAGATTCCGAAGCGACCGTAACGTATGCGTTTGGTTCATTTTGCGATTTATCCAATAGAACCGAATATGGTGGTTGCTGTCCGTTAACTTGCGCTGTAGTAAAACACGGTGTTGTCTCGGTAGAGGTTTTGACTAAAACTAAGAAAGCGACCAACACTAAACCGGCTACTGTCGTCTGGAATAGTGCTAGTGGAATCCAGCAAAAACGCACGACTGAGCTACGCAACGAATCAGACTATTTCGGATCTATCGATTCTCAAGTTCTCCAGCAGAACATCAAAAAACTAGACGCTGCTTTCACTGGTTTTTGGCAGTACAACAGAGGGTTCCCAGCGTATCGTAAGCGCTCTAATTTCAAGTCGTTTCAGTATCCACCGGGGCGGGTTAAGTTTGAAGGCAGTCGCGTGTATCTCCCTGGTATCGGATGGATGCGGCATCACAACAGCCGCCCATTCCCAGAAAAATCTAAGCTCGGAACGGTCACGGTGATTGAGGAAGCCGATGGTTTCTATCTTTCGGTTATTGTCAAAAACCAACCTGATCTACCGATACCAACTGCGACAGCAGATCTAAAATCTAACGTTTGTTTCGATGTCGGCATCAACAAACTAGCTTCATTAACCGATGGGTCACACATCGAAAATCCACGATTCGCCACGAATAAAGCGACTAAGCGACGTTTGAAAATCAGACAGCGTAGAGTAAATCGCAAGAAAAAAGGGTCTAAAAACAGAGCTAAAGCAGGTGTAGCTCTAGCTAAAACTCATAAAAAGATTCGTGATCAACGCAGTGCGTATCAGTGGAAAGCGGCTCAGAAAATAGTCGATACAGCCGATTCTATTGGTCACGAACATCTCAATGTCCAAGGGATGAAAGCGCGTTGTAAGCCCCAAAAACAGAAGGGTCGTTTTCTTCCTAACGGTCAGTCCCGCAAACGAGGATTGAACCGTTCTATCTCTGACGCAGCTTGGGGCGAACTCTACGCTAAAGTTGCGTGGTTGGCTACCAAGTCTGGGAAGCCTGTTTTCAAGTATCCACCGCATCATACTTCTCAAGAATGTTCAGCTTGCGCTCACGTCTCTAAGTCAAATAGAGACGGTGAAAAATTTGTATGCGAGTCGTGCGGTCACATTGACCACGCTGATACGCAAGCGGCGCGCAACGGACAACGACGCTTAAATCTAAGGTTTGTCAGCACCAGACATAAAAAGCCGACCCCCAACCGTAAGGGGATACCCGTGGACTGCGGGAAATCTACGCCCATCAGTGATTTCGCCAGCAATGGCAAACGGAATCAGGCTGGGAACCGGACATCTAAGCAACCTATCGAGCCTTCTACGCTACGGTCGCTGAATCCCGGATACTTAGACGATATAGCCTGAAAGTCTAGGAGAATCCCCGTTCCTTTAGGTCGGGGAGTGTCAAGAGAATCAAACTCTAGTCGGGCTATGATCTAAGATGAGCCTAACTTTAGAAAGGATATATACACGCTGGTACTGGTCATGAACAACTTCTGGTATGGATATGCCATTGTTAGGATCATTAGTGGGGTCGCTAATATAGTCATTAATGTAGTCACTCGCTTCCCCCGCGCTTCGAGCCTGATGGTTGGCCTTGCCCTCTTGAGCTACGCTGTTGATTCCAAGACTGATATGTTCGTTGGAGGCAAGCAGGGGTGTTTGGCTAAGTTAGAGGCTCAAGGCATACCGAAGGAAGAATATCATTGGTTTACTGACGGTCAAGTTGCAGAGGTGTGCGGCTATATACCGAGTGTGAGGGTTAATTCCGCGTGGGATAGAAACCGCGATCGCCCTGTGAGAGAAGAGAAACTACAGGAGCTGGCCGCTTGCGAGCAAGCGTATAGAAACGCAGGAAGAGACCCTAAAAGGATGCATCGCGATTCAAAAGCTCAGATAGCAATACTTTGCGATGCCGTTCCTTTTTATCTAGATTGACAGGAGGCTAGTCAGGAAACGAACAGCTCATGGTTGATTCCTTTCTTCCTGAGTACTTTCATGTGTCTGGCCGTTCCAATCGGCAATCCACATGGCCCTAGTAGTTCCTGATTGGAAAGATGATGGCTAAAAGCACATGAAAGCTTCCATTCCCCAGTCGCTTTGCTTGCGATCGCTTCCCCGCCATCAGCAGAAGTACCGTAGGCATAGCCGTTGTAAACGACGACATCCTCGTAGCCATCTAGTACACTCGGCGCTGTAGCTGGTTGAAATGCCATCGCTGCGCCAGAGGCGATGGCATTGAAAGTTGCCCAAATTAGGACAGCGCAAAACAGTATAGTTTGCGCTTGCTTCTTAAGATTTCTTCTTTGGTGCCTTTTCATAAATGGACCTTATGGTGTAAGTTCGTTTTGTCTTCTACTAACCTTTGGAATCGCACTGCTAGATCGTGCTGGCTTTGCGTGACGTGGACCTCCATAATCTGCAAGGGCTTCTCTAGTCTGCTCTTGCCGAGTTAATCCGTTTATTTGGTCAGTGATCTTTTCTGCTAAGTTGCTAACCTCACCAATCTCGACGGAATCTTGAACAAGTCCGCTTTTTTGATCGAAGACGAAGACAGCATCTGACGTGACTAGCACAGAGTATTTGCTCTCGCCGTGAAGCGGGTATGTACCCTCCTCTATGCCGTCTTGAACAGCTTGCATCTGCGCTGCGCTTTTAATCTTCTGATGACTCTTAGAGTTTTGCCTACGAACTTCTTCAATGATTTCAGACTGAGCAACCTCAACGTCTGCTTGCGTTGTAGGAACGGTCCAGCCAAGGTTGTTTTCAGGCGTAGCGAGAAAATTAATATTTTCTTCTTCGATGGTAATAGATACGCGCTGTGTGGGATTTTCTCCCTGCATCGCCTCTGCAAACGCTTTCTGCTCTTCTACGCCTAGCTCTTCCAACCGTTCGAGAAGTGAAGACGAAGGTTCTGCTAGAACAGTATCTCCAATTTTGACTGTTACGACAGGATTGGTCTGAGCGATACGGTCGATCTTATCCTTTACAGATTGCCTATCAGGTGGCAGTGCCGTTGGCGGTGCCATAGCAGCGAGTTGATCTTGACTGGCACCTTCAATCGCCTGTATCGCCTTTCCCTCTATTAGAGGCTGCTCGTCTGTGTTGAATCCCTCACTGTATTCGTTCGCTTCTTTGAAGTTTTCTGGTTGGTCCTCAACCTCGACGTCAACTGCTTGAGAATCTTCCTCTTCTTCGGCTTCTGTTTCTTTAAACGCTGCTTTTATCTTCATATAAATCAGAGCAATGCTAAGAGCAGTGTAATAGGACGCTCCCGAGGCACTCGCTTCGGCAGTTCTAGATGAGGAAGATTGAGTATATCCACCTGCCCCTTGAAGTCCTGGATAATTCATGTCTATAGCACCTCAGTTAATCTTTTTAATAAGCTGGAATCCTTCGGTTTACCACTTTTAGTCGGAGCATTGTCATCTTCTAGATAGAACATCTTTTCTAAGAACTGCCGCCGCTGCTCAATCACTTCAGGATCGGTACTGTTATCCTGCGCTCTGGCAATTAGCTTCTGCCTAATCTTTGGCCACAGGTTTTCACATTTATCTGAAATGGCTGCTTCATTTTTTGGAATTTTAATCTGTCCAATGACCGGGACATAAGCTTCCTTTTTAGACGAATAGCCAGGATTGATAAACACGGCCTTACCAATGGGGAACTTCAGAAGAGTTGCCACTTCTACCAACTGTCTTTTATTGAGCTGTCTAGAGCGTGTTACCGATGAACTTTTACCACTGCTCTTACTACGCTGTCTAATATCTAGTGTTTCCTCACCTAAATAGGACGAGAAATATTCAGCGCTTGCTTTGTCTTGCGGATTGAGAATCACCTTCGTACCACAACCACCCAGAACTGTTTGCAAAATTCCCTTACCATAGGATTCCTCAATCTGACCAATATTTTGAAAGCCGATGATGGGACAAAGCCCCTTGAATCTTCCCTCAGTAACCCATCGCTTTAGATCCGGCAGATACAGTGAATCAAGTTCGTCTAGGCATAGGACTAGCGGATCTATCCTTTCTTTGTTGTATAGGTTGTAGTTGACTAGCATAGTCAACACTGTTGCTAACAGTGGCGAGACGGCGTCGCGTCTAGTCTGGTCCATCCCGATGATAAGAAGCTTCTTTCCTTCCATATCGATAGGGATAGTAGTTTTTCCGCAGAGCGTCGAAATTAGCTCCCTGACTAAGAATCTAGAGAAAACACGCTGAGCTGTACCGATGACGCCTGCGATTGTTTTTTCACTTTCCCTTAGTTGGATGACTTGAGCAAACGCCATGTAAGTTAGTGTAGATATCTGCCAGTCATTCTTTGAGGAATTTTCGCAGCGTTGCTTCACTTGAAGAATCCTATCAGGCAGCTTCTGCAGAGAAGCTAGTACGGAAGCAGTCATTAAGTCTGGTTCCGGCAAACTCTTTGCAAGCATCATTAGTGCCTGCATCAGTTGGTCGCCAGAATCTCCGAAGAACTCATCACGCTTCCCTGCGCTTTTCCCAGCCAAGTTTGCCGTCAAGGTTGATCCAATCTGTCTTGCCATCAGGCCATCGTCTGCATCTGACATGAAATCAAGTACGTTACAGATACTGCTTTCCTTGAACCCAGGTGCAAACACGCTAATTTCATAGCCCTTTTTAGCTGCGTAGGCAACTACCTTGCTGCTTTGTTCTGGGTATTTAAAGTCGTAAATGATAGTAGGAAACCCTTGCTCTACAGATGAGCGGATAAGCGGGTCAATCACACTATATGTCTTTCCCGAGCTAGAAGCGCCGATAGCAGCAGTTCCCCTTTGAGCATCGGTAACGAACATGGCACCTGGACCAGTTTTGTAGTGTTTACCGCTTGTGTCTACAGATTGAGTACAAAAGGAAACTTTATTGTGCTTTCGTTCCCTCATCTGCTTGAAGGCAGTTTTCTTCGCTGCTTTTGAATCTACTTTTCCTCCTTTTCTGCCGTGGGCTAGAAGTCTCCTTTCGCTGCCACTTCCATCACCTAGCAAAGAAGAGACAACAACCAAGAGAATAATGACACCTACCGTTTGTGTCATTGGCTGCTTGAGGATGTATCCCAGGTCTAGCGGTGACGAAGGCTGTACCTCTGCTGTCTGTGCAATATATGAGTAGGTCATGCCTTCTTCTTCCCAAATAAGCCTCTTAACATGAAATAGAAAGCGAGTAAGCCTACTAGAGCAGTCCCTAGTCCGGCTGCTATCAAAACCTTGAGAAACTGAGCCTGACCAGCCAAGGGTTGCGTTGCAGTATCAGGTAGATTACCTTCTTCTTCGGTAGTTTCTGGTGCCGAGAGTCTTTCCTCTTCATCTGCTAGGCTCCAGTCTTTCGCTGACACGTAGATACTGTCACCTTCAGCATATTGACCATACGGGAAGGGGCCAATCAGGTTGCATTCTAGTGCTTCTGCTTGTTTCCCGCAGGTTGGAAAGTACGCTGACACTGCTATCTTCTCATCTGATATCGTTGGCACGGCCAGATAGCTATCAAAAGGTCTTAGCCCATCTGCTGGCTGCTGACTCCATTCGAGAGTAAGCCCTGAGCTGTCTTTGAGAAGAACTATTTCCTGGTCGTCTTTTGAGGATATTGTGAGGGTTACTATGCTGCCATCGAGACTATCACTTGCGTCGATCGCCGCCTTTTTAAGCCCTGGAATTTCTGATACTTTGATATCTCCCCATCCAGGGATCTCCATAAGCGGAATCCTTAGTAGTCCTGGAATTTCTTGTTCTCCATATTGTTCTAGCTCTAGAAAGCCAAGTTTGAAGTTGCCGATGTCGGGGTACTTTGTCATCACCTGTGCTAGGGTGAGTTTTCTCTCACTGGCTAGAACAGGATGGGAAAGGAATGTCTTCAGTGAGACTAGTGCTAGAGGAAACTGGTCAACGTCCCTTTTATATGAATTCGTGAGATGAATAATCTCAGCGAAGGTAACCTCGCTAAGGAACGAATAATCTTGAAGGGTTAGCGCTTCGGCTTCTTCCCTAGAAATGTACTGATGGGCAAACCCTAGTGTCATATCCCTGATATCGACCAGGTTGGAAAAGTCGTAAAGGGAAATGACGTCAGCAACGCCTTGGTCACTTTCTGGTAGAGTGCCAAAAGAGTCAATTGATACCTGAGTGATGTCGGGGATTGTGGTGGACTCGTCTTCTATCTCTAATTGTGCCAAGGGTAGACTTGATACGCCAAGCAGCCAAGGGAAAAGGGCTAAAGAGAGATAGTTTGACGATAGGCTGGCGTATTGATTAAAGCGCCTTGTCTTTCTAGTTCTTCTAATAACACCCATTGTATATCTAGCTCCTGAGCAGCAATTCTCTGTACCTTCCCACTGCGAACTTCGTCAATAAAGCTGCGGACTTGAACAACGATTAGACTATCCTCACCTAGCGTTGTAGCATTGGAGTTGATTCCGGCTTCTACATTGTTTATATCTACCGTTGCTAGAAGCGGCGACGCAGTCCCTCCGTCTCTTTCCTGGCCATCAATTAGGCGAATCGATGTGTATTCAGGGTTTCCATCACTGTAGGAAATTGGGAATTGACAGGTTCTTTCACTATCTAGATCGGAGACTATGGCAGTAAGAACAGTCGTGCTAGTAGAAGGTAGTCCCTCAAAGTCAAGGGTCTCAATCGCTCTTAGATAGACAACACGGCTTCCGCCCTGCTCCATCGGTCTGTCGGTATCAAGCGTTAGCCGACTCGGATCTCCTAGCCATGCCCTTCGCACGACAAAGTCAGTTTCTGTAAAGTCGATCACCGCTCCCATCCCTCGATAGACAGTAACAGGAACTTCGCCATCACAAGACGGCGTTAGCTCTGCCTCTTTTACCAGCGACGCTCTGGCAGGCAGCGACAGAATGAAGACGAATAGCCAAGGTATGCAAAAAGGAACTTTCATCACAACAGAATCCGTTGATTTATAAAGATTTCAATGTTTGTTCCATGCTCGATAGCTAGGATAGAACTTCTGTCTTGTAGACTTTCAATTTGGTCCTGGTTCTGCTGCGCTCTCTGCGCTATTACTGTATTAGCAGCACCCTCTAAAACAGCGCCTAGAATACTAGGCGACCCGAAGTCTGTAGAGCTGATAGCACCCGTTGGACCAATCGCACTGTTACTGCTATTGGGTCGATTGAGTACACTGCCAACCTGTCCAATTGCTCCTAGAATTGCTTGGTTTCGAGTAAGTCTGTTGATATCTCTTTCTGAGCCCGACATCTCTTTAGCAACCAGTACGCTACCGTCGTTGCTACGTATCGTAATTGCTTCGACAGGTATCTGCATATAGCTATAACTGCTCTCTGGCAGGATAATCGAGGTAATTCTTAGTTCGACCATTCCGCTCGAACTAGCACCTGCTAATTCGACTGTTAGTTGTGTTCCGGCTGGCATAATGACAGTGCCGTTAGAGACTAGATCTTCTGTCAACTCAACTGCCCCTGGTGGGCTTTGAAGATCCTCTGACCATGCCATCGGCACGATGAACTGTCCCCCGGCACTGACTCCAGGTAGAATCTCTACTGCGCTGGACTGTTCAATGGCGTCGTTGCGGTTGCCGCCTGACATAATGAACGCAACGTCATCCTCGTACGCCTTGTTGAACTCTGTAGGCTCACTCGCAGCAGCTAACTCATTCTCCTCCTGACTCTCAGGTGTGGCTTCTTTATCTGGTTCCGTATCTATAGACGGCTCTGACGACACTACTTCCCGATAGACAGTTGGTTCAACAGAAGTGCTCTCGCTTACAACAACTGGAATGTATCTCTCTACTGGTTGCTGAGCTTCGCTGGTTATGGTCGCAGCAGCTGTCGAACTTTCTGCATTGACCTCAGACTCTAAAGCCCCTCCACCATTTCCCTGGTCGGCGACCCTGCCGTAGCTACCTAGTGCGACCAATCTTTCCCAAGCATCATATGGATCAATTACCTCTTCTGGGGAGGACTGAGCCGATGTAGGCACAGTAGATGGCCGAACTATAGGTTGTCTAGCCGCAGGCTGAGCGACTGACTGCGGTGAAACAGGTTGCCTGGCCACGGGTCTACGAGGAGTTGTGACGGGTCTAGCTACCGGCATGGGCCGCGACCTAATTGCAGAGGGACTAGAGACGGTGGCTGGCTGCGGCTGTCTGACTTCTGATGATGCTTCCTGAGTCTGCTCATCTGCTGGCTCTGACTCTGGCTGAACAGGTGGCTGGGGGCGCACTTCTGCTCTCGTAGGTTGGTTGTTCAACACTGATGCTTGATTGCCTAATGCATTCGCTGTTTTAAGCGCTGCAATCTCATCTTCTGTTGCGTTTTCTGTATCTACTTGTTCTGGTTCTGAGACTACAACGACATCCTCATTTTCATCGTCAGCTCTGTTCAGACCAGTCAGTCCGGTGAGCATAAAGCCAATTACAAGACAGGCAATCCCTAAAGGACCGCCAATGACTAGCATCTTCGTCCACGGCAATTGCCAGGGCTGTCTTTCCGTTCTCTCTTCTACGAAATCACCTTCTTCAAGAAGGTCTGTTTCTTCATCTGAAATAACTGACTCAGCACTAACTGGCGTACTCTTCTCTTCAGTATCACTGAGCCCAACCAACACTTTGATCTTATCTAGAGAATAGCCATTCTCCTGTCCAGTGCCTTTCACTATTTCGCCTCCAATTCGTAAATTTCATCGATTGTCAGCCCCTTAGATCTAGTTTGGTACACCGCTTTTTGTATGGCGGTAGTCTCATCAGGCAACGGATCTATAGCAGGCTCTACAGCTCTTACTACTATTGTTTTGTTGAAACTAGTCGTCTTACCCTGAGGATTCCTACCATCGAAGATCACTAAAAAAGCGACCATATCTACTTCCCAGACTCCCGACTTTAGCTCTCTAGGTTGGCTGAGATAGTCGATCAATAGAGTGCTCTGTACATCACCTGTCAAAACGCCTCTCGGGATAAAAGAATTTGCCATCTCCTCAAGAAAGACTTCTCTAAAGTCTTCTGCTATAGCAAAAGATGCCTGCCAGGTTCTAGTAGGCACTTTCTGCCCAGTCCCAATTGGAATACCAGGATCTGTGATTCGCCTGGTTTGTTGATCTTTACTAACGACGTTCCAAGTGAATATTTGTGAGATAGCTTCTTCGACAAAACTGGTGATAACCTCATCTGTTCTGTCCTGGCTGTCTATAGGTTCAACTAATACAGTCTGTCCATTATCTAGTTGAACCAAGCTTGGAACATCTTTGGCTGCTAAAACGATGAGAACAAACAGGCTAAGAATACCTGTTACGGTCCCAATGACGCCGAAACCTATAGCTGACCAGACAAGCGTAGGCAGCAGGTTTGACTTATCTAGAATCTTTTGTCTAAAGATCTCCTTGTTTAAAGCTGTCATACCTACCCTGCCTTGGCTGCGCCAGTTACTGATGCTATTACCGATCCCACAGAACCAGAGCTAATCGCTTCAAAGACGGCTACGCCACCTCCTTGCGCTAGCTTAATAGCAAGCACAGGGGCAAAAACTGCCAGAACGAGTAGATAGCCGTTCATATCGTGTGCATTTGAATTAACTATCACTACGCCGATGATGCCGATGAATATGTTGTAGTAGAACTGCACCATGACCATTGAAGCATAGGCCAACAACCAGGCGATGATCGGTCTTCCCGTTCCTGGGATGAAAGAAAGGGCGATTGCAAACGGAGCAACTAGTCCAGTTAGCAGCATCGCCATTTCAAGGCTGTTAACGAAGCCCCACTGTACCGCCAGTAAGAAGCCGTGGGTAAAGCCTTGGATAATGCTGCCCAGCGCACCTAGAAATGCGCCAGAGACCGCGCCAACGGCTCTACCTACAATTCCTTTGCCTTCTTCAGCCGCTATATCGAAACCTTCTTGAGCGGCTTCGCCCACCCTTTCTCCTGATCTACTGCCTGGATTTTCAATCATGACAGGATCATCGAAAGCATCATCGAAAGCAAAATCATCAATTGCATTGATAGCATCTCCTCCCCCTGGAACGAGTAGGTAGTCTAACTGTTCCTTCGTACTGGCATAGGCATCGGGTAGATCTAGCAGCCACTCATTCTCATAGGTATCGATCCTCTGCCCAATTTGCTGTCTTGCATTGATAAGACAGTTGTATTGCTCTTGTCCAACATACGCTTTGCATTGACCTAACTGCGCTTGTATAGCTGCTGTTAGATCTCCTCGTCCAACTGACGCCCTGATCGCGTCCTCAAGAGCAACATCATTGAGCTGGTAGGAAAGCGCTTGTTGATTAAAAACCTGTCCGAACCTGTGCAATCCTTGAACCCCATCCGCTAGAAATGCTCCGTTGTTGTTTAATAAAACTATTACGCACATTGCCCACATCAGATTTGGGTAAAACGAACGCTTAAAGACTTCACCTTTATCGAAATCTTTGATTTCACCCGTCATCCATATCACAATTGCAATTACCGCAGGATAGATGCTCATCTGCACGATGATAGAGAAAAGACCCGAATCAAAGATCGTTTCCCATCGTTCGTTCCAAGATGCGATTGCATCTTTGTTGACACCCATCGCATCTTGTACTAATTCTGTTGCTCCATCTACCGCTAGATAGAACGAATTTGACCAGATTAATAAATTAATCACTTGGACTGTCCTCCATAGCTTTTTGACAATGTGGTAGTGGATTGTCGCCACATTCTCCTGGCAGAAAAAGCCCTGCTGTTGCAATCTGCATTGCAGATACGTTACCTAGCAAAGAAGCTCTGTTATTTCTATTTTGCTCACTTAAAAGCTGCGCTATCTCGGTTTGAACCATAGCATCAGCGGCCTGCTGCTGTCTGTCAATGGTAGATTGCCTAAACTCATTTGCTCGAATAACACTATCTTGTGCTAACTGAGCCGATAGATTTTTCATGATGTCTTGGGTGACATCTTTATCTTGAGAATCATCTGCATACTCTATGGCAGCGTTAAGGGATTCCTTCGCACCCTCCAACTCAGCCTGCATAAGATCCTGGCCAGTTTTACTCAGTGTTCCTGCGGCAACGGCTTGTGAACCTGCTCGACGTATTTCGCCTCTTAGAGAAAGAGCTAGCCCTTGAGGGTTAGTTGAGAATCTATCAGCACCTTGTATTACTCGGTTGGGGTTACCATCTTTACCTGCAACTAGGGCATCGACTACCGATGGTATAGAGCTGTAGTCGGGAAGGCCCATACCGCCACTCTCAAAAGGAATGATATCGGCGTAAGGACGTGTGACACCTGCGAGCAGCTCGTTGAACGTAGCTGCAGTGACAACGGACGAAGCTGGAGAAAGGGGATCGTATGCTTTTTCTACAGATCGACTGCCACCGCCAAGAAGTCCGCCAAGAAGTCCACCAGTCGCCTCACCAAGTACATCGCCTGCGATATCTTCAACAGCCTCACCGAAAAGATCAGTGAGCCATTTATCAATCTGACCCTCTATGCCGCTCATAACGTTATCGATAGCCTGATCTACTGGGGCCATCACTTTCTGAATGCTCTTATCTACCTGCGCCTCAACGCTCCCGAGCGCACCTTGAATCGCTTCATCAATTGGAGAGACGGCTCTTGATAAAGCGCGGTTTATGCCATCGGTAACTCTTCCTTTCACTCCCTCTATAGAGCTGTTGACTCTTCCTGTGATCGGATCAATGTACCCGCCCGCATCTATATCTATGATGTCATCTACACTGCCGCGTGTATTGCCAACCACGTCGGGAACTGTAGCGCTTCCCTGTGAGGGGACAAAGCTTTGTGTAGGAGCGGCAGTCCCTGTTTGCGAACTGGTGTCTACACTCTGAGTTGGTGCAGCAGCTTCTGTTTGTGAGCTAGTGTCTACACTCTGCGTCTGCATAGGTAGATCAGAACTTTCTGTATTGCTCTGAAGCGTCCTAAATTCTCTAGAGAGCTGATCGAGAGACGTGTCGCTTTGTGCGACCACAGCAGTAGGAAATAGCAGCAAAACTGTTAGCGAAAGTGTCCATCTAAGCTGTCTCATGAAATTACCTCCATATCGTCACCATTTCGAATAGCCGCAGCGTACTGCTTTGAAAATGCTATGTACCCTTCTAACCTTCTGCCGCCATACCGTTCTGTGACGCGGTTTCTAGCCAGTTGCTCTTCCATATTGTTAGCAACAATCGCCAGCTGAAGTTCGCTTGGATAGTATCGGCAGTGGGTAAGCATTCCCCCTGTGTCCACTAGCCAGTTAGAATACAGCCCAGTTCGCTGTGGAAAGAAAGACTTACTGGCATTTTTGGAGATAATTTCCTCGTCGTAGCGGAGATATTTTACGAATGAGTCAATTGCCGTTTCTTTGATGCGCCCAGTCATAAAGATAGACATGTTCTGCATAATCTTTGGCCCAGCCGGAGATTCACAGATAGTATTGGGATCTTGAGCCGATAGGAACAGCCGAATCCCCTGTTTGGCACCGTTAGCAGCGATACGTCCAATCAGCTTTGCAATCGAATCGTACTCGAATAGGATGGGCGACTCATCAATAAAGAAGATGGACTTCGGCGCTCGATATGCAGATCTTAGCGCCGCTGCATAGGCGCTGAGTGCAAGCACCGCCGCCTCATCGTCATTGGAAAGATTACGCAGTGCGAAGACGATGAGCTGTGCGTTGATTGGGAAAGAACTGGGACGAGCAATCGCACGGCCTATCTTTGAATTAATCCAATACTCTAGCTGGATGGCTATATGTTCTCTGGCATTTGAGAGCGCAGTACTCGTTGATTCATCAAACTCAAGAAACTCTCTTGAGTAAAATGGCGCTAAGTCAGTGAGCGTAGGAATGTTGTTCCATTCATCTGATCCGAATCCGCCTTCTAATGCCGCGTCATACCGAGCGTTGATTTTCTCGTCACTGAAAAATCCGTTGAGCGCTTTACCTAGCAGTGCTCTCGCCATCTGGTTTAATCCCTCATCGCTAGACTTTACTAGCATCAGAAGGGAGCTTTCTAAAAAGCTTTTGTAGTCGTCGAATCGCTCTGTCTTAACCTCTGTTGGCAGTCCTCGCAAATCAGGAATCTCCATGATGTTTGAAGACTCCTTCCCGATATCGAAATAAGCAGCTCTATCTCCCAAAAAATCGGCGTAGTCGCTAAACGTAGATGTACCATCCGATTTTGGATAGTCGAGTGCAACCACGGGAAATCCAGATGCAATAAAGGGGGTTAGCATACCGCTGGCAGCAACAGATTTACCAGAACGAGTGGTCCCAAACAAAGCAACGTTCTTGTGTTCTTTGATGTAGTCGATCTTGATAGGGGTTCCACCATCGTTTGCAATCAGTTCAAAGCCCGTGCTGTCGAGCTGGCGGGTCATCGTGAGTGGAATGATTCCCGGTGCGGACGTTGTGAGATAGGGAAGTGTTCGCTTGTATGGTTTATCTAGTAGCCTTTCCCAAACAATTGGTAGCGTCTGCAACCAGTAACGCCAAGCAACATCTTTCTCACGAACTATCCTGGCAGGTAGAGGAAAGCAGCTTGAAATCAAGTTTGCCGTATCGTCTATCTGTCCAGGATGATCTTTGTGGATTAAAACTACTGTTGCGGTTGTAAGCGGAACTGAACCCTCATACAGTTGATACTGAGCTTCCATTCCCTTCTTCAAGTTGATATCAGCGCTGATGTCGATAGAGCGCTGGTCAGAGGCTAAATCAGACTTACGCTTAGATGTTTTGATCACATCTGACATCTTCTCGCGCATCACTTTAAGCGATGAGGAGCGTATCTGTGAAAAAATTTCTACATTCTGAACTTGCGGACGGCATATCATTCTCCATAGATAGAGCTGCTGGGCTCTCATATTTGGAAAAACCTCTGGTCGTTCTGTGAAAGCCATCAAGCCTATGTACTTATCGCGGACTTTCATCCATTCGAAGTCTGATTTTGGCACTCTAGACTGGCCATTTTCTCCTTGTATTAGTGCTGAGCGCGGATGCAAGTGAGAATTGATAGTCTCTGTTAGCCTTTTTTCAGTACAGGTAATGAACTGAGGTATCTCAGGCGCTTGATGTTTATTGAAACGGCTGTACAAGCGCTCCCATAGCTCCTGTTTTGAAAGGGCTCTAATCTCCAAACCCATTCTGTTTGAGAGGACTTGTTCCCACCTTAAATAACCATTGTTGAAGGCTGACTCAATAAGCGCGTGATAGCGTCTCTCATTGATATCATCTCCCCTCACGCTTGTCTTCGTAGATTGCCAAAGCGAGAAGATTCTAGCAACTGCTTTTTCGCTCCAGTCTCCATCGCTTATTTGAGCGGTGTCAATATCAACCGTGTAATCGACGTAGATAGTTAGTCGCTTGACCTGCCTTATTCCATCTACGGATAGCTCGTGAGAACGTTTCTTCTCAGAACATAGGAGTGCTTGCAAGTCGGACGAACTACATTTATGGATAAGAGAATCAAGATAGCTTTGTCTGTCGCTGTCTTCTGAAAATGACTCCATGTGAAAGGTGGCGGTGCCTTCCATTTCCTGAAGTCCCTGCCTTTGATCAGTGATAGCCCGCTCTACTTGAGTGTCAGTGAGATTGTCATGTATTCCGTTGGTCTCAAACCCAAAGACAAAGCGAAACTTCTTAGCCCCTTGCTGGAGCATGGCACAGCCAACCCTTCGCTCCTTTAGGTGAATGTCGACAAAAGTTTCGAGAGCTAGTTCTTTCTCGAACGCTTCCAAAATCAAAGACTTTACACCTTTTTGGGTTAGCCTTTTAACTTTTCGTCTTTTAACCTTGGTCGCTGGCATATTAATGGTTCCTTATAAGCGAGTGAGGGTAGTTAGAAGCAAGACAAGATTTGCCAGAACGGGTGGTAGCGAATAAAGTGGAACCTCTCATCTGCTCAGCAAAATCAAGTTCTGTCAGAATTTCTGCATTGGGCAAGGGTGGTTTCCAGCGATACTGTCTGAATCGTCTTTTACGCGCCTGAATTCTTTTTCGCAATTCCTTCACCTTCAAGAAATGAATGATAGAGCAGTCCAGCAAAAACGTATCGTCGCGGCTTGTGAAATCTGTTTAGAAATTTCCAAGAGTCTTTTCCGGTTAGTATCCATGACGTTCCTGCTAGCCATGCAAACAAAGGAAATCCTACAGGCCACCCTTTGTTGAATATTGTACAAACTACGATGGTGAAAATTAACGCCCCGCTCCACCACCAGATCTGACTGCCGGGAACAGGCCCTATGTTGACGTTAGAGCTGATTGCCTTTTGTACATAGATGGGGTTATCGATACGAGAAGATTTCATCTTGATCCGATAATTAGCCGCCTACACCACCAACAAGGAAGTCAACAGCTGTCGCTCCAGCTAAGACAATGCCCACAACAATCATTGGTGTTTTAGCTAAGCTGCGCCATTCTTCACCTTCTCTAGCGGCTTGAATTGCAGGCAATAGAGCAATCGCTACACCGATTACAAAGGCTCCTCTAATCAACCAGAAGATAAGGAAAATAAGATTACCAAGATTATCATCTAACCCAAACGTATCAACTCCAGTGTTAAAGAAGTCCTCTGCGTTCTGTAGGAACTGAGCATGAGCTGGACCGCCGTGGCTGAATAGAAGGACGAGCAGCGCTCCTACGCCAGTCATTACGAGCATTCTATTTGCTGGACTGAATTTTCTATAAACCTGACTAAAGGCGTAAACTAGGACGCCGTAGAACGCGATGGAGGCAGCAAGACCAAGCTCGTAGCTGATCTGGTTTAGATGCCCCGCTACTGCTACGCATTCCTTGACGAATAGAACGCCAACTACTGCGATCATCCAATCTTTGAGCTTAACTTTGTCATAGAGAGACAATGCATGATTCATAGTCCGACTAAACCTGTTTGAGTTACACCCGACAGCTTAGAGAAACTACCTTTGGTTGTAAATTGAACAAAGCTCAGTTAGATCTGTTCATTTTTCTTGAATTCTGTATAGACCATGAACAGATAGAACAATTTTTATACAAAAAAACAAAAAGCTGTATATTTTCTCAGATTTCTGTATAAAACCAGCAAAAAAAGTGCTAAACATGCACATCTTTCGCCTTTTTAGCACTTTTTTGTTTGTTATATATGTTAACAGTCATCTGTCTGATGGGTTACATTCTTCGAGCCTATATACTATGTTGGTCTAAATTAGTGCTTTAGGAGAAAAGAGTGTGGCTTTAAACTTCAGCTGTGATGGAGAAGTTTTATTATTCCTGGGGAAAGAAGCTGCTGCCGGAGGCTACAGCACAACCCAATATGTCAATATCCTCTTACGCAAGATTTGTTCGATTCCCAGCACATCAGCTAGCGGGAGCAAACTACAAGAGATCGACGCTTATTCTCTGCTTTTTAACGACAAGTTAATGCCCATAATCTGTGAAATCGCAGAAAAAAATAAGAGACACCCTATACAACAGATTTGGTGTCTGGTTGAGATAGGTCTAAAGCATACGAATCCAACAACCTCATCTCCGTCTCACTCCGAAGTTAGATCAATTGATGTAGCCTCACCTTGAACCCTACGGAAATCTTTTACTGCTTGACTCTCTTTACCTTGATGTCCGGTTGACATTGCAGCTCCCCAATTTATAAAAGGAGATACTTTATATCCGTATTCCCATAAATCGACGAAAGAGTCGCCTGGTACTCCAAACGGCTCGCTCAGAACAATGTTCGGAACACCTTGGTAGTGGATTCGTGGCTGATTCACCGCACTGTACGGAGAAAGTTCAAAGTCAATCAGGTTAGTGATTATCTGGAAAACGGTAGTTGGAATTGTAGGACCACCTGGACTACCTGTTACGAAATAGAGATTGTCATTAGCATCCATGAGGATAGTTGGGGTCATAGAACTAAGTGGTCTCTTGCCAGGCTCGATTCTATTTGCCTCGCTTTGTACTAGGCCGTAAGAATTAGCCTCCCCGACTTTAGCTGTAAAGTCGTCCATTTCGTTGTTTAAGAAGAAGCCAGTCTCTGGTGCTATGATGCCTGATCCGAAAAGTGTATTGATTGTATAAGTAACAGCAACTGCATTTCCTTCCCCATCTACGATAGAAAAATGAGTGGTGTTCGCTCCCTCTCTCGTTTTGGGAAAGTTATCTTCTAGTTTTACTGCTTTACCTCTAGGAACTTGCGTTCTCAACTCCTCAGCATACTTATCTGAGAGTATTCGGTCTAGTGGAATATCGGAGAAATCAGGATCACCAAAATAAAGGTTGCGGTCTCGGTAAGCAAACAGCATCGCCGAGAGCATCCAGTGAAGGTGCTGTGCCGATTGATATTCTGACTCTCCAATTGGATACCCCTCCACAACGTTGAGCATTTGGCAAAGTACAGAACCTCCCCCAGGAGGAGGGGCTGTCACGATAGTAAAACCTCGATAGTCACAGTTAAGGGGCTCTGTGTCTTGAACCTGATAAGTCGCGAAATCCCTCATCGTTAGGATTCCGCCGTTTTCCTGGCTATCTGTGACAATTCTTTCTGCTATTTTTCCGTTATAGAAAGCTGAGCTTCCTTCACTAGCAATCAAGGCCAGGGTTTGGGCCAAGTCTTTTTGCACCAGGCGATCACCTGGATTTAGTGGCTCTCCTTGCTTTGTAAATATAGCTGACACCTCGGAATCTTTGTTGGTTTCACTCATTTCTCTAGATAGCAGCTTTTGCCCTGGCTCGCTTAGAGTAAACCCTTCTTCTGCCAGGCTTTGTGCAGGACTTATTAGTTCTTCCCTGGTAAAATTACCACTTCCATACTTCTCTCTAGCGTACTCTAGTCCCGCGACTGTGCCTGGAGTAGCTACCGCTAGATATCCATCGGTGCTAAGTCCTTCGACTACCTTCCCTTCCGAGTCCTGATAGAGCGTTTCGGCGGCGGCTAGTGGGGCTGTCTCGCGAAAGTTTATGAATCTAGTCGTTTTATCAGATAGACGCAGCGTCATAAACCCGCCGCCGCCCAAATTTCCGCAGCAAGGATGGACTACAGCCAACGCATAACCGACTGCGACTGCCGCATCAATTGCGTTTCCACCCTCGCTGAGAATGTCTATCCCTACCTGCGTAGCCTCGTGATGACTAGTTGCCACCGCTGCTTGACCGACTTTCGGTGAAGATAAGTTGTCGTCGTACTGACAGCCTGCCGCTGTAGATTTACAAATCCCCCAGCTCATGAATCTGTAGACATGGACTAGAGGATGATATGGGCTACGACCAGCTAGCATATCTATAGCTATTACTACGAAAGGCGCAAGTATTGCTCCGACTATAATTTTCCGTCTTTTGGCCATGTAATCTATGTATGATTAGGTAAAGATCTCTCTAACCCTTCTATCAAACCATGAAGAAGATTACTACTCTTCCTCTATACAGTCTGCTCTTGTGGAGCCTTTCTACTCAGGTAGGGGCATCTTTTGCACAAGTCATCCCTGATAGTTCTCTTGCTGGAGAACCATCAATCGTTATTCCGAGCACGCTGCCTGATGGGTCTCAAGGAGATCTGGTTGTAGGCGGGGCTAGGAGAGGCTCTAATCTATTTCATAGTTTCGAGACATTTAGTATTGCAAACGAGCAGGCTTTGTACTTTTTGGAGTCAGAAGGGGTTGCTCGCATCTTCGCAAGGGTGACGGGATTATCTCTATCTAATATCGAAGGAACTTTGGGTGTTGTTAGTACGCCTGACGCCCAAGGAGTTCCTGGCGGTCTCGGCACTGCCGATCTCTACCTGCTTAACAACAATGGAATTGTGTTTGGCCCAAATGCACAGCTGCAAACAGGAGGTTCTTTTTTAGCTTCAACTGCAAGCAACATCGAGTTCGCAGAGGGCGTTAAGTTCACGACTACTCCAGCCGTATCTAGTCCGCTACTAACTAATAACGTTCCCCTTGGCCTAGGGTTGCGAGGAGCTTCTCCTATTGTTGTGCAAAACGATGGAAGAGCTGTTGTGGACAACATATATTTAGACGAACTTTCGCCTAAAGTAGGTCTAGCTGTTCTTCCAGGTCAAACGATCGCCCTAGTAGGTGGTGAGGTAGACATTCGCGGCGGTATCATTCGTACACCTGGCGGCAACGTAGAACTAGCCAGTGTAGAAGACGGACTCGTCAATGTCGTATCGTCATCATCTGCGCCAGGATTTGAACTCAATTACGAGTCGGTTGATTCACTCGGTAAGCTTACGCTCTCTGAACTTTCTTTTATAGAAAATAGTGGTATGCCAGCTGGACAGGTCAACCTCGTAGGAGGAGAGGTCTCAATCAGAGATGGCTCTCTTATTATTCTAAACAACACAGGCGATCGCCCTTCTGGTAGCATTAATATCCTTGGAGAAGCATCTTTCGAGGTAGGGCAAACTGACCTACCAGGTGAGCTTCTAAGCGGTTTATACAGCAACAACTTGGGATTTCAAGGCGGTGACATCACCATAGAATCTCCGCAGATACTAATTCAAAATGGTGGACAAGTTCTATCTAATAATATTGGTATAGATGCCGGAAATATTGTCGTTGATGCGTATGATTACCTCCAAGTAGATGGCTTTAATTCTGAATCTGAACGATTGATATCAGTGCTCAGTAGTAATGGTGTCAACGACGGAAGTTCCGGCGATCTGACTGTGAATGCAGGAGTGGTTAGAGTTCTCAACGGCGCACAAGTAGGCACAACTGTAATGGATGGACAGTCTGGTAGAATCGATGTTCAGGCAGAAGAAGTCATTGTTCAAGGGGCTCTACCAACTACATTAAAGCCTTCTACTCTATCTTCTTCTACGGGTGGATTTGGCAGCTCGAATCAGCTAACCATCGATACTGATACGCTTCGAGTTATAGACGGTGGAAACGTTGGGACGAACTCTATTAGTGAGGGAAATGCCGGAGATAGCATCATCAGAGCAAGTGAGTTAATAGAAGTGAGCGGAACTCTTCCTGATCATAACCCAAGCAGTATTGATTCAAGTGTTGCTTTAGTGGGTCCAGCTACCGAAGGATTTCTCAGAGATGGTCCTGCTATTAGGTTTAACGTATTGGGTGAGTCAGGTAGTTCACCACCAATCTCGTTGAATTTACTCGGACAAGCAGGAAATCTCTCTATCGACACGCCAAACTTGGTTGTAAAAAATGGTGGTAGCATCAGCGTACAAAACGATGGTGTAGGTGATGCTGGCAACTTGGTTCTTACCGTTGATCAACTACGGATTTTCTCAGGAGGCAACATCTCTGCTATCACCAATGGTGGACAAGGTGGTGGTGTCGTTATAGATTCCTCAACTATTTTTGCTGATTCTCAAACAGCAATTAGTGCATCAGCAGCGGGAGAAGGCACCGGAGGCAATATCTCAATAGACAGCGAAGCGATCGCGCTCCTGAACGAAAGCATCATTTCTGCTAATGCCGAAGAGGGTTTGGGTGGCCAGGTTCGGCTTCAGTCCGACTCGTTATTTCAGTCACCGAACAGCGCGATCACCGCGACTTCAGAAGCTGGATCAGCCCTAGATGGCACTGTTGATATCAGAGTGCAAGAAGAATCACTTCGGACAGAAGACCAGGTAATCCCACCTCTAGAGGTACCTGCTGTAGCTGTTGCCTGTACCAGGGCTTCTGAGGAAGGCTTTGCCGTTGTGGGTCGGGGAGGACTGCCACTCTCTGACGAAACTCTAGGTCGAAGCTGGGAAGGCTGGAACAACACGCCCGAAACAGTTCTACCCTCTGAAGCTAGTCAAAGTAGTCAGATTATAGAAGCGCAAGGATTCCTCCCGAATGGAGATGGCACTGTCCGTTTTGTAGATGAAAATACTCTCGCAAATGCAAACGCGCTCACAGCATCAGGCGTAGCCTGCGTAGGCGAGCCTCCAGCCTAGAAGCGAAGCTGATAGCGGACTTCAAAATCTATTCCATTCTCTTGAAGGCTATTACCTGTCGTCCCTACATCTGTGAAGGGTACGGCGTAGTTGATCCGAGCTGAGAAATCATTCCAGGTATATTGTGTACCTAATCCTACAGCAGCTAGAAAATTATCATCTAGGGCTCTTTCTCTGCCGTTATTCCAACCTACGCCAACGCCTGCGAAAGGGATCAGGCTCAGCTCCTGCTCTCTAGTCTGGAGGATAGGAAATAAGACTTCAGCAGTGCCGCTGACGCCGCTGTCGGCTAGCAGTGCTCCTTGCCGATAACCTCGAACGGAGCTAGGGCCACCGATAGAAAATTGGCTGAAGGGAATTAGGGGCTCGCCGCTAAGCTGCACTTTCCCTCTAAGCCTGAGTTCAGATGAGTTAGAGAATCGCTGTATCCAGGCAACTTGCCCTCCCCAAGTTATGTACTGAGCATCAGGTTCTTCGCCGACAGTGGCGTTGAAAGCGTCTATACCTACGTCAAACTGAGAGCTAATAAATAGGGCCTCATTGCCAGTACGTCGTGAGTATGCCTGGAAAGCCGTCAACTCAGCAGTACGAGTCACCCCATTATCATTGGCACCGGGTGAGAGAGGGAAGGGAAATCCAGCGAGCGTAGCCTGACTGTTTACTCTGGTACCCCGAATGCCAACAACGAACTCATCAATGACGCTATCTGTTGCTCTTCTAAGGATGGGCTGCTCAAAAGACAGCGAATATGAACGACTGTCTGTCCTAATATCGAACTCGTCTATTGGCTCCTCCACGATTTGACCATCAATGGATGCATACTGAAAAGACAAAGTGCCATTCCTAGCATTTACGGGAGCAGCGAGCTGAACGTCGAATGCGTCGCTACCTTCAGTCAGGCTATAGCCGAAGCTCACTCGCTCACCTGCGCCTAACAGGTTAGAAGCCGATAGGCTAGTTTGTCCTTGAACACTACCCACCGAAGGCAATCGCCGATTGTCCGTCCCTGCGCTGAGGGCAAAAATAGGCTCTCCAACAGCCTCTATTTCAAGGATACTTAGACCTGTTTGAGAGCCAGGCGAGAGATTTCCAGAAACGCTATCAACTAGCGGATCAACCTGTAGCAAACGAAGCGCCTCTTCTAGCTTGGATCGGCTGAGAGGAGCAGCCGTTGCAGGTGCTATTCTCCTTCGGACGTACGCTTCAAGTCGTCTGTCCCCAGCTACTTCAATCTGCTCAACACCCCCTTCTATAACTTGAAGCGTGATGTTAGCAGCACTCGGATCAACGTTTTGGTTAGCCTCTAAAGGCACATACGCTCCAGAAGTAATGTAGTCATTCTGGAGATAAAGATCGGTTATTCTACTTCTTAACTCAAATAAGTCTGAAAAAGTAATCCTCCTACCTGTGTAGGGCTGCGCGATCGCCTGAAGCTGCTCATCAGAAAAGACGGTATTCCCAACAAATGTGAACGCAGTAACGAATAACGTTGATTCGGTCGATGGTATCTCAGGAATGCCATCAGGCGGCAGATCTGGTACGTTCAACTCAGGCGGCGTTTCAGGCAGCTCGAATGGCTCAACTGATGGTTCAGGTTCTATTCTTGGCGATGGCTCAATTCTTTGAGGTGGTAGTGCTGGTACACTTTGAGCAGAAACGATTGATGCTGTTGAGAATAGCGCTGGAATCGTAATTGTAATAGCTGCCAATATCGACTGAGAGGGCGATGATAAGTCCACGCTATCCCTACGCTCCTACTTGGCTAATAGTTTAATTGTACTATGAGATTCTCTCGCAACTGGCTACTGACCTTAATCGGCTTTTTCTTAGCTTTCGCGCTTTCTGCGAATTCTTCTGGTTACGCCCAAGCCTATTCAACGGCTGATGAGTTAAATCAGGAAGGATTTAGCTTACTTTACAGTGGTGTCCCGGCTGAAGCTCTCTCCACCTGGCGCGATGCGGAAAGACTTTACCGAGAGAAAGGCGACAGAGAAGGAACTGTAGGGACTCAGCTAAATCAATCACTGGCTCAACAAGCGTTGGGGCTAAATCCTGTAGCTTGTAAAACAATTACAGAGGCACTCAGCGTTACCGAGCGGCTCTGTCAGCCGCAAGCTGGGCGAGAGATGGTTGTTACCGAGCTAGCTAAAGTGAGTACTAGCCCAGTCAACACAATCGGTATTCGGTTGCTAGGCGAGAACTTAGGTTCGCTTAGTAATTTGGAGGAAGCAATCGCGGCATTGACCATTGCCGAAAGTCTTACTTCGGAAACATCTGAGCAGCGGCTATCGACTATGCTTGCTTTGGCTAATGTTTATAATCTCTCACTTCAGCAAGCATTACAGGACTACAGTCGTATTGATAAAAATCAGGTGATAGAGCAATCTCAACAGCTGACTCAGATAGCTGAAACGAGCAATAAGGCAGTCTCTCTTTATCAATCCGTTGGCAGCTCTTCTAATCCGCAGCTAGCAGAGAAAGCGCGTCTGAACATGATTGGTATGTTTGCTCGCGCTTTAGAACAGCGTTCAGACAACCGTTCGCTAGAAGAAGCCTGGATTGAATCGCTAGCGGTATCAGCGCAGCTTGTCTACGAAGACCTAGGCGATAATGGATTCAATCAGCTACCAGCTATTGAATCTATTTATGCGAGATTGAATCTAGCCAATAGTCTGATGTCGATTAAGCGTAGCGAGGATCAGTGGAGCTGGGGAGATTCTATTGCTTATGACAGGATTGAGTTACTCACGACAGAAGCCATCGATATAGCTGAGCGAATAGATAACCATAGGGCTCGCTCCTCAGCCTATGGAACTACTGGAGAACTCCTCGCCCAAACAGGTGCGGCGCGATCGCTAGTATCAGAGCAGTATCACCAAGCGCTTGCGCTTGCCCAGTCGGTCAGAGCTTACGATCTTTCCTATCAATGGGCCTACAGACTGGCGGTACTCAGTGAGCAAGGTGGTGAAGATGACACAGCAAAGCAGTACTACCGGAATGCGATCTCCGCGCTATCTGATGTCCGCAACGATCTACTCGCTGTAAATTCTGAGCTGCGCTTCTCTTTTAGAGAAAATGTCGAGCCAGTTTACCGAGACTATATGAGATTGCTAGCATCCCAAGAAGTCCCTGATCTCCAGCAAGTCAACCAGGTCCACGACTCACTTCAGCTAGCACAGTTAGAAAACTTTCTTCGCTGCGGACGTCTGGCACCTGCTGTTCAAAGAGCTGATCAGACAACAGCTCATATTATCAATCTAGGTGATGTAATCCAGGTTGTTGTTACTCAAGATGGACGTTCATACGGCTATAAAGGCGCTGCCGCCGATATCACAGCAGCGGCTGATAGCCTTATTGCCAATACTCAGTCGGTGAGCTTTGTCGATACGCCAGAAGAAGAATTTCTGCCATACGCTCAAAGACTTTATGACGCCTTGCTGAGACCAGCTGTCGAAGCTGGTCTGCTACAAGACAATCAAGAGATAACTTTTGCCCTAGATGCACCTTTCCAGTCGATTCCAGTAGGACTCTTGCATGACGGACAGCAGTATTTGATAGCCACTCATCCTCTCTCTATATCGCTACAGATGCAGCGTGTTAATCCGACTGTATCAGGTGCTGATGTCATGTTTGCGGGGCTTTCAACGTCGGCACCCAGCTTTGATGCAGTGAATGAAGTCTCGTCTCTCTCTGGTGACATTGCTCCTTTGCCAGAAACAGAACTAGAAGCCCAGTACTTAGATGCCTATATTGGCACTCAACAAGCTTTGCTCAATCAGGAGTTTACGATAGAGGGACTAAACGACGTGCTGACCGATAGCGGCTTTGAGATCGTCCATATCTCTACACACGGACAATTTAGTTCTCTGCCGGAGCGGACTTTTTTGTTGGCGTGGGATGAGCCTATTGACTTAATTGATCTGAGTCGTCTTTTCCAACGTACAGAAGGGATAAACCTACTTTTTCTGAGCGCTTGTCAGGCAGCATCTGGTGACGATAGGGCTGTGTTGGGTCTGGCCGGATTAGCAGTTCAGTCAAGTGCCCGCAGTGCGATCGCCCCTTTATGGCTTCAAGACACCACGGGAGGATCTACTCTGATAGATAGCTTCTACAGGTCACTAGCAGAGGGCAGAAGTTCTTCTGAAGCGCTACAACAGGCACAGATTAACCTAATGAATAGCGATGACTTCAGTCATCCTTACTATTGGGCTCCGTTCATCCTGGCGGCAAGCTGAAGGGTTACTCGCCGCGCGGCAGTGTCTCTAACGTTAACAACAGTAGAGGCTGAAGCTGTGATCTGCTCGTCAACAACAGCTGTGATAATAATCTCGTAGGCAGTTCCGATAGTTAGCGGCGATTCATCCGCAGGATAGGCCAAGCTTGTCGTCGCTGTTTCTGTAGCCCGCTGCCACTCAATATCCGAGCCTACAACATAAATAGTGTAGGATTGTGCTTCGGGTACCGCTTCCCACTCGATATCGGGTCTTGGTCCACTTACTACATCAGGCTCTAGCACCTGAAATTGAGACTGTTCCGGCGTTTTTGGATTGAAACACAAAAAGCGGAGAATACCTTCTCTATGACAAATAGACGAATTGCCACCTATTGTTGGCTGATCGCATGTATCCGAATCAATAGTGAGTGTACGATCCAAAAGAATAGTTTCCCTAGTAGAGAAACACCATAGTTCTATCTCAACCGGATTAAGGATTTCAGAACCACTGCAAACGACTGTACCTCTCTGCGTATAGTTGTCGCTGGTACCCCCTTCAATGCGGCCTATAGGGTTGCAAGTAGGCACAGTTTCAGCTACTACGGTCCAATTGGGAAGTGGTAACAACAGGACCGACAATAACAGGGTTGGCTTCAGGTTGAACATAGTGACTAGGCAGTGCGAAGTTTTTGTTGAAAGCTGAGCTTTATTTTAAGCGGCAACAGGCAGTTCTTCTTGGCGTTCAGGGTACTTAGGTTTAGCTTTGAGTAATTTAGGGAGAAGTAGAGCGGACTTACGTTTGGATAAAACGGTTGGCTGTAGATGCTGAAGCGCCAGGCGCACAATTTGCTCGCTGGGCAACCCGTGTTTAGGGAGC
>NZ_JADEXO010000004.1 GCF_015207105.1 cf. Phormidesmis sp. LEGE 11477
CCAGAACGCCAGTCAAAGAAATCAGGTGCTCTTTGGACGAAGTAATCTATTACGAACCCAGGAACAAGGAAGACTAAAGACGCGGGCAAGTTAGTTTCAAAGGCTTCTCTTTGCCGATTCAAATGGCTTAGCAATGGAGGAACGCCTTTCCAACTGTAGTTATAAACTTCCTCCCAACTCCAGCCACCGATCCGTTTAGTATCTTCATAATCGTACAGAGCTTGCTCTACACCTGTGATACAAGCAACTTCGAATGGCTGAGTATGATACTTTTCTAAAAGATCTCCGTACAAGGCTTTGCTTTCTCTAGAGAGCTTTACTTCTTCTATCCTTTTTTTGTAGAAGCGCTCTTTGATCGCTTTTATGACCTGCTGACCTTGAGCCGGATTACATTGAACAAAGAACAGGCCAAACCCCTTCTTTCGTCGCAGCGCCCGTAGAATATCATCTATTACTTCTGTCGCTTCAGAATCTTGGGAAAAGACAGAATCAAACATAGACGATGAGTCAGAAGCTTTGTAGCTAAAGCTTTCCTTCGTAGCTTTTGGATGCTTATCAGTCATGATAATTCCGTCCAAAGTAGAGGATGAACATCGTACCAAGTGTGCTTTTTGTCCGCGTTATCAAAATATCGATACTCTAAAACACAGCGACTGAAGAGCAGACCGCGCTGCACCTCATCGTTTGCAATCTCTTTAGACTCATGAATTTCTTTTAATACGGCCCACTGCTTCTCTTCCACGGCTCGTTTGTATACGTCTCGCAATGCATCAGTTGCTCGCAACACAGCCCGCAACTTTATTGGCAGGACTTCCGTTTTCGTAATTGCCTCTTGCATCAGCTGGATTAGGTCACGGACATACCCCCCGCTCGCTAAGCATAGTTCGTTTAGAACGTCCTCTGATTCAAAGACATCAGGAACAAGAGAATCTCTCAACTCATGTGGCAACCTTAGCTGAATAATTGTCTTGAGTGTGTCTAGACCTTGTTCATAGGGACTACCGTCTTCTTGCCTGATTCGGATAGAAGGTAGTACTAGAGGAATTCCATAGTTGTCTTTTAGTTCTGTTGCCCATCGCGAATATACCAGCGAGACAGGAACCGTATAGATGATGTGACACTCCAGCGCCTTGAGCTGTTCGTGTCGATCTAGAAAGATTTCTTCGTGGTTGCTGCGGCCATTTTCTCTAAAAATAGGAACAATTCGATCCAAATTATCTGCAACGACAACTAACTTAGCGCCCGACTCTAAATGCTGGCTTCCATCCTGGATAAACTGATTGAGTGCTTGGATCAACGTTTCTGTATGGGGCTCTATTCGCTCGCGGATCTTCTGCCTTTGTCCAGGTTCTGCTCTTACCGCTGCTGAAATCCGACCAAACTCTTTTAAGCCTACTTCCAGGTTCACCTTATCGACATTGATATCTGTCAACATCACGTCTTTGAGGTCTCGCAGCCTAGCTCGCAGCCATTTCAAAATAGGCTCTGGATCTGCCGCCTTCAGTCGTTTCAACAGATGGCGAGTGCAGGCTAGCAAGATATCGGTGTATTGAGCATCTTGAACGCTTAGGTCTTCTTCATCAGCCGCAAAGTAAACGACAATATGTCCTCTACCTTCTAGCGCCTCGCCTAGCCGCAGAAGCTCAGTTGTTTTGCCCGAGCCACGATATCCCGAATACAGTTGGTAGGTGTACTCTCTAGACCGACGCACTGTACGCCCTAGATCTTCCACCACATCTTCATCACCACGGACTGCTCGGCAGTCAACATAGGCCGGATCTCCCGGCTGAAGAGGCGTTGGAGTAAACGCATTGTACATATCATCTAGCAGTGCTTCCGCTTCTTCAAGGCTAGCCATAGCTCATAGCGATACGTAAACAACTTGTAGAAGCTATCCGTTCAGCTCGGGTCCACACCGTTAGATAGCTTCAGCATGGTCTACCTTATATCACGAACGGACGAAAGCACTGTGAAATCAGATTCTCCTAGCACACAATCATTGTATCGTATCGAATTATTTTGCTGCACTAGCGACGGTAGCTGTGAAGATAGAGTCTGCTCTTGGTTGTAGCGACTACGCATTAACTAGATATCAATCCCCCCGTAGGATTTTGAGTGATTCTAGCCCTTAGAAAGTTTTACTCCAATAACCAAAGTCAGTCTTCAAAAATCTCTTGATAGGGCGTCTTATTACTTTCTGTTAGCTGCTTTGAAACTTGAAACGTAGGTTCTTCTTTCATAGAGTCGTAAGCTGCGTAGCCCAGTGGCAACAAGGTGAAAAAACCAAGCGTAATCCCACCAGCGACGCACAGACCTTTGACTGCTTTGGAGGCACTCAGCGCCTCGATGTACTTGCCTTTTTTGTAAAAGTCTTTTACCTGAGCCGCTTGAATGAAGGCAGGAATGCCAAATGGCGGAAACAGCATCAGAGCAGAAAATGCCGCCTGCCAGTTGCTAGGCGGGCAAGGGAGACCTTTGTATAGATCATACGACTGATTCCATTCGCTGCGTCTGATGCCTTCTACATGGCCAACTAGCTGAAAGTGGCTGACGCCTGACAGCTGCATAGGCACTAAATGCTCACGAATCAGATCGGGTAGCGTGTAGTAGTTGACACCTGTGCCAACCGCTCGATAGATATGAACGCTGAGCTGAGCACCACTGTGCTGCACTTTGACGGATAGATCTTTGAGGGCGAGCGGGGCTGCTAGCAAATCACTCAGTTCGGCGTCATAGGCCACTTGCTGACTATTCGCTAGCTTTTGCTTGGCGTCTTCTAAGGTGAAATCGTTGCAGACGGCCAGCTCCCAGTCGGCGATCGCACCTGCTGTATCACCTAGCTGATGACGCAGATTTCCCCTACAGAGATAGGCTTTGGCAAAGGTTTGATCGGCGGCGATCGCACTACCAAAATCAGCGAGCGCCTGTCGATGCTTTTCCTGTTCGAGATGGGCTAGCGCTCTATTGTAATAAGGCTCTGGGTAGCGAGGCCAGTAGGCGATCGCGGCTGACCAGTCGGCTAGCGCACCTGCCGCATCACCCGATTGCGATCGCAGTTGTCCGCGATGGTGATATGCCTGGGCCAAAGGAATATCTAAAGAGACTTCTGCAGGCGCTTGAGAAGACAGTTCTAGTGGAGACGATTCTGGTTTTGATAGCTCCTCAGAGCTATTAGCTGCTGCATTAATCACTACTTCAAAGTCGGCGATCGCACCCGCCGTATCTCCTAGCTGAAGCTGGCTAATTCCTCTCATTACTTGGGCTTGAGCACTCGGCACGAATCCCTTTTCTATCGCCAGAGTTAGCGCTGCGACTGCCTTGCCATAAGATTGATGCCGCAGATGAGTCACCCCGCGTCGGTATATCAGCTTGGCTACTCGCTGTTGATATACAGATTTAAGTGATGGTGCCATGCGAGTTTCCTCAAATGTCTAGAAATGGTAGCGCCGAGTGCTGAGCTGAGGCTGTATGACTGATAACACTGTCCTTAGTATCAGTTCTCAGTATTAACCTAAGCGTCAGTTATCTTTGATACCTCTAGCCTAGCGATCTACTTTTAGAAAGCAATCGGCGCTAAGACCGAAGCCTGAAGCTACAAAGCGGACATCCGTATTTACGTATTTTCGTTGATTGAACGAAATCAGGTATCGTTCCTCAGAAATATTTATGTGGATAATACATATACAGATCGTAGGGAGACTTGGAGTCGTCGCGCTATGCTTTGGCTTTGCTAACTTTATTGAGTGTGAAGGGTTGTGAGTTTAATGTCTGGAGTGCCCATCGTAGACGTCAAAGATTTGATCAAACGATTTGGTAAAACGACTGTTCTACAAGGAATTAATCTGTCGGCTAGTCGGGGCATGGTGCTAGGCGTGCTGGGGCCAAATGGGGCCGGAAAGACCACAGCAATCAACTGTTTGACGACGCTGCTAGTGCCCGATGGTGGGCAGGCTACCATTGCTGGCTATGATGTGGTCAAGCAGCCAGAAGCCGTGCGATCGCTCATTAGCCTCACTGGACAGTTCGCCGCCGTAGACGAAGCCCTGACCGCTCGCGAAAACTTAGTCTTATTTGGTCGGTTGCTCAGACTCTCGTCAGGTGCGGCCAAACGCCGCGCCCAGGAACTTTTGATTCAGTTTGACTTAGTAGAGGCAGCCGATCGGCAGGTCAAGACCTTTTCGGGTGGAATGAGACGGCGACTGGATCTAGCCGCAAGCATTGTTGTACTGCCCCTGGTTCTTTTCTTGGATGAGCCGACCACTGGGCTCGATCCGCGCAGCCGTCAGCAGCTATGGGCCGTGGTCAAGGATCTGAAGGCGCAAGGAATTACAATCATCCTAACTACGCAGTATTTAGAAGAAGCCGACGCTCTGGCCGATCAAATTGTTGTGATTGATCACGGGCGAGTGATCGCCGAAGGAACTGTTGATGAACTAAAAGATCGCGTCGGTGGCAAGTTTTGCGAGCTGCGACTGGCGAATTTGGCAGACGTGAAGAAAGTAAGAGAGTTGTTGTCAGATATGGGCGATGTGGTGACCGGAGAAATGGGAGAGAATGGGCCTTTGGCGATCGCAGCCCCTAAAGGTGCGAATACGCTGACCGAGATTGTGATGCGATTAGAAGCGGCTGGTATTGCGATCACCGACATTTCTATGCGCCGCCCCAGCCTAGACGATGTCTTTTTTAAGCTCACAGGCCACACCACCAAAGACTGAATCTTATTTACACTAACTTCACCTAGCAAACTTCAGGGTAATACCGCTAGAGGCACCAAGTTTGCCACCTGTGCCGAGAATGCTGAGCTGACCTTCGGCGTTAACTGTTACAGATAGGGTCACTTCCTCTAGCTTCAATCCTGTTTTGGCTTGGGCGGGTTCTGCCTGCTCGAACACATCATCAACGACGGCAATTAGCTTTTTCATTTCGGCTTTTAGCTTGCTGGCATTGATGGCGACACGGCGCTGTTGAATTGTTCGTACTATTTCAGCCGCGTCCCAGCCAGGACCGGTATCTTCCCTGCCGCTACGAGTACCTTCTACAACAGTGGTTTCTTCGGGCTCTAGCGTTTCGACAATCACATAGATTTGATTTTCGTCAGTCATGGAACGCAAAGCCTAATTGATTGTCGCAAGTTGTATCTAGACGAAATCTACCAGGCGAGTGTCATCAAGTCTAGAAGTCGGTCTCTTGAAAAGCTACCGAACATTACTTTGATCCAGTTTTTCTACTTTGCCTATACATCTATCTATTATCTTCTCCTGCTGTAGTCATTACCTCCTGGTAGAGCTGAGCGCTGATTCGGAATCCTGCTTTGCCAATTAGCTCATCTACAATCAGTCGAATCTCGCTGACGAGATTTTTCTTTTTTGCGGCGAGTAGAATACCTAGCATTCCGGTAATAGAGAGACCTAAACGGCTAGCCTCTTGTCTGCCCAGTCGTTCGTCTATTAGTAGCGCCTTTGCCTTTAGCTCTAGAGCTAGTGCGATCGCCTCCGACTCACCCACATCTAGGTTGTAGGCAGACTCTAGTTCATCTACCAAACGCCGATCTATTACTGATCTGATTTCTACCCATTCCAACGACAGAACCTGAGCAATTTTAGGATCGTACTGTCCACCTCGCTCTAGCTCTTTTGCTACCGCAGACGGAATTACTAGCTGTCCATACAGTGCATGAACTAGCGCTAGCTGATTAACAATTGCTAGTCCGCTCAGTGGTGAGGTATCACTAACAACAATCACAGCAAGCCTTGAGCCTTGAGCTGTTCAATATCCTCTCGAAATTCGGCCACGTCATAGTGAACGCAGATGCCACGTTCTGCAATTAGATGCTGAAAGCGAACCTGTGGCATGTCCAATAGCTCTGCTGCTTTTCCCAGGCTCAGCTTATCTCGCTGAAAAAGTAGCAAAATGATCTCTAGGAATAGCTCCTCTGCCTTCAGCCCGCTAGCTGAGAGTACAGCATCAGAAATTGTTAGGCTCATGACCTGTTCTCCTCTTTGAGAGCGCAACTATTACTTGGAAGCTGAAGCAACCATAGCCACATAAATCATACGACATCGTACCGTCAGTGCCAGTTGATTTCCCAATGCCTTATAACCTGATGCAGCTCCCCTCCTCGGGAGGGGCGGACTGCTGACCAGTAGTCCGGGGTGGGTTCCACACGCGAAAGAGAGAAAAGAGAGAAAAGATAAAGAAGGGAAAAGAGCAAGAGGGGAAGAGCGCAAAGGGCTACGCAAGAGTCCAGGCGGAGACACAAACTACACGAAAACCGATGCTGTTGTCCCAGTAAGCGCGCGCGCCCCAGTAACGATACGCCGATCGGCAGTAATCGGGAAAATCGTTCCAAGAACCGCTCCGCAGCAGCCGTCGTGAGTCATCTCCGCCTGTTATCCAGGCACTTCCATCTGTAGGCGTACCCTCATAGTTCTCATGACAGTGATCGGCACACCATTCCCATACGTTGCCGTGCATGTCGTGCAAGCCAAATGCATTCGCCGGAAAACTGCCGACGTCTACCGTTTGTTTTCGATAGTTTCCTTTTGGTCCATTGCCGTAGGTGTAGTTGGCATTGTAGTTGGCGGTATCAGCAATTAGAGTGTCGCCAAAGTGAAAAGGTGTCCATGCTGCAATTCCTCTCAATCAAGACCTTCATACGGATTGCAGAGGGACTTCGATTTCATCAACTCGCCAAGCAGCATACGCTAACGATTCTTTGATGTCATCGGCTTCTAAGTAAGGGTAAGCCGTCAGAATTTCTGATTCACTGCGGCCCGCTGCCATCAGCCCCAAAATAGTTCCTACCGCGACTCGCATCCCTCTGATACACGGTTTGCCACCCATTACTTCAGGGTTCCAAGTGATACGAGTTAGCGTTTGCATGTGTCTATATCCACAACTGACGATAGAAACCTTATAGCCTTGGAGCAGATGGCCACAAAGCGAGGATGCTTGTTAGTCTAGTCTACTGATGCGGAGTCTCGCCTTATGAATCTAGACAGTGATATAGACTTTCTGGCACAGCGGATGATTGCTCAGCGGCAGGAGAGTGGATGGCGGCGAGCAGTAGTAGATAGCTGGTTGATTACTGGGCGGAATTTGATTCGGCTAAAGCGCAATCCGATTGTGATTGTGGCGATCGCAATCTTTCCGACGGTCTTTCTAGCAGGCTTTTGGATTATTGGCCAAAAGCTGATGGCCCGCCAGGGTATCGACTACATTCAATATCTGGTGCCGATCATCAATATTCAAGTGCTTTTCTTTGCTGGTTTGGGTTCGTCTATTATGCTCGCCAAAGATATTGAAACGGGCATGATGAATCGCTGCCGGGTGATGCCTATTTCTAGGGTGGCTGTGGTGGCTGGGCTGGTGATGGCGTACATGGTACGAGCTTTGATCGCGACAGTTATTCTGTTTTGTGTCGCCTATGGCTTTGGCTTTCGTTTCTATGGGGGGCTGTTTGCCTGGATTGGCTATTTCACCCTAATTATTACCTTTACGGCTACCTGCATCACTGGCTACACCATCTTGGCACTCAAGCTTCGCGATCCGACGCTAGTAGACGCCGTTTCTATCATCCCGTATACGCCGCTGCTGCTGCTGAGTAATGGGTTTAGCCCCACTGAGAACTTTCCAAGCTGGCTGCAGCCTTTTGTCCGCTATCAGCCAGTAAGCATTACTAGCGATGCGCTGCGATCGCTCTTAAACGGGGATGCAAGTCTTGCCTTGTTTATCGCTAGTATGGCTTGGCTGCTTGGCCTGCTGATTGTTCTAGGCGCTTGGTCGGTTCGACTCTATAAGAGATTATCTTGAGCGTTAGTCAGGATTCTCATCGCCTATTTTGTTCTTGTTTCCGATATTATTTGGCGGCTACAGCAGTATGACCAATCACTTGCCACAACTAGATACCGATGCGATCGCAGCAATGGTCGCCTCCCGCCGCGAGGGTGGTTTGCGTAGAACATTCCACGATATTCTCATGGTTGCCTGGCGCAATACGCTGATAGAGATTCGCAATCCAGCTTCCATACTGGTCTCGACCGCCTTTCCAATTTCTCTTTTATTTGTCTTTACTGCCAGCTTTGCCAGAGTTGTCTCTTCAGACGGCAGCTTCAGCAGCTACGCTCAGTTCTTGCTTCCTTTCATCATTGTCCAGGGACTGCTGTTTAATACAGTAAACATTAGCAATCTTTTTTACGAGGATCTAGACAACGGTATGGATGTGCGACTGCGGGCGATGCCGATTGCCCGCTTTGCCGCCGTCGGCGGACGACTACTCGCCTCCGGGGGGCGTCTTTTATTCCAAACCACCGGAATCGTGCTGGCCGCCTATCTGATCGGCTTTCGCTTTCAAGGAAATTTGTTCAGCGTGCTGGGCTTTTTGCTGCTGCCGATAGTCTTTACGCTGTCAGTTTCTCTATTCGGCTTTTATATTGCGATCGGGGCAAAGTCAGCCGAGTCCGTCGCCGCTGCGATCAATCCGTGGATATTGCCACTAACGTTTATGAGCGTTGGCTATGTACCAAAAGAAGGGTTTCCAGACTGGGCGCAACCTATCATCGTTCATAACCCTGTTTCTATTGTCTCTGAAGCAATGAGAGCACTGGCTTTGGGCGAGTCAGCCTTTGGCTCAATTGGTATCGTTTTGCTATGGAGTTTGCTTTTGATATTGATCCTAGGACCGTTGACGCTCAGAGCTTACGAAAGAAGACTATGATCTTATTAGATATTTGCTTCCTACTAACCTCTCATCTTTTCTGAACTCTACTATGTCAACCTCTGAGCATTACGACGTTATTATCATCGGCACTGGCGCGGGTGGCGGTACATTAGCTCATCGCCTGGCCCCTAGCGGCAAGAAGATTTTGGTTCTAGAGCGAGGGGGCTTTCTACCCAAAGAAAAGGATAATTGGAATACCGCTGCTGTTTTCCGTGATGGTAAATATCAAACGGATGAAGTTTGGGCAGATCGAGATGGTAAGGATATCAGTCCAGGTGTGAACTACTGGGTAGGGGGAAATACAAAATTTTATGGCGGCGCGCTGTTTAGGCTACGGGAAAAAGATTTTGAAGAAGTAAAGCTGAGTGAGGGCGTTTCGCCAGCTTGGCCGCTGAAGTATGCCAACTTTGAATCCTATTACGACGAGGCCGAAGCACTCTATCAGGTACATGGCAAACAAGGACTAGACCCGACAGAACCGCCGCGCCAAAGCGATTATCCCTTTCCGCCCGTGAGTCATGAGCCCCGGATTGCTGGGCTTGACAAGGCGTTTCAAGCGAAAGGGCTAAAGCCGTTCTATCTGCCACTGTCGGTCAAGCTCAATGAGAAAGATAGGTTCTTGAGCGAGTGTATTCGCTGCAATACCTGCGATGGCTTTCCCTGCTTTATCGATGCCAAGGCTGATGCGGATGTGAGCTGCATGCGCCCGACTATGGGAAAAGAGAATGTGCATCTCGTGACAGAAGCGAAGGTGAATCGGTTACGCACGAGCGCTTCTGGCAAAGAAATTACTGGCGTTGAGGCAGAGGTTGAAGGAGAGGAACGAGTTTTTTCTGGAGATATTGTTGTTGTTGCTTGCGGTGCGGTGAATTCTGCGGTTCTGCTGCTAAATTCGGCGAATGAGCAGCACCCGAACGGATTGGCGAATAGCTCTGACCAGGTGGGCCGAAACTTCATGAAGCATTTGGCAGCGGCGATTGTTGGACTGACGCTAAAAGAGAATCAGAGCGTCTTTCAAAAGACGCTGGCGATTAATGATTATTACTGGGGTGAGCCGGGTTTTGAATATCCCATGGGGCATGTGCAGCTATTGGGCAAGGTAAACCATCGAATGCTGGCACTAGATGTGCCTAAGATTGCGCCGACTTTGGCGCTGCGAATAGCGGCCAGACGAACAGTAGATTGGTGGCTGACTGGAGAAGACGCGCCCGAGTCTAGCAACCGAGTGACGGTGAAGAATGGCAAGATTACGCTGAACTACACGCCGAACAATATGAAGGCATTTAAGCGGCTGATCAAGCGCTGGACTGGTGTAGTGCGCGAGGTCGATAGCCAGGGAAGCGTGCTGCCGCTGTCTTGGTATTTTAGTAAGATTTTGCCGATTGGCGCGATCGCACATCAAGTCGGTACCTGTCGCTTTGGCACAGACCCGGCCAGCTCAGTGCTAGATCTCAACTGCAAAGCCCACGATATCGACAATCTATATGTCGTCGACGGCAGTTTCTTCCCTTCTAGCGCCGCTGTCAATCCTTCGCTGACGATCATGGCAAATGCAATGCGCGTCGGCGATCATTTGATCGAGCGACTAGCGGGATAGAGTAGAACAACTTTCGGCACAGAGTCGTCAGGAACATTTGTCTGAATAGCATATTGGCTATGGATTGACCTGCTATGCCCCTGCTTTTAGGCAGCTTGTATTGAATATTGAGCCCCCTGCTTCACTTCACCATATAGCGTGTCTCTTTGCTTAGCGGGTCTGCCGATGGATTCAATCGCGCTGATCAGATCCGCTTCGCTTTGGCAGGTTCCGCCTGTGGCCCCAGCCATCGAGGTGATATGTTCTTCCATCAGGATGCCGCCGATATCGTTGCAGCCCCAGCGCAGCGCTTCGGTTGCGCCCTTTAGGCCCAGCTTTACCCAGCTAGGCTGATGATTGACAATCCAATTACCTAGAAAGATTCTGGCAACTGCGGTCAACAGTAGCGCGTCTTCTAGCGCAGGCTGATCTCTGCCAACTCTACGACGTAAGGGTTTGGGCGCTTCTTGTCCAACGAAGGGAAGTAGGATAAATTCTGTTATTCCAGTGTGGCCTGCTGCTTTTGATCTTTGTTGAAGCGATCGCAATAAATCCAAATGCTTCACCTGCTGCTCTACCGTCTCAATATGGCCTGACAGCATCGTGCTAGTGGTCGGCAATCCCACTTCATGCGCCAATCCGACAATCTCCAGCCACTCAGCCGCCGTTGTCTTCTCAGGGCACAGTATCCGCCGGACGCTATCGTCCAATACCTCTGCGGCTGTCCCCGGTAAAGAGCCGACACCGACATCGCGTAACGCGGCTAACACAGCTTTCAGGCTCAGTCTGTCTTCTCTGGCGATGAACTGCACCTCCTGCGGGGAAAAAGCGTGGACATGTAGGTCAGGTGAAGCCGCTTTGATGGTTTCTACGAGTTTGCAGTAATACGCTAGGGAAGAATCGTTGATTTTGGCCTCAGGGTTCAGCCCGCCCTGCATACACACTTCTGTTGCACCTAGCGCGGCGGCCTCCTGCGCTTTCTCTAAAATGCCGCCCCAATCCACCCAGTAAGCACCCACTTGATCGGCGTCTCGGCGAAAGGCGCAAAAGCTACAGTGCTGCTCGCAGATATTGGTGTAGTTAATGTTGCGGTTGAGTACATAGGTGACCGTATCGCCTGCCTGCCGCTGTCGCAGCGTATCTGCCGCCTGACGAATGGCTTCTCTATCTGCCTCAGTTTCCACTTTAAGCAGGGCAATCCCTTCTTCTATCGAAATGTCTTTATGTGCGATCGCCCGCTCCAGAATCTTCTCAATCTTTGGCATCAACCCACCTATCAACCCATTACGTCACCCTACTAGCTTAACTTCTGAATGCCTTAGGCATAAGGATTTGATGAGTTCTGCTTTCTAGTCTAAATCAACGCCATCGCTTCCTCCAAATTGGCGATATCAGCAACGACTTCAAAGCTACTCGCTGTTAGGCTAGATGCTTGTACATTATTCAAGATTGCAAGGTTTTCACCCGTGCTAGTGACACCTAGCACCGTTGTGCTGCCATCTTGAGAAATTGTCAGCTCAGCGAAGGTCAATTCACCTTCGATTAAACCAATACGATCAATCTCGACTTCAAAATCTATAACTGTGTCGGTTCCGTCATCATTACCGAAAACAAATAGATCGCTACCGCTACCCTTCGACTTGTTATCACCCACGAGCACGTCGTTACCTATGCCTCCAAAGATAATGTCGTCGCCATCATCGCCCCAAATCATGTCATCGCCTGCATCGCCGCTGAGGATATCGTCACCCGCCTTGCCACCAATTCGGTCATTACCGTCAGCACCAAAGATAATGTCATTACCGCCAATGCCATCTTGAGGACTGCGCTTATTGGTGTCTCCACGCAGGATATCGTCACCGCTACCACCGTCGATCAGGTCATCGCCGAAGCCGCCCGCTACAGTGTCGTTACCGTCTAGAGCGATGATGGTCTCGTTGGCATCAGTCCCTTCTAAAGTCTCGGCGTTATCAGTCCCTTCGATGTCAACTGTCGGTTCTGTGTTGGCAAGCTCGATTACAATCTCGTCTCCATACACCCGGCGCTCGGTATCTACTAGGTCATAGTTGGTATCCAAAACAGGAAAGCTGTAAACAGGCGTAAAGGTAATCTGCGCTCCGTTCTCTTCACCCAAATTTTCTAGGTTAACTTCTAGGTGTCCGTAGTGCTTTCCACCTGCTACATTTTGAAGGACGCCGTCTACCTCTTGCCACAGTTCTGGTTCGCTTTGATCGGCAGTCCACTGGCTGAACGAGTTGTAGCCAAGGAGATTTCCATCCTCATCCGTGCGCTCTCCACGCATACCATCTCCAGCAACACCCACATCGTAGTAGTAGACCCCTTCTCCGTCATTATCTTCATCGACAAAGCTACGCTCGAACATTTCGCTGTGCCCAGAGAAAACTGCCACTACACCGTATTCCTCAAACAGGGTTTGATACTGGCGCATCGGCGTTCCGCCCTGTCCAGAAGAATCTTCGTGATTCATCGGTAGGCCGTGGGTACCGCTAGAGTAAGGTGCGTGGTGGAACTGTGCAAAAATATATTGGCCCTCTGCACGGGCTGATTCTAGCTGTGCGATCGCCCAATTCCACTGCGGACTACCAGGGTTAAAATCTGCAAGATCAGTTCCGCCTGCCGCTTCGTACTGTTCGCGGGTGACGTTCTCTTGGGTATCGGTGCCAGGCCCTGTGTACTCACGACCACTAACTTGGGGGGGTTGTCCTTCTCCGTCATAGTTGTCGCGGCTGTCATCTGGTTCGCCGTTCGAGCTGTCTAGCGTCAGAATCGTGACCGGGCCGTAGTCAGTACGATAGTAGTTATCTTGATGTTCGAGGGTGCCATTGGCTGGGGCATCAAAGTACACATGATACTTTTCGCGGCCAAACAAGGGACCATATCGCCCGTCTTCGTCAACGCCATAGCCTCCGTTGAGTGCGCCAAAGTTTTCCCAGTTGCCTAAAGCGGGTAGGAGTGGGTACTCAGATAAGCCACTATCAAATTCGCCAGCATTATGACGAAAAAATTCATCCCAGCCCGGTTGATAGCCTCCCCCTTGAACCAAATCTCCTGGCATCACCATGAAGTCTGGATCTCGGCTGTTGATGATCTCCAGATTGTTTCTGTAGCCAACGTTTTCCGTTAGGGGATAGTTAATGCGATCGCCGCTCACGCCAATTGTCTCTGCCCATAGGCTATCTTCTACACCTGGGCGGGACAAAGAGTCTTCGTCTAAAGCTCCCTGCTGCCAGTCACGACGATTGACCCGGCCTCTAGGTTCAGTCTCACTGTCTGAGAGTACAACAAAGCGAATTGTGTCCCAGTCTTCAGCGGTGGGGGCTGTCTCAAAGCTGGATTCAAAAGTGGTTTCTCCAACCGACACTGAATACTCATAGGTACTGTCCGGCGCAAGTTCGGTGACGTCTACAGTGTGCTTGTAGTTCTCGTTGCCAAGCAGCCACGAGCCTGGTTCTAAGCCTTCGATCTCTTGGTTTAGCTCGGCATCTGTATAACCGAGTATCGGTTCAAAGGTAGGGCTAGTAACAAAGGTTAAAGGGCTGTCCAAGCCTGGTCCTGTAATCGATAATTCACCAGAAATATTCTCTTCGGTGAACCAAGTGATGTACATTCCATCACTAGAAGGCTGTTGTAGATAAGGGTTAACGCGCAGCATAGATATACCTACTGTTGAACGGGTTCTTCACTGACTCCCTCAGTATTTGCTACGGGTTAGTTCTATGTCGTTAAGAGAACTTTATGGAAGGGGAAATTAATGCTTAATGCTCAGTTTGATTTTGCGTATCAGAGCTGAGTAGCCAAAAATCGGATAAGAGTCAACCAGATGACCGTTCAGACGAAAGTGCTATTGTTGACCTACTCATACACTTGATGTCAGCGCTATGGTGCTTTCAAGCGAACGTCAAACGACAAAGCCTACCGCCACTTTGAAACAGCCTGTCGTTACTTGGGAACCGCTTCCAGACGATTTTGTTCTGCCAGATGACCCTGTGGAAAATATTCAACAGCCGCCACTCGCCGCCGCTCTCACTGATGCCCTCGGCGAGAATGGCCTTATCCAATCAGAGATGCTAATTGGCTCAAACTTTGGCCTCGTCGCCAACATCGACAAACGCACTGTGGTTAAGGCTCCCGATTGGTTCTACGTTCCATACGTTCTACCGATTCGAGAAGACGTTATTCGCCGTAGCTATACGCCACATACCGAAGGCGATCCGGTAGCGGTTGTGATGGAATTTCTGTCTGCTGACGACTGTGGTGAACTTTCCATTAGGTCAATGCCGCCCTATGGCAAGCTCTATTTTTATGAGCAGATTCTACAGGTGCCTACTTACGTCACCTACAATCCCTACGAGCCTAGTTTGCAGGTTCGCCGCCTTGAGAACGGTCAATACGTCCTACAGACCGCTAATGCGAATGGCCGATTTTGGATACCAGAATTACAGCTCAATTTAGGGATATGGAAAGGAGAGCGCCTAGGTAAAACAACTCATTGGCTGCGCTGGTGGGATGACTCTGACAGCCTGCTGCTGTGGAGCGCTGAACAGGTAATGGTAGAGCGTCAAAAAACTGAAGCAGAACGACAAAAGGCTGAAGCACTTGCTGCAAAGCTAAGAGAATTGGGCGTCGATCTAGAGACTCTAAGCTGAATTCACCTAGGACTAAGCGGATTCTGAGCTAAGTGTATTTATGAGGATTCTCTGTCAAATAATTGACAGGCGAAAAACAAAGGCGATAGGGTGAGTCTTACGGTACTAGCTACGTTTGCTGACTTTAGCTAAAGAAGGCATCTGCGTATCTAGTGGCCAAACCGCCCCGAAAAATTTAAGTCGCTGACGATGACTGCACCAACAGATCATCGCCAGCTAGCCCCCAAAGACTGATCTAACCAGCGATGGAGGTTGTGCATAATCATGCCACAGCCACCCTGACCTTTAGCAAGTTGGGGTGGCTTGAGTTTTTCGCGGGTCTTTCTTCCACCGCTCAGCTTGATCATCATCCTGAGCAACCCCTAAACATACCGGAGAAAAACCCCGTGAAACCCACATCTTTCTTGTGTGATTGCCCTTCTATCGGCGATCCTATACGCGATCTGTGCCCTCCTGCCCAGCGCTCAAACCTGCAAACCTCACCGCTCCCGCACCTAACACCGTCAGGCAACGCTCCCGGCGAATCTATCCGTCATATCTTGCTGGGCAAACCCGACGCCATCCGCCAAACCATTCACCTATTGCACGCACTGCACTACACCGAAACGATTCTATGGAGTCCGGTGCTGACGATTGAAGACGCGCTGGTGATCACGCCTACGCAAGGGGAGGCGATGAGTTTGCTGAGAAAACAGCTTTAGGCTTAGCTAGATGAGTGAGGGCGATCGCGTTTCATACAGCAGGCAAAATAGTTGTGTAGAGTGTGATCGCCCTTCGAGCCCAATCAACCAAATCAGTCAGCTACGCGCTCCCCCTTTCTAGAGCTTCGATTCACCGATTTGCTCTTGTGAGTTCTAATAGCAAGCCTTGCAGTATTTCTTGCTGAGCAGCGCGATCGCGATTCATCTGTGAGATCAGTGCGTTGAAACTTTCCCGATTATTGGCGCGATCTGCATTGATCTGGTCAACGGCATCGTCAAAGCGCTGACTAGCTTCTCTGCGGTCTGCGATCGCCTCCTGGCGCAATAGGTCAAAGCGCTGATTGCTTCCGGCTGAACTGCTCGCTAGCCGATCAACGTTAGCAGTGAGTCGATCAATATTGGTTGTCAGTTCTCGAATACCAACTTCATTAGTGCTCACCGCGCCTACCAGCGTGTCGATATCGTTGGTGTTTCTATCCTGATGCTCTGTAATCCGGTCAAGCCGCTCAGCCGTGCTCTCTAAAATGGCCTCAATTCTATCTAGTCGATCGCTCATGTGTTTTTCCTCAAGATGATATTTCGCTAGCTGATGAGCCACGCGACGCGCAGTTCGAGCTGCTGATTACGCCCAAATGCCGTCAGGTAGATAGATGCCGCCGCGCGATCGCACCTCGTCTTCAGACATCACATAGCCCCAAGCCATTTGCAAAGGCTGCTGCGCTCGGTCAAAAACTGTCATCTCACAGCGCAAGTACTCATTCTCAATATCACCTCGTTTAGGAGAATAGCCTTCTAGTTTATCTAGACCTTGGAGGATATCGGCGCAGATTTCAGGGGACTGAGCAAATCTAAGCAGAGCGCCCTTCACCCAGTCATCGCCGACTGTCATTGCCGGATAGCCTAAACGCGGAAAATTATATAGCCGCCCCTTCACCATCGCCGGAATCGCCTCCGTTAGATACATGCCGCAAAAACGAACATGAAAGCGACCTCCCGGTTTCAGCGTGCCATAGACAAAGACAGAAAGGTCAGCCTCAGGGTTAGAACTATCGGAATCAGAAATATCAGATTTCATTAGATTCTAAAGTCACAAAACGCCCTCAAATTCACTTCACCCTCTAAAATACAACCTTAAGCAAGTGAACAAAAAAGGAACCGTAGCGGCGTGGAAGTGCGATATAGCCCAGCAGAGATAGAAGCAAAATGGCAGCAGTACTGGGCCAACAACAATCTGAACAAGACGCCCGAGGATCTCAGCCCAGGCGCTAAAAAGTTCTACGCTCTTTCGATGTTCCCCTACCCATCGGGTGACTTGCACATGGGCCATGTGCGTAACTACACCATCACCGATGTAATTGCCCGCATTCGCCGCATGCAGGGCTACAACGTCTTACATCCGATGGGCTGGGATGCCTTTGGCCTACCTGCCGAAAACGCAGCGATCAAACGCGGCGTTCCCCCAGCTGACTGGACGCTCAAAAACATTGCTCAGATGCGAGATCAGCTCAAAGCATTGGGCCTCTCCTACGACTGGAATCGCGAAGTCACCACCTGCCTACCCAATTACTACCGCTGGACTCAGTGGATTTTCTTGCAGTTTTTTGAGGCGGGCCTAGCCTACCAAAAAGAAGCGGCGGTGAACTGGGATCCAATTGATCAAACTGTTCTAGCGAACGAGCAAGTAGACAGCGAAGGGCGTTCCTGGCGCTCGGGGGCAAAAGTCGAGCGCAAATTGCTAAAGCAGTGGTTCTTTAAAATTACTGACTACGCCGATCAGCTCCTGAACGATTTAGACAAGCTTCCCGGCTGGCCCGAGCGTGTAAAAACGATGCAGGCCAACTGGATTGGTAAATCCAAAGGGGCACAGGTCACTTTTCAAACCAGTGCAGGCGAGCTAGAAATCTACACCACTCGCCCCGATACGCTCTGGGGCGCAACGTTTATGGTGGTTTCTCCTGAGCATCCGCTGATGGAAAAGCTCACAACGCCTAAGCAAGCCGAAGCCGTACAAGCCTATCAAGCGGCAGCAGCGGCACTTAGCACCATTGATCGTACGGACGAAGGCAGAGAAAAAACGGGCGTCTGGACGGGCAGCACGGCGACTAATCCGGTTAACAGCGAAGAGATTCCGATTTGGACGGCTGATTACGTGATGATGGACTACGGTACGGGCGCAATTATGGCGGTGCCTGCCCATGACCAAAGAGACTTTGAGTTTGCCCGTAAGTTTGACTTGCCGATCAAGGTAGTTGTGCAGCCGGAAGGAGAAACTTTTGACGGCGCGACGATGAGCGAAGCCTATCCGCACGATGGCGTGATGGTGAATTCTGGGCCGCTAGACGGGGTGCCTGCGGGCAAAGGAAAAAAGAAAAGTGTGGGCGTGGCGATCGCGCACCTACAAAAAGAATCACTCGGCAAGGGCACCACTAACTATCGCCTACGCGACTGGCTAGTGTCTCGGCAGCGCTACTGGGGTGCGCCGATTCCCGTGATTCACTGTCCGGCGTGTGGTACCGTTCCCGTTCCTGAGTCAGACCTACCCGTCAAGCTACCCGAAAACGTAGAACTGACGGGTCAAAGCGTGCCTTCTTTGGCTAAGTTTGACGACTGGGTGAACGTGGCCTGCCCTAGCTGTGGAACAGATGCTAAACGTGAAACCGATACGATGGATACTTTCTTGGATTCGTCTTGGTACTTCTTGCGCTATGCCGATGCCAATAATAAAGCGGCTGTTTTCTCGAAAGATCGGGTGAACAAGTGGCTGCCGGTTGATCAGTACGTGGGCGGAATTGAACATGCGATTTTGCATTTGTTGTATTCTCGCTTTTTTACTAAGGTATTGCGCGATCGCGGCCTACTCAATTTCGACGAACCCTTTCAGCGCCTGCTGACTCAGGGCATGGTTCAAGCAATCACCTACAAAACTTCCGATGGTCAATTTATCGTTCCTGAGAACATTGCCGACTTGAACAACCCTGTCGATCCAGAGACGGGCGAACCGCTCAAAGTCTCTTTCGAGAAGATGTCAAAATCCAAATTCAACGGCATCTCTCCGATTTCTGTTCTAGAAAAGTACGGTGCAGACACTGCCCGTATGTTCATTCTGTTCAAAGCGCCGCCTGAGAAAGACCTTGAATGGGATGATGCCGATGTGGAAGGTCAGTATCGCTTTCTCAATCGGGTCTGGCGAGCCGTAACTGAATTTGCCCAGTCTGACAGCGCCGCTAGCCTAGTGGGCACCAGCGACAAGATCGATCAGAGCGCGCTCAGCAAGGCCGAAAAAACGCTTCGCCGCGCTACCCACACCGCCATCAAAGAAATCACCGAAGATATTGAAGGCGACTATCAGTTCAATACGGCAGTCTCTGAGCTGATGAAACTCAGCAACGCCATCAACGATACCCAGGACAAAGCCACCCCCGTCTTCGCTGAAGCTATCTGCACCTTAGTGAAGCTAATTGCGCCGTTTGCACCGCATATTGCCGACGAGCTGTGGTCTGCTCTGACAATAGGTTTAGGCTCTACTGATTCTGTTCATCAACAGCCCTGGCCAAAAGTCGAATCGTCAGCATTAGTCGCTGATGAAATTACGCTAGTTATTCAGATAATGGGTAAAACCAGAGGAACCCTGCAAGTGCCCGCTAGCGCCGACAAAGCTGCCTTAGAAAACTATGCTCGTGAGTCGGAGATTGCTCAGCGCTACCTAGCAGGTAAAGAGATCAAGAAAGTGATTGTTGTACCTGGCAAGCTAGTGAACTTTGTAGCTGTATAGCAATTGACATTTGTATTGGAAAATACAAACGAAATCTTCACAGAAAAAGTCAGAAAAGCGCTGTCAAAATTGCCATGCAGACCTGGTAAGATTTGCCTATAGTCTCTAGCCGTAAATATACATAGGACATACTCAATGGTTGCGTTGACCTCGCCCCAGCTTCAAACGGATGTTCGGATCGGTTTGGGCAAAGTTTTACTCGTCGAGGATGAAGAGCTAATCCGCGAGACAGTGGCGCTATCCCTGGCTGATGAAGGGTTTGAAGTCTGCGTAGCCGATAACGGCCAACGCGCGTTAGAAATGATTCTAGGGGGCCTAGAGCGAGGCGGAGCAGAAAAAACTCAGCAGGCTATCTCAGACATCAACCTGATTATTCTAGACCTGATGCTTCCTGGCATGAACGGGCTCGACCTTTGCCGTTTGGTTCGGCATCAAGGCATCGACATTCCCATCCTCATCCTCAGCGCCAAAGGCACCGAGACCGACCGCGTCCTCGGTCTCGAAGTCGGTGCAGACGACTATCTCACCAAGCCCTTTGGCATCCGTGAACTGATCGCCCGCTGTCGGGCGTTGCTAAGACGCTGCCAGTCACAGGCCAAACCCGACGACGAAAAATCCATCCTCCGCTTTGCCGAGATTGCCCTGCATACCGATGAATGCCGCGTCTTTCTAGGCAGCACCGAAGTCAGCCTTTCTCCCAAAGAATTTAAAATTCTAGAATTACTGCTCAGTCAGCCCAAGCGCGTTTGGTCGCGCAACCAGATTATCGATCAGGTCTGGGGTTACGATTTTATGGGTGATAACAAGACAGTAGACGTCCATATTCGCTGGCTGCGCGAAAAGCTAGAAGAAAATCCTAGCCAGCCCAAATATCTAAAAACCGTACGCGGCTTTGGCTATCGCTTAGGTTAGTTTTAGTTTTCTACTGGAATGGACTTCTATTCAGTCTCAGACCACTACCACAGGGGCGTAGCTAAAGACTGGCGCTTAATACTGGCGAATGACGAATGCGAGTTGCGATCGCATCTCAGTATTGGTGTTTCGGCGCGATGATTTTGGCTTCAGTCTCTCAGCCTGCTGCATTGGGAACGCTGGTCGTAACCGTTCCTACGATTGAGCTGGGTTCATGAGCACCAAAGTTCGCTATCTAAGAAAATTACAACAGTTACCATTCGCTCGATTTTTGCGGTTTGGCATTGTTGGGTTCAGCGGCGTGTTTGTTGACCTTATTGTCTTTCATCTATTGCGAACTGAGATTGGATTAGCGCGATCGCCCAGTATCCTTTTCTCTATCGAAGCCGCCATCATCAACAACTTCTTCTGGAATGATGCCTGGACATTTGCCGATATCGCCCAGCAGCAAAAGGGCTGGCCAGCTAGGTTTCAACGATTTTTAAAATTTCACTCTGTCTGTTTGATCGGCGCTGCACTGCAATATCTTTTGATTGAGGGAATTTTGCTACTGCCGTTTGTGCAACAGATTCCGGCTCTGGTGAGTCAAGTAGCGGTTGGGAAATGGACGCATACGGCGGATGAGTACGTTGCCAAGGTGAGCGCGATCGCCCTCGTCACCCTTTGGAACTTCTGGCTCAATCTCAAGCTGAGCTGGCGTAGATAAATGCAGATAGAGGATAGCATTAGAGACTGCGACAATAAGAGCGTTTGTAATCAGACTTTGCTTCTAGCTACCGAGCAAGTCCAAAAACATCTTGACCGCCGGGGCAGGTGGGGTGCTAGCCAGTGTCGCTGCGCCAATGACTCGATCTAGCCGAACTGGTAGCGATCGCACATACACATCATCTGGAATTGGCATGGCCGCCAGCCGAGGCAAAATCGCTGCCCCTAGCCCCTGCGCTACCATACTGACGATCGTAGAATCTTCCTTGATCACATACGCCACCTCAAAAGACTGTCCCCACTTCTCCCAGTGCTCTCTGACCGCGCTGGTACATTCAGCGTAGTTAAACAAAATAAAAGAATACGCAGATAGCGCTTCCCAGCTTAAATCCTTGGGTGGGGGCGGCTCACTCTTTGGTAATAGCACTACGTACTCATCTCGGGTGATTTCAACCGTCCGAAATTCTTCCGATCGGGGCAGGGAGATTAGGCCGATATCGGTTTGCCCTTCTCTCAAAGACTGTTCTACTCCAGCAGGGTCTAGCTCAACAAGAACAACTTCTACATAGGGAAATCGATTCCTAAAGCGAGCAATATTCGCTGGCAATAGGTGAGTAGCCGCACTGCGAAAAGAAGAGATTCGCAACCGCGATTTGTACAGCCCTTTTTCTAGATTGACTTCGTAATCTATCAGTTCTCTGATATCTAGCATCTGATGGGCATGGACTATTACCCGTTCGCCTACAGGCGTTAGCCTAGCGCCCGAACGCCCCCGGATGAATAGCGGCACGCCCAGCTCAGCTTCTAGAGATGCGATCGCCCGGCTGACTGCAGACTGTGATATCTCCAAATGCATGGCCGCGTCCGAGAAGGTTCCGTGCGTTACTATCGCCGCCAGCACCTCTATCTGAAAGATGTTCATACCCGTTATCTATTCGCTTTCCGCATAGATGTGCGTCATCAGACGGTTTGATTCCTCTATGAAGCTGAGGCTAAGGTGAAGCCAGCTTGCAAGAACAAGCTGTAAGCCATCAGGCCAGCTATCTCCAGGCCAGCTATCCCTAGGGGCGATCGCATTCTAGCGACTACCAATGTACTAGAGAAAGTTGTACTAGAGAAAGTGGGCAAAGTAATCAAAGTAGTTCAACCACACGCTCCGATTTAAAGGGCTCTTCCTCGTCATGTTCCAGCTACTCGACTTTAAAAAGTTCAGAGACACACCTAGCGTTCAGTTTTTTGATATCACCGTTCCTACCTCCAACGCGAGAGATCTGGTGTACCACGAGGGCCCTGCCATCAGCCCAAACAACGATACGAATAACGCCTGGCAGTTCTATCTCCATTCTTACCAAGAAGACAATCTACTGGCGCTTTCGGGCGGGCGTACCTTTCACCTGATCAACTTCGAGTGGGCTCACCCTTATCATGTGGTGCGCCTAGATGCCAACCGTCATATCCTCCGCATTCCACCCGGTACTTTTCATCGTTCGGAATCTGATATCAAAGGTTCGCTAGTTATTAACCAGGCAGTGCGATCTGAAGCAACAAACGTTCAGCGTGAGTTTAGAGTCTATAGCAGTAATGATATTCCTAAGCTGCGTGACCTGCTGGCTGCTCGAATGCGTCCCTTCTACCACGGGTTTGACGAAATAGCGTTTCCTCAAGCTGCCTGATAGAGCGGCAGAGCAAGCCCTACCTCAACCGGGTAACCAACGTCACACAGCAAGCCTAAGATCATTGCAAAGGATTATCTATGCGTCTGTTTCCAAATCTATTGCCCCGATTGGAACAGTGCCTTCTAAAATAGAAAGCTAACGTTGAAGCGCCATTTTCGAAACCGAAAACCCTTTGCAATGACCCAGCTCAGCCCAGCCAGCACATCCTCTTCTCAACCAACTTCTAATCGACTGGCTTCCGGGCCAGAATCTGCTCAGCCGCGACAGGCCCAGCCAGAACGAGGTAAACCAGAACTGGGTAAGCCAGCATTGGATAGAGTGCTGATTTTTGATACCACGCTGCGCGATGGTGAGCAGTCACCTGGGGCCACGATGAACGTAGCCGAAAAGCTGGCAGTTGCCCGGCAGCTAGCCAGGCTGAATGTGGACATTATCGAAGCTGGATTTCCATTTGCTAGCCCTGGCGACTTTGAAGCAGTCCGTGCGATCGCCAGCGAAATCGGTACGCCAGATGGTCCGACTATTTGCGGCTTAGCTAGGGCGACTAAAAGAGATATCGAAGCGGCTGCCAAGGCAGTGGCTCCTGCTGATAAAGGTCGGATCCACACCTTTATTGCGACTTCAGATATCCATATGAAGTACAAGCTCAAAAAGTCTCGCTCGGAAGTACTGGCGATCACTGAAGAGATGGTGGGCTTGGCCAGCAGCTTTACTGACGACGTGGAATTTTCCCCAGAAGATGCCGGTCGCAGTGAGCCCGAATTTCTATACGAAGTTTTGGAGCAGGCGATCCGCTCTGGTGCAACCACGTTAAATATTCCAGATACCGTCGGCTATCTGACGCCGGGTGAATTTGGCAATCTGATTCGCGGTATCAAGCAAAACGTCCCCAGTATCGCTCGAGCAGTCATCTCAGTTCATGGCCATAATGATCTAGGGCTGGCTGTTGCTAACTTTCTAGAAGCGGTCAAAGCAGGTGCGCGTCAGTTAGAATGCACCATCAACGGAATTGGAGAACGCGCTGGCAATGCTGCCTTAGAAGAGCTAGTCATGGCTTTGCACGTGCGGCGGCAGTATTTTAATCCGTTCTTTGGTTTACCGACAGACTCCGAAGCACCACTCACCAATATCAAGACTCCAGAACTCTACAAGTCTTCTCGCCTAGTTTCTAATGTTACGGGCATGCTAGTGCAGCCCAATAAGGCCATTGTCGGTGCCAATGCCTTTGCTCACGAATCGGGCATTCATCAAGACGGCGTGCTGAAAAACCGTCTGACCTACGAGATTATGGACGCCCAGCTGATCGGCCTCAATGACAATCAAATTGTCTTGGGCAAGCATTCGGGCCGCAATGCGTTTCGCACCCGTTTAAAAGAATTGGGATATGACCTCGGCGATCAGGATTTAAACAGAGCATTTTTGCGGTTTAAAGATATTGCCGATAAGAAAAAAGAGATTAGCGATCGCGATCTAGAAGCCATTGTTAATGACGAAACCCTGCAAGTCGCGGAGCACTTCAAAGCCGAGCTGATTCAGGTTTCTTGTGGCAGCAATGCCCAGCCCACAGCCACCATCACCATTCGCACCCCCGACGGCCAAGAGCTGACCGATGCCTCTATTGGTACGGGCCCAGTAGACGCTATCTATCGAGCTATTAACCGAATCGTAGATATTCCTAACGATCTAATCGAATATTCTGTTCAATCAGTCACCGCTGGTATTGATGCCATGGGCGAAGTCACCATCCGCCTGCGCCACGGTGAAAGAATCTACTCTGGTCACGCAGCGAATACAGATATCGTCGTCGCCTCTGCCTATGCATACATCAGCGCCCTCAATCGCCTGCATACAGCGATACAGGCTGGCACTAGCGTTCACCCTCAGCGCGATAAAGTGCCTGTAGGCACAGGAATTTAGCAGGGGTTTAGCTGATCAGCTCAGGAAATATGGACTAGTTGAGGAGGCACTTGATTCATAGCGTACTAAGCTTCTTAAGAACGCCAACAATCTCATACAAGTCGTTTCCTGGATTGTTCAGAGAATACGTTTTAGATAGAGCATACAGGCCAGTATCCGCCTGAAGCTTGACGAAGACAAACTCCGTTCCATTGGTGATCAAGCCAAAGTAGGGGCGTTCCTGCTGCTGACTGCTCGCCATATAAGCAAGCGTTTGTGGTAACCCTATATTTAAGCTAAACTGCGAGCCTTTTGCCTCAATGACAGATACCCATAAGCTGCCATCGACGACTAAAACATCGATTCGACCCCGGATGGTTTCTTCCTCAGCTTCTACCGCTATACTCATGGCTTTCTCTGCGAACGTGCGAAACGGCTGCTGATAAAAGCCAGCGACTGACAACACAGGTGAAATAACTACCATCTTGACTAAAGCTTCCTGCACAGGATATTCGGTTAGATACAGAAAACCAGCTTGAGCTTGATCTAAGGTCTCTTTGCCATGCTCATCTATCTCGCAGGAAGCATCCTGCCATTCTGTAAAAAAGTCAGAACTGTTTTCTAGCCGAAGCTGAAACTTGTCTTTTACCTCGCGTAGCGTCAGTCTGTTAGCTTGCAGAACTTTGAACATATTTTAGTCCAAGAAACATCTCCTACTCTTCTGTCCATCTTCCTATTATAATGAGCAGTCTAATACCCAGGAAGCTGAGGGTAGTGATCGGGTTGGGTGATAGAGCGCAGCCGCTCGAATGTGCCGCCCGTGAGGTTTTTCCCAGCTTTTAGGCCCATTTTCATCAAAACGTTCGGGCCGGGGACGACCTTGATGCCGAGCTGTTGCAGCATCGAAAGACTATCGCCGAGTCCCCAGTGTTCAACAATTTTGCTGTGGCTGACGCGATCGATATGCATAACGCTAAAGCTGATCTGCTTGCCGGTAGCCGGAATTCCTTTAAAGTTGCCGAGGTGAGTTCCAGTGAAAATGCCACAGGTGGTGACCTTGTCTTTACGGGCAACGGTCTGGCTGAAATGATGGCGACCGTCTGGGAAAGCGTTGTATACCTCTGTGCCGAGCGCAGCAAATCCAGCCTGTGTGAGCGGTGCTTCTACACCAGCCATATGCGCGACTAAATCTGGCGACAGTAGAGACAGGCCAGTTTGCAGATGGCGATCGTCAAAAGCTTTGTAGAAGCGTAGGACTAGCGCTTGGTTTTGAACGGTCAGTAGGTCGTGAAACATAGCTAGCCCGCTGAAGAATCATTATGTGGCTTGAGTAGGCAAATTATACGGCATCTCTAACGGCGATCGCATTCGCCGACCATCAGTAGTTTTTTAGGGGCTTCTTAGAAGGCTCTCATCTTTTGATCGGGCGATCGCACCAAAATAAATCACAGCAAAAACGCACCAGCTATAGGGAAATTATCATGGTAGAAATGAACGTAGATGGCCCCACTGTCGTTAGCACACCGATCACCCGGCGAGTCTCACTAGTGTTGCTACTGACTCGGATTAGTATCTTTATCGCGATGTTTATCTGGGTAATTGATAAATTTGCCAGACCAGAGCACGTTGCTGCTGTCTTTGAATCTTTCTATGGAATCAGCGGAGTTGGCGCGCTGGCATCGTATGCATTAGGCGCGGTTCAGCTATTAATTATGCTTGGCTTTCTGATTGGCTTTCAAAAGCGAATTACTTACGGTCTCGTGCTGTTGATGCATACCGCTTCTACGCTAATCTCTTTTCCGAAATATCTAGCGCCGTTTGAATCTGCCAATATTTTATTCTATGCTGCTTGGCCGATGCTAGCCGCCTGCTTTGCCCTCTACTATCTTAGAGACTTAGACACGCGCGCAGCAGTCGAATAGAGATGCCTTTACCTAAAGGTAGTCGTTTAGCGCATGTTCTGCTTTCTCGTATGTCGACGCTAAACACGTACATCTGAAGATACTTTTAGGTATAGAGCTAGGTATAGAGCTGCTAGCTGTCGATCACAATACTAGCCACCTCAGCGCTGTATCAGACGGTACAATAGTCGACAGCGTGTCTTGTCAAGAGGTTTCAATATGATTTCTGCGGTGCCTGCTCTGCTCCATCTAAGGAGTCAGCGAATAGGCGATTGGATAGGGTCTGTATCTTGTCTTCTATTGACTGTGGGCATGTTGCTCATAGGAGGGGCTGTGCCTAGCGCGATCGCCGCGCCCTCTCATGCGTCTACGGAGACAAAAGCCTACATCATTTCTCCTACCGACGGTCAAACAGTCTCCCCAGAATTCACGGTTAAGTTCGGCCTAGCTGGAATGGGCATTGCTCCGGCTGGCGTGGATAAACCAGGCACTGGGCACCACCACCTACTGATCGACGTAGACGAGCTGCCTAGTTTAGAAGACCCGCTGCCGGCGACAGCTCAGATCAGGCACTTTGGCGGCGGCCAGACAGAAGCCACTATCGAGCTACCCGCTGGTGAACATACGCTTCAGCTGCTGCTGGGTAACTATACTCATATACCGCATGACAATCCGGTACTTTCAAAGAAGATTGAGATCACGGTGGAATAGCGGTTCTAATAGATGCTTCTGTCCATCCGTAGTCCAGCTATTAGTGCTTGCTCTATCCATAAACTGAGCTATTCATAATCAAAGCCCCGATCGTCTTATCGCGACCGGGGCTTTTGACTAGTTTTATTGGCTCTATCTATTGACTCTAATAGATCATCTTTAGCAGATTATCCGCCTAACAATGCCTAACAATGAAAAAGGAAACTTAGCCAATAATTTTCTCCACAATCACTCGAACCAATTAGACTAGTCGTCTCGCTCTAGAGAATCGTTAGACATTCCAGGCAAAACGCTCTTGGCATTGCCAGGGTAGATCTCAGCCATGTTTTCAACAGCGTCTCCGGTTTCTTCTGCAATGCGTTCTATCCGCTCTCCAGGGTTGCCTTTTAGCTGCTTGTTCTCGGCTCTCCACTGAGCGGTGGTAACCGGGCGTCCGTCCGCTTCACCACGGGTGATCATGTCATTGAGCATAGCTTTGGTGCTGCCACTGAGGCTAGAGCTGTCTATGCTAGTGGTCAGTAAAAACATGCCAACGAAGGCGATCGCAACAAAGCTCTGTAGCCGCTGGCCGATCTGAAGCTGCTTTAGCTGACGAACAAATGCTGTTACAGCGCGAGTGGTCGCTTTAAACATAAAGATGTAGTCTCCTTATTTTTTCCTAATTTTATTTCTCTAGACAGCATAGGGGTGTGGCTAAACAAAAAGCTTCTAACAAAGGAGATAGACTGCCTAACCTCAATGACATAGATTCAACGGCGTCAGTGCTGCCACAGACCTAGCTTCATTACAGCATTTTGGATAATTACGAGGAAAGCAACCCCTATCATCACACTGAGTAAAACTCGATTGCCGTAGAAGAGCAAAGATGCGACCACTGAATTTCTGCCTAACTTCTCGGTGGAATTCTCGTCTAACTGCTCACCTGCTCTTTCACCCATTGTCTCATTCTGCCGATTGCTCAAGTTAGCCTCTGGCCTATTATCCTGAAATTTTCTATCCTGAAGTTTCCACATCATTAGCGCTGGTACTATCCCGAACAAGATGGAATTGCCAAAAGCCCCTGCCCAGCTCACTGCGCTCAAGAAGATATTGGGATTAAGCGCCGATAGCGCTAGCGGTGGCAACAAAATCAGAGCATAAAATAGCACTTTTCTCAAGATAAGATTGCTGGGCCTGAAGTCTCTAAAAACATCTTCAAACACGCTGAATAGACCTAGCGCAAACCCAATAAAAGAAGTCGCGATCGCAAATTCAGAAAATACTGACGCTGCCGTCTGTATCTCAGGTCGACCCAAGCCGCCTCTTAGCAATTCAGTCGGCTCTAGCCCGTCGAGCCAGCCGCCTCGCCAGTCCACACTACCCAAAATCACTGCATTCCAGACGACAAACATCACCAGCGGTACCAAAGAGCCTAAGACAATTGCCCGTCGCACCCGCTGCTTGTCTCCTTCTAGCTGATGAGTGACAATCGGCACCACATTCTGATATACAAAAGCAACAAACATCACCGGAATAATAGCGCCCGCTGCCTCCCAGTGCTGATTAGCCCAGCGCGAGACCTCGACTTTCTCTAAAGTCAGCCACAGCAGCCGTACAAAAGCAGCCACGACAACCGCCACCAATATATTGTTCAATCCACTAACGAAACGCTCACTTCCCCAAAAGAGAATGCCACCAAAAACCAGGACGAAAATAAGATGACCCATCCAGGCAGTCGAAAGAGCAGGAATTGAAAAGGATAGGGATGAGTTTTTTAGCGCAGCGGTAAGGATACTGCCACCTCTAGAGACATAGGCTACGAGTAGTGCGTAGTGAATAAAGATATAGACAGCTCCAGAGGCGATCGCACCGCGCCGACCCAGGCTGTTTTGGATGGTCGCCAATAGACCTACCTGCGATCGCCCTATTCGCTGCATTACCCGTAGATTTACTTCTGCAATTAGCAGACCAGAGATCAGCATATACAGCCACGACAGCAGCATCAAAACCGTCGAAGGCAGCAATCCTGCGGGTGTCGTCACCAGCGGCAATGCCAAAATACCGGCTCCAACTGTCGTCCCAGCGATCAAGGTAGCGCTGTCAAACACGCTGCCTTGGCGGTGCCTTAGCCGGGTGCCGCTAAGTTCTAAGTTTGAGAAAAGGGTCATATAAGAACGCGGCGTCAAATATAAGAGTAAGCAATGGAGTCACGCAGGTAAGCGTAGGCTACCGCAGCAAAACGTCTGCCTGCTTTTGGGCAGAAATTTGTATCCTAAGATACAAACAGCTAGGCCGGAAGGGAGAACTAATGCTGGGGTGAAGCTGCTTACATTGTAGAGTTGGGAAATATTACATAAATTGAGGAGATAATATATGAGAACTAGATCAGTGAATAATAAACCGAGCAGCCAGGCAACTGCCTTCAAGCTATTGACAGCAGCTTCTCTATTTTTGCTACCAGCGTGTGGATCGCCTCAGACTACTGATACCGCTGCTGAAGAAGCCAATGTTACCAGCGAAGAGCTAGTTGACGACACCGCCAGCTACGTAGGTGAAGAGGTGACTATTCGGGGTGAGGTTGAAGCTACCGTCGACGAGACTGCTTTCTTGATGGCAGACGATGACTACTTTAATGGAGAAGGCATCTTAGTGATTAATGCTTCTTCAGAGCCTTTTGTTGTTCCTGATGTCGGTGAGACTCAAGTGCAGGTCACTGGACAGGTCGAGACTTTTGCGATGACGGCTGTCTCTACAGAATATGGCCTGACCTTAGATGCTGATCTATACAATGAGTACGAAGACCAGCCCGTTATTATTGCCCAATCAATTGCGCTGGCTCCTGACCCAGGTGATATCACAGCAAATCCAGAGTTCTATTACGATAAGCGAATTGCCGTAGAGGGCGAAGTCGAAGATATTCTCGAATCTGGTCTATTCACCCTAGATGAAGATGAGCTGTTTGGTGGAGACGATCTATTAGTCATTCCTGGCGAGCTAGCCTCGACAGTTCAAGAAGATGAGATTGTCACCGCAACTGGCGTGCTGCGTCCCTACATCGCAGCCGACTTTGAAAGGGACTACGATTTGCAGTGGGATCTTTCTGTACAAAAAACTATTGAAGCTGAGTACGAAACCAAGCCCGTATTTGTTGCAGATATGGTTTATCCTTCCGCCGTACCCGAATAAACTAGGGCTATGACTCAACCAAAGAAAGTTAGAAAGTGACGCTAGCGGTTGATTCTCGTATCATTCTCTTTTGATACACCCTAGCTCTAGAGCACATGTATCTAGATCATATAAAGCAGACAAGAGCACATGGATGGCGAGTTCATCTGTGTGCTCTTTTTCAGAATCAAACCGCCGCAGAATCAAATACTTTCCTTCTCTAGCCGCTTTCGCTCTGCCAGCTTCAGCATGATTTCCGCGTGCATTTCCCTTGTTAGCGGATAGAAATACACCAGTACCATGCCACAAATAAGAAGTACTAGCGGCACTGGCCCCGCAAAGAAGCGAATCGCCGTCAGCGCTGACTCGGACTGCTGATCCAGGTTTTGATCAAAGCCGGAGACTTCTAGCGCTAGGCCCACTAGATAGATACCTAGCGCCAGTCCAATCTTTTGCAGCAGCGTCATAAAAGCATAAAACGTGCCTTCGCGTCGCCGCCCCGTGTTCAGCTCGTCTAGCTCAATCACATCCGGCAAAATAGACCACGGCACCACATAGGCCGTCGCTACACCAAAGCCTGCGATCGCACACAGCCCAAACAAAATCCCTGTCTGTCCCGGCTGTAAAAAGAACAGGGCCACCTGTACTAGAACCCAAATCCCTGAGCCTAAAAAATACAGATTCTTCTTACCAATTCGCTTGCTCAGCGCCGCACAGACAAACATCATAGCGATCGCCGCCCCCTGCACAATCAGCGCCAGCAGGCTGCCGTCCACATTCATCCAGTACTTGCCATAAAACGGAATCACCGCCGCCGTAATCTGGAGCGCCAACCAAGAAAACAGATAGATCCCCACTACAAACAAAAAAGGCCGATTGCGAACCACTACCCTTAGCTGCTGAGCAAAGGACTCTTGCTCTTCTTCGGCAACATCGCCTAGCGACACCCCTGCCGCTGTCGCCTTCTTGACCATGTAGCCGTAAGTGCCAAAAATGCACAGGTACAAAGTCACAATCGAAACCACCCCGCCCAAGATTCCCAGCACGATATACCTTTGGCCTTCATCTTCGATTACCTCAGAGAGCACGCCTGCTGCAATCAAGATTGATAGACCACCGACAATAGAAGAAGACAGCCGAAAAGAAGTCAGCGAGGTGCGCTCGTCGTAGTCCTGGGTCATCTCAGCGGTCAGCGTACTGTATGGCAGATTGGTGGTGGTGAAAAATAGCTGAAAGACCGATGTGATAGCAACGTAGTACCAAAAGCTCATCCATTCGTTTTCAAAGCCCGGTACGATCCAGATAAAGCAGTAGGACAACCCAAAAGGAATCGCGGTCAAGAACATCCACGGATAGCGGCGGCCCCAGCGCGTGTTGATGCGATCGCTAAACAATCCCACCAGCGGATCGTTAATCGCATCCCAAACTTTGCCAACTGCCAGCACAGAACCCGCCACCACAGGCCGCATTCCTACCACATCTGTTAAAAAAATCAGTAGAAAAAATGATAAAAACTGAGAAGTGAGCCCCGCGCCGATATCACCCGCGCCATAAGCCAGCTTTACTGGTAGCGTTAGTTTGGGCGACGGATAGTTCACCGTGGCGTGCGGCTGTGGCTCTAAATTAGCCATAAGAAAACCCTGTATAAACCCTGTATAAATAAATAACCGTGGTGTAAGCCCGGCAGCACTCGCAGGCAAGATGCCCCCTCATCCAATGTCAGACCTTCAAGCCCCCACTTCCCAACCCTCTAACTTTCAAGCTTCAAGTCTTCAGCCCCCCGACCTTCAAGCCCCTGACCTTCAAACCCAGAACTTTCACGATTCAGACTCTCAAGCTTTAGACTCTCAGACCACCGATCTTTATGTAACCTGGTCAGATTACCACCGCAGCATCGAACAACTGGCACTGATGGTACACCGCTCTGGCTGGCAGTTTAATCAGATTGTGTGTTTAGCCAAAGGCGGTCTGCGAATCGGCGATATCCTGTGCCGCATCTCTGATCGTCCGCTAGCTATTCTCTCGACCGCTTCTTATGGTGGAGAAGGCAACCGCACTCGCGGCTCGATTACTTTCTCTAAAGACCTCAGCATGACCACTGCCAACGTCGGCTCACATATTCTGCTAGTCGATGATCTTGTTGATTCTGGTCAGAGTCTGAAACGTAGCATCTCGTGGCTACAGCACAAATATGGTTTTTACATAGATGAGATTCGCACAGCCGTGCTTTGGCACAAAGACTGCTCTGTGATCGAGCCTGACTACGCTGTCCACTACCTTCAGAACAACCCCTGGATTCATCAGCCCTTTGAGAAGTACGAGGATATGGACTGGACTCTATTAGCTGAGACCACTGAAGTCGCTGAAGTTGCTAAAACAGCTGATATCCCTGGCTAATCAACTTATCTCAGTGCATACCGATGGCTGAATCGTCACTATTTGCTATACACTAAACCCCGTCGCTCAAGCCTAATTCTGCTGCTGTGAGTAAGCCACCTACCGATCTGCCTTCTAACGAAATTCCTGTTGCTCGTCGAGAATCAGCAGAAGTTTCGCTAGCAGAGATTGAAAGCATCAATCTACGATCAAAGTCTTCTAGCAAAGGCATTTGGCTTTCGCTGCTGCTCTTGGGCCTGGTGGGGCTAGGCGGTCTTGGACTTTGGCAGAAAGAACGTACTAACTTCTATATCGGCAGTGCGATCGCCTATACCAAAAATACGGTTCTGCGCTGGCGAGGGAATAGTGATACAGCGCTCTCAAGTAGAGGGACCGATCGCTCAGGCGAAACCTCTGTTCCTACGGCCAGTTCAGCTATCGATGCCGTAGACACCACGGCTAGCGCTTCAGCAGATAGCTCCGCTGAAGCCTCAACAAATAGCCCAACTGCCGATAGCGCTCAACCCGAACAGCTACTGAATCATCGCCGCTACAGCGTGGCCGACATCAGCCAATTAGTACCGCTAGCGCCCGATAGCAATATTCTGCTTCAGCCGGAGGCGAAGGTAAAAATTGAGGCGATGCTAGCAGAGGCCAAGGCTGACGGTGTAAACCTAGGCGTTATCTCCGGTTTTAGAACGATAGAGGATCAAAACTATCTTTATTTTGATTTGAAAGCCGAGCGCGGTGAAAGTGCGAGCGTCCGCGCTGAAGTCAGCGCTCCGCCTGGATATAGCGAGCATCACACAGGTTATGCGGTTGATTTTGTCGATGAGAGCCAGCCAGCTACTTTCCTAGAAGAAAGCTTTGAAACCACGCCAGCCTACAAGTGGCTAGTCGCCAACGCCCCTTTTTACAACTTTGAGCTGTCCTTTCCAAAGGACAATGGGTCGGTAGCCTATGAACCCTGGCATTGGCGGTACGTCGGCAACCAAGAGAGTCTAGAATTGTTCTATAGATAGCTGTCAGATAGCTGGCAATTCTACAGCAATGAACCCTACCACGCTCAATCTGCTTGCGATCTCTGTATTCGCCTTCACCATGCTGAGTTTGGTAGGGCCACTGATCAATATTTCACCGGGTGCAGTCGCGATCGCGCTTTCAGGCATTGCGGGTGTGATTGCTATCGATCGCTTTGGCGCTCAGGGCAAAGGCGGTAACCTTCTAGTTGATCTGGTCTCTCGCCAGTCCTCAGAATATCGTCAGCGCATTCTTCACCATGAAGCTGGGCATTTTTTGGTCGCGCACCTGTTAGATATCCCGGTACAAAGTTATACCCTCAGCGCTTGGGAAGCGACTAAAGCAGGTATGCCCGGACTAGGGGGTGTGGTTTTAGATACAGCCGCTATCGAAGCCGAGCTGGCGACTGGCACGCTCTCAGCCCAGCAAATCAACCGCTATTGCATCTTATGGATGGCCGGAATCGCGGCTGAAACTCAAACCTATGGCAGCGCAGCAGGTGGTGAAGACGATCAGATGAAGCTGAGGCTCTTGTGGCAGCAGACCCAGCGAACCGCCGCCGCCACCGAAACTCAAATTCGCTGGGCGCTATTGCAGGCCCAAACGCTGTTAGAAAAGCAAAAGGATGCTTATAACGCTCTGGTCACAGCGATGTCTGAGCGAGCGTCAGTCGAAAGCTGTCTGCAAATTATTGAAGCAAACAGAGTCGAGACTAGCAAAGTCGAAGCGAGCGGAATCGGGTAGGCCCCCACCGTTGCCCGTTACCCCCAGTGCCTAGAACTTGAAGCGAAATGCAGAAGTTGCCATATTGCGCTCTTACCAATGCTATCTAGATCCTGGCCGACTAAGGTTACATGCCAACTTCACTAATCACTCGGTTACGCCCAGATGCTTTTGCCTTCAGCAGATTTTGATCCGCTCTATGTAGCAGACTCTGTCCTCTACCGTCATCCTCAGGGTTGAGTGCAGCCACGCCAATGCTGACAGTCAGGGCGATGGTTATGAGCTGATGACTATCGTGACTCGTATTTACCCGAAAAGGATTGTCGGCAATAGACTGCCGAATGCGATCGGCAATCTCACTACCCTCACCGATATCTGTGCCATTGAGTAAGATGACAAACTCTTCCCCACCGTAGCGAAAGGCCGAATCGTAGGAGCGCATGTTACCGGACAGACGTCTAGTCATAGATCTTAGTACCTCGTCTCCTACTAGGTGACCATAGCGGTCATTTACCTGCTTAAAGCGGTCGATATCTACCACCATCAAAGTCAAATGCTGTTCTTTAGCGCGGGCTATTTGAATCTGATCGGGTAGGGCGATGTCAAAGGCTCGGCGGTTGCTCATCTGCGTCAATGAATCGTTGAGGGCAACTGCTGAAAGCCAGTCGTTAGTTCTAGAAAGGTTGCGATAGCGCTGATTTCTATGCAGTCCGCTTTGGATATAGGCTTGGATGAGGCGAGAGTGATCTAGCTGAAGGTGCCAAGCGCTGCGCTGTCTAGTTTGAGGAGTCTGCGCTTTTATCTTCGTAGCCAAAGAGTGATGAGTAGAAGAGACGCCTGCGGCGATCGCCATCTCACTTTCGCACATTTCATTTTCGCAAGCTGCGCTCTCGGATGCTAGCCAGATATAGGCATCTGCACCCGTCTCTAGAGCTCGCGCAGTTTTCTCTAGGCGGATCTTCTCTAGCTGGCTGTATCTTTCTTGCTGACAGTGCCTGCTGCCATCGCTCTGAGCTCGCTCTATGACAATTGAATAAGCGTTCTGATTTGGGCCAAATGTTTTAAAAATTGAGTGGTCTACGAGCTTTAGAATGTGAGCGATAATAATATCGGGCGGTGAGTGTCTAGCAGATGCGATCGCCTCGGCAGTAGTCACAGCGGTAGTGATGGTGAGCTCGTTAAGTTCTTGGACTTGCGATCGCACTCCGGTGATAAATTCTTTTTCGCCGAATAGCAACACGTTGTTCATGAAAATCTAATTCTGCTGTAGCTGAAACCAAAACTTAGCTGTGAACGGACTAGAACTTTAGACAATAAAGTAAATAGCGGATAGCCTACCTTAGGCTAAAAACAAGCTGAAAACAGACATTCTCAGTGACCTGTCAACAGCCAAAGCTGCATAAACAGAGGTGCTATCCACAGAAAAATATCAAAAAATATCAATCCTTTAATATCAATCATCTTAAGCTAAGGGTTCCATCAAAGCGATACAAATGCTTCAGTCTCCCTTAATAGCAGACAGTTTCTTCACGAAACGGAACAAGATCTTTAAACACTTTTATCTATTAAAGATTACTGGTTAATGTTCATGACTTAGTACTTGTTTCTCTATCTTGTTCCTAATCTTATCCATAGATAAGTTGCCTGATATCTATAACACTACAGCGCCACTTTCAAACACATACTATAGAGAAGGCTACGCCCACCAGAAACACCCTGCGAGCGGTATCGCTGCTAGGTGACCAACGCGCACAGTCAAGTCGGTTAGTTCTAATCAATTAGTCCGAAACGCCATAGAACGTCGTAGAGTATGGCAACATTGATCAAATTGAATCAAATAAATTGAATCAAACCTAGAGAGCTTTGCTCTTCTGCCAAAATCAGAGCTTTTATAGAGCCTGCGGTCCTCTGCTTATGTCTGTTACTTCTTCAAATTCAAAGTTCAGCTCCCCACAGCTTCCTTTCTTGAGCGGCGCTGACATACGCAAGCAGTTTTTGTCTTTCTACGCAGCTAGAGACCATCAGGTTCTTATCAGCGCGTCGCTGGTGCCAGAAGATCCGACTGTGCTGCTGACGATCGCGGGCATGCTTCCTTTCAAGCCTATTTTCTTGGGTCAGCGCGCCGCTGAGTTTGAGAGGGCAACCACCGCGCAAAAGTGCATTCGCACGAACGACATCGAAAACGTAGGCCGCACCGCTCGGCACCATACGTTTTTTGAGATGTTAGGCAACTTTAGCTTTGGTGACTATTTCAAAAAGCAGGCGATCGCCTGGGCCTGGGAGCTCTCGACAGAAGTCTTTAAGCTACCCGCCGATCGCATTGTGCCTAGCGTCTTCAAAGACGATGACGAAGCCTTTGCCATCTGGCGAGACGAAATCGGCATCCCCGAAGAGCGGATTATTCGTATGGGCGAAGCTGATAATTTCTGGAAATCTGGCCCGACTGGCCCCTGCGGTCCCTGCTCGGAACTCTACTACGACTTTCATCCCGAACGCGGTGACGACAGTATCGATCTAGAAGACGACACTCGCTTTATTGAGTATTACAACCTGGTCTTCATGCAGTACAACCGCGATGCCCAGGGTAACTTAGAGCCTTTAGAAGCTCAGAATATCGATACGGGGCTAGGGCTAGAGCGCATGGCCCAAATTTTGCAAGGCGTGCCGAACAACTACGAGACTGATCTGATCTTGCCAATTATTCAAACGGCAGCAGAGATCGTTGACCTAGACTATCACCGGGCAACAGATGCCCAGAAAGTGTCGCTAAAGGTGATTGGCGACCATGTGCGGGCAGTGATGCATATGGTGACCGATGGAATTAGCGCCTCTAATGTCGGTAGAGGCTATGTGCTGCGCCGATTGATCCGACGAGCGGTGCGTCACGGTAAGTTGCTAGGCATCGATCGCCCCTTTACGACTGTGGTAGCCGATCGTTCGATTGCTCTTTCTGAAGAGGCTTATCCAGCGGTACGCACTCGCGAAACCGCAATCAAAAATGAGCTAGATAGAGAAGAAACCCAGTTTCTAAAGACGCTAGCAAGAGGCGAGAAGAGACTGGCCGATATCTTAGCCGAACAGCCTTCACAAGTGTCCGGTAAAGATGCCTTTGAGCTGTATGACACCTATGGCTTTCCGTTAGAGCTGACCCAAGAGATCGCGGAAGAAAGTGAAATTGCCGTAGATACTGACGGCTTCGAGGCAGAGATGGCCCAGCAGCGAGAGCGATCAAAAGCCGCGCATGAAACGATCGATCTAACAGTCCAAGGCAGCTTGGATACGCTAGCTGAGCAAATTGACTCGACTGAGTTTGTGGGCTATCAGCGCGCCGATAGCCAAAGCCGGGTTGAAGCGATCTTAATCGATGGAGAATCAGTTGATCTTGCTAAAACCGGGGCTGATGTGCAGATAGTGCTAGACCAGACGCCTTTCTATGCGGAGTCAGGCGGACAAATTGGCGATCGCGGCTATCTATCGGGCGACAACCTGGTCATCCGCATTGAAGATGTGAAAAAGGAAGGCAGTTTCTTTGTTCACTTTGGTAAAGTAGAGCGCGGCAGCCTAGCTGTGGGCGCTCAAGTGAGTGCCAAGATCGATCGATCCTGCCGTCGCCGCGCCCAGGCCAACCACACGGCTACTCATCTATTACAGGCGGCGCTGAAGAGTCTGGTAGACGAGTCGATTTCGCAGGCAGGCTCTCTGGTTGATTTCGATCGGCTGCGTTTTGACTTTCACGCTTCCCAGGCGCTCACGCCAGAACAATTGCAGCAGGTAGAAAAGCAGGTAAACACCTGGATTGCTGAAGCGCACGGCGCTGATGTGCAGACGATGCCGATTGCCGAGGCTAGAGCAAAAGGCGCGGTGGCGATGTTTGGCGAAAAGTACGGCGATGAAGTCCGAGTGATTGACTACCCCGGTATTTCGATGGAGCTGTGTGGCGGCACTCACGTAGGCAATACGGCTGAGATCGGCGTGTTCAAGATCATTTCTGAGACCGGGGTAGCCGCAGGCATTCGCCGAATTGAAGCGGTGGCTGGCCCAGCCGTTTTAGATTATCTAGAGGTGCGCGATCGCATTGTTAGAGACCTCAGCGCCCGGTTCAAAACCAAGCCAGAAGAAATTAGCGATCGCGTCACTGCTCTGCAAACCGAACTCAAAAATGCTCAAAAAGGTCTGGTCGCGCTTAAGTCGGAACTTGCCCTGGCAAAATCCGACCAGCTTTTGAGCCAAGCGGAAACCGTAGGCGAAATCCCAGTGATTGTGGCGAATCTAGAGGCGGTAGAAGCCGATGCGCTAAAAACAGCCGCTGAAAGGCTACTGCAAAAGCTGGGTGATGGCGCAGTCGTTTTAGGCTCTATTCCTGCCGAAGGCAAAGTTAGTCTAGTTGCTGCTTTTAGCAAGCCAGTAATTAGCAAAGGCTTGCAGGCCGGAAAATTTATCGGCGGTATTGCCAAACTGACTGGCGGCGGCGGCGGCGGTCGGCCCCACTTTGCTCAAGCAGGTGGGCGTGACGCGGCTAAGCTACCTGAAGCCCTAGAAACGGCAAAAGCCCAGTTAGAAGAAGCGCTGGGCAGATGAATAGTCTCGGCTTGATATGTATTAGCTAGTAAAGCTTTACTAAAGCCTTACTAGCTATAGCAGCACTCTTTTCTTACGAGCATTCCTGATGAGTACTTCTAATTAGCAGCGCTCTTCTCAGCGCCATCGGCACGACTTTCCTCAGAATCGACAGACTTTGAGGCGGGTGTCTCTGACACCTTTGTCGCCTTGGACTCTATACCGTTTTCTAGCGGTGAGATGTTGACAATCTCTCCGCCTAGCATAGTGATCCGCCGCATTTCCTGGCTCATGCGATGAAAGGGGACTTGAAAAAATTGGTTCTGGCTGCTGCGAATGGGTGAGCGCTGACGAGCGGTGATCTCGTTTTGGCTCAGGCCAGTCACTTCATAGATAAAGATTCGGTTGTCTACGCTAGAGGTGGTGCTTGTGGCGCTCTGTCCTAACATGATGAGATGGGATAAATAGGGCTAGATGAGAACGGGCTGTAAAGAACAGTTTCTAAGTGCTCAGGCTGCTTTGCTGACGTTGGCGATGCGAGCACCACTTTGAGCGATCCTTTTGAGGGTTTCGTTGAGGGCTTCGTAAGAAACGATTAGTACCCGGTTGCTACGGCGAATGCTGGGATAGCCTGGCCGCCGTTGTCCAGCAATCTCGATTCGATATAGGCGATCACGACCTGTAGCAGATCCGGGTCTAGCAAAGGCGCGATTGTTGTTGGTAGAGGTCTTGGCGCGGCGATAGGCCCAGCCGTTGTCACCACTGCCAGAAGAGGGCGGCACTACCGCTGAGACACTATTTTGAGCCAGCTCTTGGGCGAGGCGAGAGGGCGTGCCAGCAATCTGAGCGCGATCACTATTGGCATAGCCGCGATACAAACTGAACATGCGAGTAAAGCCCGCTATCTTCTGGCCTGTCTGGGTGCTGAACCCTCGGCAATAAGGCACGATGCTATCGCCAAAGTTAGTCTCGTACTCTTGAGAATCGATATAAGAGTCGATATCGGCCTCAAATCCCTCGTTTTGATAGCGATCGAGATGTTCAATCACCTCGGATTCATCGTAGGGCGCACGGCCTAGCAGATGCTTGATATTGAGCTCGATTACGCGGGTTTGAAAGTTGGGATAGAGAAACTTTTTTTTATACAGTTCTGATTTGGCGATCGCGCGAACAAAGTCTCTAACGCTCAGCGCCCCACTAGTGACTAGAGATTCTAGCGTCGTTAAACGCTCTGAGCGCATTAGATAGTCGTTCCCTAAGACTTGCCGATAGGCAGCATAGATCACTGCCTGGGTGTCGTCTGAAGAGGCCCTAGGTCGCATTTCGACAGGCTGCTGGTCGGTAAAAGGAACAGTTCCTAGCCGGTTAGAGGCTGTTGTGATAGCCACAGATCGTTTCTCCTGGTGATACTGAAATTTTGACTGAGCAAGTTTGGTTAGCTACACAAACTTGAGTTCGCTTGAATGAGGTCGTTTGAAGAGCGCTAGGCGGGTGAAACATCCACAATGCGACAGCCTCTTTTGTTGAGTCGCTGTAGCGTGGATGAGAGCAGATCGTAAGCCACCACATATTCCTGCATACCCAGACGAACCTGGGGCCGTTGCCGGCTGGCTGACTGCGATACTCTGATGCGATAGAGCTGCTCACGAGCGCCACCGGTTACGCCCTGTAGCTCTTTGCTGGCGTTGGCGGTTCTGACTGGGCTAGCCGAGTTGCGAGCGAGTTCTGTGGTGAGGGTGCCTTTTTTGTGATTGACGCGGGCGCGATCGCTGCTAGCAGATCCCCGGTAGAGTTGAAACATCCGGCCAAATCCCACCGTTTTTTGTCCTCTTTGAGTGGCAAAGCCTCGGTAGTAAGGCACAATCTGCTCGCCAAAGTTGCTCTGATATTCTGCCGAATCTATATAGCTGTTAATTTCGGCCTCATAGCCCTGCTGAATATAGAGATCGACATGCTCAGCAATCTCAGATTCATCGTAGGGGGCGCGGCCCAATAAATGCTTAAAATTCAGCTCAATAAAACGGACATTGGGCGTGCTGTAGAAAAATTTCTGCTTGTAGAGCTCAGATAGGGCGAGCGATCGCACAAAATCACAGGTTCTGATATGGCCTTGTCTGAGCAAAGACTCGCTGCTGATCAATCTCTCAGCGCTCATTACATGGTCGTTACCGAGCACCTGACGATACGTTGCCCAGATCACCCCTTGAATATCAGATTCAGAGGCATTGGGACGCAGCTCGATCGGTTCGGACTGCACAAAGGGCTCAAACCCCAATCGTCTGGCAGCAGTTTCGCTCGTCATATCAGTTAATCTCCTTTCATCTACGACTAGAACATTGTTTGTAGAGGCTAATGCGTATACATAAATCGAAGAAGTGCTTCGGATTCTCGTAGCCCTCATCCCCTAACCCCTTACTCCCTGAGGGAGAAGGGGAAGCGGACTCAAACAGCACAGATATCTGGCCTGGTATTCAGCACAAATATCTAGCTGAGTGAATTAATGGCATAGTCAAAGTAGGAATTGGCCTCAGCCGCTTCGTCTCCACTCAGACCGTGGTTAGCTTTGATATGCTTGAGTGCTTCTACATACCAGCTAGGAGAAAGATCAAAGGTTTTGTTGATCTCTTGGATGCCAGAGATCAGGTACTCGTCCATGGGGCCAGTACCACCAGCGATTAGGCAATAGGTCACCATCCGTAGGTAGTAACCAATATCCCTAGCACACTTCTCTTTGCCAGTAGAGGTAGAAGCGAAATTGCTGCCCTGCATCTGAGTAGTGTACGGAAACTTGTCATAGACGGCTTTGGCTGCGCCGTTAACTAGGCTGTCTGCATTTTGGGTCAGCGACTGGGCTGCAGATAGTCCAGCTTGGGCCTGGCGGAAACGGCCAAAGGCAACCTGTAGCTCTGAGCTGCTAAGGAAACGACCTTGCGAATCAGCGGCTGCAACCGCTTCAGTCATGGGAGTTTTCATGTTGGAATCTCTCTTTGAAATGTATGGAAATAGATAGTTGATACAAGCGGTTAGCGGAGACGGAGACTGTTACCCGGCGGCGGGTTACCCAACAGCAGCAGCAGCCTTATCGAAATAGCCACCTAGCTCAGACATCAAAGAACTACAGTCGCCCTGAGTGATGCCCTCACGGGAGTTGGCAATTTCGATTGCCGTATTCTTCATTTTGTCGACGCCAGCGGCAACAGAACCGCCCGGTACGCCAAGCGCTGTGTAGGTTTCGCGCAGACCGTTCAAGCAGCGATCGTCCAAAACACTCCCATCGCCGGTAAACATGGCATAGGTGACGTAGCGCAAAATAATCTCCATATCTCGCAAGCAAGCAGCCATGCGACGAGAAGTATAGGCGTTGCCCCCTGGAGCGATTAGCTGTGGCTGCTCGGCAAACAGCGATCGCGCTGCGCTCGACACGATCTCAGAGGAGTTGCTAGTGATGCGATTAACGGTGTCAATTCGCTTGTTCCCTTCTGAAACCAGCTTATTTAGGGCATCAAGTTTGTCGGCGCTGATGTATTCACCGCGCGCATCAGCCTGAGAAATTACTTTCGTAAAAACATCGTACATGTGAAATTGCTCTCCTACTTTCTCTAAAACACAGACAGACAAGCAAGCAGACACTAGCCAGCTAGGAAAAGTTCAGCTAGGAAAAGTCGGGCTTTTCTTGGCTGTCGGCTTGATTTGATATAGTGCGATCTCCGAGTTCTTTTTACAGTCTTTTCCCATAGATACTGTCACGGGGTGCTGTTACGGGGTGAATAGCTGTTTTTCCTAGTAAGCGCAAGCGGACTTAACACATAGAGGCGAACCCTGATAGAACGTTTCTATAAAACATTCCTCAAGGCATTACCCCAAAAGCAGTAAGCCATTCGCTACAGAACCACACACAGCGCAAAAACAAAAAGACAAAAAAGAACATTTCCCGACGGTTTTACCACGCGGGCTTGGGTAGCTCGAACCAATGACTTGATTTAATCAATTTGCTTGTGCAGATATTGTGCATAAGTTTGTATCTATCTAGTTACAAAACTCTCAATGTCTTGCGTGAAAAGCTTTTCAAGTCTTTATAGATATGGCGATCGCTCTAATAAACGTTACGATCAGTTACATTAAAGGTTCAGGGCACAAGGATATTTGAATCTGAGCTAACGCAATCGAACAGCATTGTCTCTAGGTAACGCTGTGCCCACTCTTTATCGAAAGCTCGCTCTAGAATTCGGCGGGTTTTATCATTTTTCTGCTGCTGTTGGCAGTAGTGCTTTTGCCCAGCCCATATAGAAGCGAGCGCGGCTCTATCTTCGACTCTAGTAGACTCACAGGCGAGCTGGCAGTGAATTGACAGGTATTTTGCGACCTGGTTCAAGAAGCTAGCGGCTTCTTCAGGGCTCTCTATTCGCACAAATAGGCAGTGCTCTGAGAAGATACTTCCCCATTCTGGCAGCACTCTAGGACTAGAAAATTGAGGCACCGGCAGACGCGCTAAGGCGTGCTGATAGCTGGCAGGTAGGGTGCCATCTGATGAGACAGGGGATAAATCTGCGATCGCAGCGGTGATCTGGCCCCTAGCAGCTACAATATCTACTCCAAAAATAGGCAGATCGAAGCAAAGGTGCGGAAACATGACGCAGTGCAAGATATCGAGATTGTTGCCGACCCTAGCGAGTTCTAAATGGAGCTTACGAAACTGTAGAGTTTGATAGCACAGGTTTTGAATAACTAGCTGTTCACCTTCTAAGCTGCCTTCGACATAGCCTAGATCGGCGGGTGTCTCGTAAGGGAACACCATGAGCTGCTTGTGCCAAATGTTTTTAATCGTTGTGGCTAGCTGAGCAATAGTAGGGTGCTGTTTCTTTGCTAACGGCGGCTGTGAGAGCTGAACCATGATCTTTTGAACCTTGTTTTCTACTTCTCACCTTGCCTCACTCACTGTGCAGACCTTGTGCAAACCTTTTATCCAAACTGTCTAAGCGTCAGGGCTAGGCGCTAGGGTAGCTACGCTGGTCGGTGAAGATGATTAGCGGCTTGGCTGAGGCGGTTTAACAGTCTAGTCGCCAAGGCTTGCCCCTGCACAGGTTTGGTGATGTAGTCGTCTGCGCCTAGGGCAAATGCCTGGTCTTGTTTAGCCGGATCGCTATGTACGCTAAGAAATACAATCGGTAGATGCTGCCACTTGGCATGGCTACGCAACACTTGAGCCAATTCAAACCCATTGATATGAGGCATCTCAATGTCAAACACGACCAAATCAGGCTGCACCTGGTTAAACAATGTCCAAAATCGCTGCGGGTTAGTCAATGGCGTAATTTCAAAATTCCACGGATGCAGCAGTTGCACTACCTGCTTGAGATAGTGGGCATCGTCATCCACAATCATGATTTTGCGCGGGCAGACGTTTAGTATCAGCGTTCGGCTAATGGCTTCTAGTACCTCTGAGGGGGCAACTGGATACTCTATTATCAGCGCACCGCCGCGACGAACTAAGTCCAAGCGATTGCCAAAGTCGGCCTGGGGCGTAATGACCGTTACAGAAACTTGTGGCCAGCGCTCCGAAAGCTGCTGAATAAAAAACAGCAGCTTTTGCAAAATCGGTTCGTCTAGCACCGTATCGGTTTCCCCGGCTACTAGATTAACTAGCACCATATCCGGCGGCGGTGCGAGTAATTCTATTGACGTTTGGGCTGGCCGATCGAGGCAAAGCGAGTGCGAAGCCGCTTCTACTGAGGCCGCTACGCTTGTTTCTATTCCTTGGGCAACGGCCATCGCCATTAGCTGCCGAACATAGGACATGCTGTTAACATCTACCATCATCACCTTTGGCGCGTTGGGTGGATTGTCTTCTACTGGACAAACCAGCCGAGGCGATTCATCGAGTGCGTGTCCAAGCGTGGTCACAACGGTATGAAACTGAGCGGCTTGAGCCGTAGAAAAGTCCGTTCTATCGCGATCGCCCGCGCGAAGTAATAGTTGTTCTACCTGAAGCGCCAGTCGGTAGCCCTTCATCAGGCCGAAGGTGCCTAGCGTGCCGGCCAAGCTATGAGCGATTTGCATCGCCTGCGTCTGCTGCTGCTCGCTGAGCTTTTTTACCTGCAGCGTTTGGGAAATTTGTAAGAGCGTTTGCCAACGGGCCAAGCTCTCTCCTTTGTGGGCTTTCCACGCTTGGGTCAGCCCCTCTAGATAGCGGGCCGAGCGCTGATCGCAGAGACTAGTATCGGCTGTAGGCGAGGCATCAATGACGAGAGACTTTAGCCGGTAGCCCAGTCCATGTACGGTCTCAATTAAGTCGGCTGCAGCGCCTGACTGACTGAGCTTTTGGCGTAGCCGCCGGAGATGCGATCGCACGGTTGCTTCACTGGGAAATTCCTCCGAAGACCACAGCTTATCTAACAGAGCCGTCGCACTATACACCTGGTGAGGAGAGCGTAAGAACAGTTCTAAAAGCGAGTATTCTTTGGCCGTCAGCGAGACGGGCCGACCGCTGTAATGCACCTGAGCGCTAATCGAATCGAGCTGTAGCTTACCCCAGCTCAAAACGGTATCGGCTTCCAAGGGCGATCGCCTCAGCAGCACCCGCATCCTAGCGAGTAGCTCATCCATATCAAAGGGCTTAACAACATAATCATCCGCGCCTGCTTCTAAGCCTTCTATTTTATTGATCTGCTCATTTTTTACAGTTAATAGAAGAATGGGCACACCATAGCCTTGCTGGCGCAGGCGCTGACATAGACGGACCCCGCTAAGCTGAGGTAGCATCCAATCTAAAACAATCAGGTCGTATTCAAAAGTAGAAGCGTAGGCCCAGCCCGTTTCGCCATCGGCAACGCAATCAACAACATAGTTATGCGCCATTAGCTGTGAAGTTAGCAGCGTAGTTAGCGCCTTGTCGTCATCTACTAGTAAAACTCTCATATAGCTTTTGATGTAGCTCTTGTTGGTGTCACTGTTGTTTTATTGTTGGTTTTGATATGGATTCTAATTTGAACTCGCTAGTATCTGTATTTTGTTTCTCTTTTCCTATTTGTTCTTTCGAGCGGCGATTCTATTAAATGTATGTTTGGTCTGTCTATTGGAGTCTGCTGATTTGCATGAATCTGGGCGGAGAATTGTATAGGCCGTCTATACGGGCAGTGAGGCTAGATCCAGTTCAGCAGCTGCGAAATTTTGCTAGCCAAAGACAAAGGCTCAAATGGCTTGGTGATGACGCCAGCCACGCCAATTTCTTGAAAGAGCCGCTTTTCGGATGCCTGCGTTTTTGCTGTGAGCAGAATCACCGGAATTGCTCGGGTTTTAGGATTTTTTTCTAGGGCGGCAAAGGTGGCTATTCCATCCATGTTTGGCATCATCACATCAAGCAGAATGGCATCCGGCTGACAGCTCTCGGCCTGACGAATTCCTTCTTTTCCAGAAGAGGCGGTTATCCCTTCCCAGCTAGCTTCTATTTTGAGACTAAGCTTGACTACTTTTTGAATAGATTCTTCGTCGTCGACGATCAAAATACGTTTGGGTGAATGCATAGCGCCAAGAATAATTTTATGGATAATGCTAGGGATAGTTCTATGAGGGTTGAGTCGGCGATCGCGCGACTAGTAGAGGCGATAGTGGCACAGTAAAGAAAAAGCAGCTTCCCTGTCCTAGCTGGCTTTGCGCCCAAATTTCGCCGCCATGCTGTTCAACAATTTTGCGACAGATGGTCAGCCCTAGTCCGGTGCCTCCTTTCTTGCGAGAGTCGGAAGAATCGACCTGTTGAAACCGCTCGAAGATGCTGTCGAGCTTTTCGTGCGGAATGCCTTGACCGTGATCTCGAACGCAAAACAGAGCGGTTTCTCGATCTGTGCTCTGTTTGGCTAAAGCCGAATTTACTAAAGCCGGATCAGTGGTTTCGACGCTAAGGTGAACCACTGACCCAGCCGCAGAAAACTTGATGGCGTTGCCTAGTAGATTGGTCAGCGTTCGCACGATGTAATCCGGATCGGCCCAGATTGACAGTGACTCGGCGTGAACCCGGATTTTAATATGGTGCTGTTGCGCCATGGTCTGGATGGTTTCGACGGCCTCTTCTATCAGCTCGGCAGTATCACAGGCATAGGCATCGATAGTGACTTCGCCAGCTTCGATTCGCTGCAAGTCGAGGACGTTGTTGACTAGGCGCACGAGCCGATCGGTATTTTCATCGGCGACAGTCAGCATCTCCTGGCCTTCTTCGCGTAAGTTGCCGAGTAGCCCGGTTGCTAGCAGCTTTAAAGACGTATGAATAGAGGTCAACGGCGTTCGCAGCTCGTGGCTGACAACGGCAATGAATTCGTCTTTCATCCGTTCGATAGCTTTGCGATCGCTAATGTCGGTGGTCAGCGCAAAAAAGCCTTTGACCTGAGTCGATTTTTGTCGACCGTTCTTCGAGCCGCTCTCATGATCTGCCTGTGAAGCAAAAGAGTCCTTAGCCGTCTCTAAATGAGGAATGTAGGTGACACTCACCGAGCGATCGCGCCCATCTTGAAAGGTGAGTTCACTCTCATACGTGACCTGTTCACCGGCTAGTACCGCCTCAATATAAGGTCGAATGCTCTGATAGTGAGCAGTGCCCATCACCTGCTGAATCGATTGTCCAGTGATATCCACTGGTGAGCGTCCTAGCCACTGCTCATAGCGCTGATTATTAAACTGATAGCGCTGGTGACGATCGATATAGGCAATCAGCACTGGCAGATTATTGGTAATTAGCCGAAGCTGCGCTTCACTTCGTCGCAGCGCCTTTTCTACCTGTTTGCGTTCTCGAATCTCTTGCTGCAAAGCGTCATTAGCCTGAGTCAGCTCCGCCGTACGCAAATCAACCCGCTCTTCTAAATACTCCATTAGCTGACCTTGAGAAAGCGCTAGACTAATTTGCCCCGCAAGCTGCTGCATCAGATCAAGCTCAAAGTCTGACCATTGACGAGGATGGCGGCACTGATGAGCAATTAACAGTCCCCACAGATGCTTACGCACCGCCGTAGGATCTTCGGCACCGTTATCAACACTATTGATAGAGGGATTGATTGGGCGAACAATCGGAACAATCAGTTTTGATTTGATATCCCACTGGTCGATAAACTCAACTAAACACTCAGAGATATTTGCGTTTGGATCGTGGACATCGGCGATCGCGCGGATGCGCCCTTCGGCATAGAGCATCTGATATTCTTCTGGGAACACCTCTTCTGGAAAAGAAATTTCTAAAAGAGAAGGGTAAGGCGCTACTACCGCTTCACTCACAGCCTTGCCCGTGCTGTCTGGCAGTACCTGATAGATCAATACCCGATCTGCATTCAGCAGACGCTGAATCTCATCGACGGTGGTTTGCAAGATCTCTTTGAGCTGCAAAGACTGACGAATCTTGAGCGTGATATCAGCAAAGATTTGAGCCCGCCCTGGTTGTTCTGATGAAAGGCCGTGGGTGAACTGATTTTGCAGCACTCGCAGCAGGCGAGCCTGATCGATTAGACCCAGCAAATGCCCCTTGGCATCGACCACGGGCAAATAGCTGATCTGATGCTGTTCTAATAAGTCGATGATAGGCGCGATGGGTGCGATCGCCGAATGCTCTACAGTGATCACCGGTCGCGTCACGATTTCAGCGAGTCGCATACTTGCCCAGTCAGGATTTTGTGCCAAAGCGCTCATCAAATCTTGACGGGTGGCAATCCCCACCACCTTGCGCCGATAGACAGCTAAAATGCAGCCTGCTGCCGGATGCGAGTTCAAGCAGTCTAGTACCTTTGCCAACCGAGTTTGACTAGAAGCTGTCAGCGGATTGACGTCCATTACCCCTTGCCAATACAGAGGGTTCGCGCTTAACGAAGAGGAAACTCTAGCAATAGCTGACATTTTCTGGGGGCTCCAACCGCAGGCTCAAGGCGTAGCGACCCTCAAAAGCAGTCACTCATCCTCAGTCTAAAGGTATGAGATATCTGACAAATCTGTTACAGAACTATTTTGATTATTAAAGTTTTGAGTACCTATCGTTACAGAGTTCGCTGTATCAATCATCAAAATTTATTGGCTGTAGCGAGTACGCAATTAATTTGCATATTGATTTGCGTATTGAGGTATTGACTATTGACGTAACTAACCTTAAGCGCCGTCTCTGTGTTAAGCAGGTGATCTCTAAAACATCCTGACAACAGTGCTTTTAGCAACTGACAACTCGTTATTCTATGGGCGGCAGCAGCCTATGTAGATGATGTTGCTGAAGAAATTTTGGCGCTTTACTTCAGTGTCATCTATGTAGTTTCTGTAATAAGTCAGTATATTTACCAAGTTTTCATATCCTGATTAAGATCCTTTTTTTAGTGCATAAGCAGCAGGCACGAATAAGTTGAGCTAGTTACGCTCAAAACAGTCATCGGCAGTCTATTAGCTTTCCGCGCTTTGCTTACTACACCGCGAAAGGCTACAGCCCTAGTCGTAAAACGCAAAGCGCATAGCTGCGGTGCGACCCCGCGTCGTCGCACCGCAGCTAGGGAACGCCTACCAATTGCACGTAGGCGTAGCCTTCTCGTTGAGTATGCATCCGCGCATTGCTATACATTGTTGATTTTTGCTTCTCTACGTTCTTCTAGACGCTGAACTTTTTTGCCAACAAGCTCGGCTGAGCGATCGCGATCTTGGTTAAAAACCACCTATCGAATCTTCTAATGATGACTTCTTCCACAGATATCTTGCCAGCTAATATCTCACTGGCTAACATCTCGCAAGCTAATATCCCACAAGCTAAAGCGCTGCTGTATCGCTGGCTTCAGCAGCAGATACCTGCTGAGCGGCTGGCCTGGTTAGACAACAGGTTGAAACAACTCGCTGAGAAAGGTGCTGCCGACCGATTGCTGTTTACGACGTTTAGTTCGGTGCCTCGCTACACCACCAAAGCTGATCTATCGCTGACGGATGCCGATTTGCGAGAAGCGGATTCTATCCGAGCTGGCTGGCTACCTAACGGTTGGAGTCTTGATCAAGCTGGACGAACCTTGTTGCTTTTATCGCTGCCGGACAAAGCGGCTGAGAGCTATCAAGCCTCGATTGAAAAGCTATTTAGCGCCGCTGACGTGAGTGAACAAATCGCGCTGTACCAGAGTTTGCCACTACTGCCCCATCCCCATCTGTTTGTTGCTCGCGCCGCTGAAGGTTTACGCACTAGCATGACGGCAGTCTTTAATGCGATCGCGCTCAACAATCCTTTTCCGGGCGACCATTTCGAGCAGCTTGCCTGGAATCAAATGGTGCTCAAGGCCGTGTTTGTCGAAAGTCCGCTGCATCTGATCCAACAGCTCGATCGGCGAGCGAATCCTGAGCTGGCCCGCATGCTATCAGACTATGCTCACGAACGCTGGGCCGCGAAGCGTGAGGTCACCCCTGAGCTTTGGCGTTTGATCGGCCCTTTCTTGAACGACCAGTTCATCAGTGATATTGAACGGGCGCTGAATTTGCCTAGCAAAGAGCAACAGCTTGCCGCTGCGATCGCCTGCGCCCAGTCCTCGCTACCTGCGGCTCAAAAGCTCTTGTCCCAACATCCTGCTGCAAAAGCTGAAATCGCAGATCGCCAGCTCGACTGGGACAAGTTCAGCCAGCAGTATCTAGCGGCTTGAACGATATATCAAACAACCGCCAGCCCAACCTCCCAGCTCAACGCCATATTCACTCTGCAAAACTCAGCATCTTTATCTCTCAAAACCATGACTCAAACAAACGACGTTAGCGCGATGACCTTTATCGACCCGCACATTCACATGACCGCGCGCACCACCTACGATTACATGGTGCTTAGAGAATATGGCGTGGTCGCTATTATCGAACCCTCCTTTTGGATGGGTCAGCCGCGTACAAGCGCCGGTAGCTTCAAAGATTACTTCAGCAGTTTGGTAGGCTGGGAGCGGTTTCGCGCCGCTCAGTTTGGCATCCGTCACTATTGCACGATTTCTCTTAACCCCAAAGAGGCTAACAATCCAGAGATTGCCGATGAGGTAATGGATTTGCTGCCGATGTTTGCCTGCAAAGAAGGCGTGGTGGCGATTGGTGAGATTGGCTACGACGAGATGACCCCAGCCGAAGATAAGTATTTTGGTCTACAGCTAGAGCTAGCCAAAGAAGTCGATAAGCCTGTGCTGGTGCATACGCCTCATCGCAACAAAAAAGAAGGCACTTCTCGCAGTATGGATGTTTGCACAGAATATGGTGTAGACCCCGCTAAGGTGATTATCGATCACGCGAATGAAGAAACGGCAAAAGAAGTCTTAGACCGGGGCTTTTGGGCAGCTTTCTCGATCTATCCGAAAACGAAGATGGGAAATCAGCGCATGGTGGAACTGGTGCGTCAGTATGGCTGCGATCGCATCATCGTTGACAGCGCTGCTGACTGGGGTCTCAGCGATCCGCTAGCCGTTCCCAAAACCGCTCAGCTGATGGCTGAAATGGGTATTCCCGCCGAGCATATCCGCAAGGTTTGTTATGAAAATGCCCTTAGTGCCTATGGTCAAAGTGGCGAAATGAAAGAAACCGACTGGACTAACCCACCGGCAGTTGATCAAAGACAGCTTTACGACGGTAATTCTGTGCTGCGCGGGCAGCAGCCCGTGACCGACTCGAAGGAGTTGGCTTCGCTGTTAATCGAGTAGATATCGCTAAAACTCAGTGCGGAAATTGCCAGTGCAGAAATTACCCCTACAGAATTGCCACAACAACTTCAGCCACGACAACTTTGACCGACCATGACTGCAACAACCGCTCGCGATTCTAGCGCTTGGGCCTATCTGCAAATGATGCGCCCTGCCAATATCCTCACCGCTTGGGCCGATATTCTCTTGGGCTATGCCGCTTCGGGCGCAGCAGTGCTGAGTATCACCACGGGCCTGGCGGCTACATCCACGCAAAGTTTGATGCCACTAGGCTGGCTATTGCTATCCACCACCGGACTCTATGGCGGTGGGGTGGTGTTTAACGATGTGTTTGACGCTGATCTAGATGCTGAAGAAAGACCGGAACGACCGATTCCTTCAGGGCGAGCATCCAAGCAAGAAGCCATTGTTCTAGGAACTGTCTTATTAGCAATTGGTGTAGTCGCTGCTGCTCAGGTATCTGGGTTAAGCGCTTTGCTAGCCACATTCATTGCAGTGGCGGCGCTTAGCTATGATGCGATCGCCAAGCACAATCCCCTGATCGGGCCGCTAAATATGGGCCTTTGTCGCGGCGCAAATTTGCTCTTGGGGGTAAGTGCTGTGCCGCTTGCGGTTCAATCCTATTGGTTCTTGGCGCTGATTCCAATCGTTTATATTGCAGCGATTACGACCATCAGCCGAGGTGAAGTTCATGGCGGTAGCCGTTCGACCGGGATAGTCGCCCTGTTAATGCTGGGGTTAGTGATTGCGGGTGTTGCTGGCCTTACCTTGTTACCTAGCTACGGTGGCCTATGCGTTCTTCCTTTTGCTCTACTGTTTGTTGCCTTAGTACTGCCTGCGTTTGTTCGCGCTGCGCTCAACCCCACTGCCGAGCAAATTCGAGCCGCTGTCAAAGCTGGCATTCTCTGTTTGATTGTTCTAGACGCTGCGATCGCCTCTGGATTTACCCACTGGATTTATGGCCTTGGTGTGCTCTCTCTTTTACCCGTTTCTAGAGGACTGGCTAAGCTTTTTGCCGTGACATAACAAAATTCTGCCGATCTCAAACCGTTCTTGATACTTGTTCACTAAACCAACTTCTTTGATATGACGTTTACTATTGCCGCCCCCCATCTAAAAACTCAGCCCAAAACTCAGCCTAAAACTCAGCTCAAACCGCTTCAGCAGGACTTCAGCGTTCGCTTTACCTACGACGTACATTTCACACAAAGGTTATTTGACACTGATAATCCACTTCTCGCAGATGTTTTGACCCAGATAAAAACGTCTTCTACCCAGGTCTTTGTTGTAGTCGATTCAGGCGTAGCGCAGGCTCACCCTCAGCTCGTCAGTCAGATAAAAGCCTATGCCAGGCGCTATTCAGAAGCGATTACGCTGGTGGCAGAGCCGTTGATAGTACCCGGTGGAGAGATTGTTAAGCAGAGCGCAGAGTGGGTAGAGAAGATTCAAGACGCGGTGAATAGAACAGCAATCTGTCGACACTCTTATGTGATGGCGATTGGTGGCGGCGCTGTTTTGGATATGGCTGGCTATGCGGCGGCGACGGCTCATCGTGGGGTGCGCTTGATTCGTGTACCGACCACTGTACTGGCTCAAAATGACTCTGGCGTGGGGGTAAAAAATGGCATTAACGCCTTTGGCAAGAAGAATTTTTTAGGCGCTTTTGCACCGCCGACGCTAGTGTTCAATGACTTTGATTTTCTGAAGGCTTTGGGCGATCGCGACTGGCGATCGGGCATTCCAGAGGCGGTGAAAGTCGCTTTGATCAAAGACGCAGATTTCTTCAGCTTTATTGAAACGTCGGCTTCTGCGCTAGATCGACGAAATATGGAAGCGATGAAAGAACTGGTTTATCGCTGCGCTAAGCACCATGTCGAGCACATTGGTGGATATGGCGACCCGTTTGAAAAGGGCTCCTCGCGTCCGCTGGATTTTGGTCACTGGGCCGCCCACCGTTTAGAGCATCTGACTGACTATGCGCTGCGTCACGGTGAAGCGGTTGCCATTGGTATCGCTTTAGACAGCACTTACTCTTACCTCCAGGGCCATCTCGATATTGATAGCTGGCAGCGTATCCTGAGCACGCTCCAGACGCTCGGCTTTGAGCTTTACGTTCCTGAACTAAGTAGCTACCTCAATCATCCCAGTCATCCTGACTCGATCTTCAGAGGATTGAGTGAGTTTAGAGAGCACCTCGGCGGTGAGCTAACTATTATGCTGCTAAAAGCAATCGGTGTGGGTTTTGAAGTGCATGCGGTGGATTTTGATGTGTATCGTCAGGCGATCGCGCTATTGCAGGAGTCCTAAATGCAAGTTAATTACCTCACGCAAGGCAATATGCAGGCCGATGTAAAAGCCAATGTGAAAGACGGTGCAAAAGATAACAGGGAAGGCGATCGCGCCCTGCACCTAACCTACTGTTCTAATATTCACCCTGGTGAAACCTGGGCCGAAGTTAAGCAAAATCTCGAAACCTATCTGCCCGCCCTAAAGCAGCGACTTTCTCCTGAATCACCCTTTGGCATTGGGCTGAGGCTATCGGATCTAGCTGCGCGAGAAATCTTGGAACAAGATCATCTAAAGGCATTCAAAACCTGGCTAGAAGCAGAAGATCTATACGTCTTTACGATCAACGGCTTTCCGTATGGTGGATTTCATCATCAGGTCGTCAAAGACAATGTCTATGCCCCAGATTGGTCAAAACCCGAACGGCTAGACTATACGCTGCGACTGGTAGAGATTCTTTCTGCGCTCTTGCCTGACGGTATGGATGGCGGCATCTCTACTGTTCCACTTTCCTACAAACCCTGGTGGGTAAATGATTCAGACGCTCGTGATATCGTATTTGCCGTTAGCACCCAGCAGCTGGCTCAGATCACGGCTAGGTTAGTAACACTAGAACAACAGGGCCAGCAGCTACATATCGATCTAGAGCCTGAGCCAGACGGCCTGCTAGAAAATGCGGCTGAAGTCATTGCCTATTTCAATGACTGGCTACTGCCGATCGGCGGTGCCCAGCTAGGAAAAGAGCTAGGAATTTCTCAAGCGCAGGCAGAGCAGCACCTGCTAAATCACATTCAGATCTGCTATGACACCTGCCACTTTGCGGTGGAATATGAACACCCTCAGCAGGTGTTTGAACAGTTTCGGGCGGCGGGCATCAAGATTGGCAAAGGCCAGCTCAGTGCGGCTCTAAAAATTGAGCTGCCTAGTGACGTCGAAAAGCGTCAGTGGATGGCCACGCAGCTTGAGGCTTTTGCCGAATCAACCTACCTGCATCAGGTGATTGAACGTGGCGGCAATGGTGAGCTAAAGCAACATGCCGATTTGCAAAAGGCGCTGCCTCATTTTGTCAGCAGCGATGCCAAAGAATGGCGCACCCACTTTCATGTGCCGATCTTTGTCGATCGATACCAGGCGTTTCAGTCAACCCAAGCAGAGATTACCTCGTTCCTAGCCGCGCTAAAGAACAATTTAGGATGTTCCCATCTTGAAATCGAAACCTATACTTGGGACGTGTTGCCGGCTGAGATGAAGCTCGATATGCTGACCTCTATTCAGCGTGAGTACGAGTGGGTCTTGGAGAATTTTGCCTAGCGTTGCCTGTCTAGCACTGTCTACCTAGCGCTACCTATTTCTATGAAGAAAACTGTTGTTCTAAACGTTGTTGGCCTCACCCAAAATCTAATCGGTGAGCATACCCCTTATCTATCGCGCTGGATGGAGCGAGGGAAACAGGTGGCGATCGCGCCCATAATCCCAGCAGTCACCTGTGCGGTTCAGTCCACCTACCTAACGGGGCAATATCCTAGCGAACACGGGATTGTGGCGAATGGCTGGTACTTTCGCGATGACTGTGAAATCAAGTTTTGGCGACAGTCGAACAAGCTAGTACAGTCTCCTAAAATTTGGGACCAGGCCAGGGCAATCGATCCGAACTTCACCTGCGCCAATATGTTCTGGTGGTACAACATGTACTCAACGGCGGACTATGAGGTAACGCCGCGCCCGATGTATCCAGCAGACGGTCGCAAGCTGCCCGATATCAATTCCAAACCCGCTAGCCTGCGACCTCAGCTACAAGAAGCGCTTGGACAATTCCCGCTTTTCAAGTTCTGGGGGCCAGTGACTTCGATTGAATCGAGCCGGTGGATTGCAGAGTCTTCTAAGTGGGTGGATGCCAAGCATGACCCGACGCTGACGCTGGTTTATCTCCCTCATCTAGACTATTGCTGTCAAAAAGTCGGCAATGACCCTGATGCGATTGCCACCGATCTGCGAGAAATTGACGAGGTTTGTGGCGATCTAATCGATTATTACGAGAAACGGGGAGCGCAAGTAATCGTACTCTCGGAATATGGCATTCAGCCTGTTTCAAAGCCGGTGCATCTCAATCGGGTGCTGCGACAAGAAGGACTGATGGAATTTCGAGAGGAGCTAGGACGAGAGCTGTTAGACGCGGGTGCGAGTAGGGTATTTGCGGTGGCTGACCATCAGCTTGCTCATATCTATGTAAATGATCCTGCTGATTTGCCGAAGGTGAAGGCGCTGCTCGAAGCGGTTGACGGCGTTGCCAAGGTTCTAGATGAAGCGGGTAAGCGTGACTATCATCTAGACCATGAGAGATCGGGAGAACTGGTTGCTGTCGCTGACCCTGATGCCTGGTTCACTTACTACTATTGGCTAGACGACAGCCGTGCGCCTGATTTTGCTCGTACTGTCGATATCCATCGCAAACCGGGCTATGACCCCGTTGAGATGTTTATTGATCCTTCTATTGCGCTAGCTAAGCCAAAAATTGCCGCAACGTTGCTGAAGAAGAAGCTAGGTTTTCGCACTTTGATGGAATTTACGCCGCTAGATGCCAGTTTGGTCAAAGGCTCTCACGGTGCTTTTCCATCTGATCCGAGTGAAGGGGCGTTGCTGATCTCTCGTCAAGCAGAACACCTTGAGTCGAACACAGTTAAAGCGGTGGATGTCTGTGACGTTATTTTGAAACATCTTTTTGAAGGCGACGTGAGTGTTTAGGGTAGAGAGGGACGTGGGTGAGGATGGTACCTGTTTGGCGGTATACATCGAGACCCACCCCGTCACTTCGTGCCACCCCTCCGAGGAGGGGACTTTCTTCAGGCCGTGAAGTTTAAGGCGATCCAACAAACTCGAATATCACAGCCGGGACAGATCCCCTCCTCGGAGCGGTAGGAACCCGCGTCGTCGCACGGCGCTAGGGAATGCCTACCAAGACAGGGGTGGCCGAAGGCCGGGGTGGGTCGGCAACTGAGGCAACATTACAGTCTGATTCGCTTGGTCAGTATTGCCATCATCTCATTGGGTTTGCCTGTAGAAATGGGCTTGCTCCAATCGTTGGGTTCGGCGTAGCCTAGCTGGTGTAGCAGGCGAATGGTGTAGCGGATGGATGAGAGCGGGCCGAACAGCATGTGACGCACCGTTTCGTATTCGCCGTAGGCGCTGCCGGAATCGCTTGGCGGTGGCGTTGAACTGGCCTCTGCTGATGAGCTGACGGTAGGCGACTCTACCACGCTGGAAGTAGAAGAATGTGCAACAGAATCTGTGGACGCGGCTGCGCCCTGAACGGAAGGAAGAAACATGAGATCTGGTCTCCGAGGTTTGGGTTTGAAGGAAACCAGAACTCAAAACTGCCTAGCCACCCCGCAAGTAGATGTAGTGCAAGTCGGGGTGGCTAAGGTACAGTTGTCCTTAGCCGTCCGGGATTGCTCGGTAATCCTTGAGGGTTAGCAGTCAGTGGGTGTGTCAGCACCTGCTGGCTGTGCTAAGTAGAATCGAGTTCTGAAATTGACTGCAATCGGCATCACAGCCATAGTTATTGAAGATAAGCTGATTTTCGACTGGCGTCAAGTTTGGGCTTGTGCCGCTGACTAGCTGCCGGTCATCTCCCAAAGTGCGTCTATGCCTTTGCCAACGTAGGGTTCGTGCTGGTGCTGTTCGATCCACTGAACGAGGGCAGGCTTGATAGTGTCTGATTTTTTGGAGAGTGTGATTAGGGATTGGGCGGCGCGATCATCCATAAGAATAGAGTCAAAACGCTTGTTCTTTAATAGATTAAGTAAACTATAAGTAATTGTGTCAGAGCTGATGCCTAGCTGTCCCAAAGATTCGACCGCACAAGAACGCACGTCAAGGTCATCATCTCGAAGCAATCCTAGTAGGGCCGCGATTACCACATCAGAGCTAGTACCTAGTTCACCCAAGGATTCAGCCACACGATAACGCACCTCAGAGTCGCCATTTTGAAGTAGTTCCACTAAAGTAGCTACCACTCTGTCAGAGCTAATACTTATTCGTACTAAAGACTCAGCAGCAGAGGAACGCACACTCCAATTATCATCCTGAATTAGTTCTACTAGAGCGGAGATTGCTATGTTGGAACTATCGCCTAGTTCTCCCAAGGACTCAGCAGCACGGCAACGCACATTCCAATAATCATCCTGAATTAGTTCTACTAGAGCGGAGATTGCTATGTTGGAACTATCGCCTAGTTCTCCCAAGGACTCAGCCACACGATAACGCACATTCCAATAATCATCCTGAATTACTCTTAATAAAGTAGCGATCACTATGTTAGAGCTAGTACATAGTTGTATTAAAGATTTGATCGCGCAAGAACGGACATTAGAATAGTCGTCTTGAAGCAATTTTAATAGAGCGTTAGTTACTGTATCGGAGCTAGTACCTAGTTCTCCTAAAGACTCAGCAGCACAAGACCGTACATCGAAGTCGCTGTCTTGAAGTAACTCTAACAGCCCATTGATTACTGTATCAGAGCTAGTATCTATTTCTCCTAAGGACTCAGCCACACGATAACGCACATCAGAGCAGCCACTTTGAATCAGTTTCAACAGAGCATTGATTACTGTGTCAGAACTAGTACCTAGTCGTATTAAGGACTCAGCCGCATGGGAACGCACGTTGTGATCATCGTCTTGAAGCAGTTCCGACAGAGCATCGATCACTGCATTAGAATTAGGACCTAGTTGTACTAAAGATTTAGCCACGCGAGAACGCACATTCCAGTTGTCATCCCGGAGTAGTCCTATTAAAGTATAGATTACTGTATCAGAGCTATTACCTAGTTCTCCTAAGGACTCAGCCGCGTGATAACGCACATTGGAGTAGTCGTCTTGAAGTAGTCTTACCAAAGCATCAATTACTGTATCAGAGCTATTACCTAGTTCTCCTAAGGACTTAGTCGCGCGGTAACGCACACTAGGGTGGCTATCTTGAAGCAGTGGTAGTATTTGCTGGACAACACTGTCTGACTCTAGCCTGCTTCGATACCTATCAAAGCGTTCCTGCTTTATCTTCTGCTGGTGCTTTGTCAAGCATGCCATCACTGACGGAGCAAAAGGCGTATCTTTCAGGCCACTGATGGCATGAAAAACTTCACCGCGCAATTTGCTGCTAGGCTGTAGTTGCAATAAAATTTCTAAGTTCACTAGCTTAGTTAGAATCTCGTTGATAGTTGCTGGGTCATTTATCTCTGTATTCTCAGCTAAGCAGCTTCCCGCAAACAGCACATCCCGGTGTAGCCACTGCTCATGTTCGCTACTAGCCTTTAAGATAGTTTTCAATGAGGCTTTCGCTTGGTTCGGAGTCTGCTGAGCTACTAGTAACAGCAGCACTTCTCGCCAGTGTGGATCGTGCAAATACTTTTTTATATGCTGTTTTGCGTGGGGTACATAGTTGTCATCATCCGGGTCCTGATCTTCTTGTAGATACAGAATCTCTTTTGAGCAAAGGTACTCCTGAAAGGTTTTGTGAACGAAGGCGTAGCGGCGATCCCCTTGCTTTGCTAACAGTCCCGCCCGGTCTTTGACAATCTTGTCAAGTAAGGTTTCTGCTTCTGCCCTGGCCGCATAAGTCTCCAACTTTTCAGAAGCTTTTATCTCTTTTATAAACTTAGTTAGCTTCCCAATCAGGGTACTACGCTCGATCTGCGTTCCATTCTCCACATCATCCACGCTGCCCTGCGTATGAATCCAATAGGCTAGCCGCTCCATCAGCCGCCGAATATCTGGAATGTCTAGATACTTCAGCACGTGCCGAGTAGTCAACTCTTTATCTTCATCCCACTTAGAGATCAAGGTATCCACAGCGCTGTTGTACAGCTCGTGCCTTTGTCGGGGCAAAGTTCTGTATCGATGAATTAGCGTAATAATTGTCAGCAACAGCGGATTACGCGCTAGCTGCTTGATTCGCGGTTTGTTTTCCAAGGCGCTACGCAGGCTATCTTTGCGCCGTTCTCGCTCAGAAGTCAAATCAACCCGGCTGTCGTACCAGTGATTGATAAAGGTTTCAATCTTGTCATCATCAAACGGCAGCAGCTCGTAATGCGGATACTGCCTGCGGCTAAAGTAATCATCTCGATACCCAGCCGGACGAGAGGTGATAATCGCCGGACAGCGAGGATACGCCCCCAGGAAAGTCTCAATCTTTCCCACCACCTTATGGCGCTGAGCGTCGTCGGCCACCTCATCCAATCCATCTAGCAAGATCAGCGCTTCCCCCGTCTCCAGCCAATGCCGAAAGAAATCAGTCGAAACGCTAGCCACCTCTAGGTCTGCCTTCACAAACTTAGTCAAAAAATCCAGCACCGACAGATCCGGCTCCCTCGCCAGATCGCGAATCCGAATCAACACCGGAAAACAGTCCGCCGTTGCGAATACCGAACCCGGTAGAGAATCTGATACAGACTTCGATGCAGAATCACTAGACGAAGCACCTTCCTGCGTCTGTATCTTTTTCAATTGTGCCGCCGCCGCCGTCACTACCCAGTAGTTCATCAGGGTCGTCTTCCCCGCTCCCGGCGCGCCTAGAATAACGATCCGCTGCTCGTCCTTTTTCTTCAACAGTTCCACAGCCGATACAGCCTTCTGACCAGAATTCTCCTCCTTCATCAGAGCTAACTGCTGCTGTTGTTCCCACAGAATCCGCTTTTGCTCGTCTTGTGCAATCTCCAACGGCACCGTACTCACCAAATCAGCGCTGCTCTCATAGCGTTTGGCATCCTGCCGCCGCACATCTGGCATCACAAAGATTCTGGCCAGCTCACCCGGCTCATCCACCACCGTGCCATCCACCGCCATCCCAGAGAACACAACCTTTCCAGTCTTCGCTCTGAGCTGTTGGTAATATTGTTCTTTCGTAACCTGAAAGCTGAGAAAATTGTTGGTCGTTTGAAAGTACGCTTCAGTGAATGCCTGCATCCAGTCTTCGACCAGACCCGCCTCGATTGCCTTCAGTCGAGGATGCGCTTTGGCCTCTCTCAAAAACACTTTGGTCAGCAGTGCCGCATCAGGCTTTCCCTGCTTTTGTAGCGGCTTTTTCAGTTCTGAAATAGCCGTCCCCCGAAACGCCTCACTCAAAAAGCGATCAGTCCCCTTCAGTCCATCTCTCTCATAGGTCGCAAACAGCCTTGGCACCTTCCCATCAGCCTCACCGACCGCCTGGTTCAAAGCATCCTTAATCGCAGAATCGCTCAGCTTGCGGTCAATCGCCTCGCCCAGCCCAGAACTCAGCTCAGACTTCGCCAAATCTAGCGCCAGCCCGCCAAAAAACTTTGCTATCAGCGTTAATTCCATACCAGCCCAGCACTCTTCAAAAGCTGGCCCTATTATGACGTGCCTGCAGGCTATTCGCGTTAGTTCGGGTTAAGCAACTCACTGACTGCTCATCGCCTGAAGTAGATCCCCTCCTCGGAGGGATGGCACGTAGTGACGGGGTGGGTCGGTTCCCAAAGCAACTAACCAGCATTCAATATCCACGACTAAAGCTAAACGCATACTGATTTAGCACCGCCGCTACTCCCATCCTAATCTCACAACTCCCTACACTTACTGAGAGGGCATTATGACTACTGTAGAAGATAGAAAAGATCTCATTGATGAGGTGCTAGAAGCGTACCCCGAGAAAGGTAAAAAGCGACGTTCCAAGCACCTCGGCGTTAAAGAAGCAGAAGCCTCTGACTGCGGCGTTAAGTCTAATAAAAAATCTGTTCCCGGTGTAATGACTACTCGTGGCTGCGCCTATGCAGGAGCCAAAGGGGTAGTCTGGGGACCTGTCAAAGACATGATTCACATCAGCCACGGTCCGGTGGGCTGCGGCTACTATTCCTGGTCAGGTAGGCGCAATTATTACGTGGGTACCACCGGAGTCGATACCTTTGGTACCATGCAGTTCACCTCTGACTTTCAAGAGAGAGACATTGTTTTTGGCGGTGACAAAAAGCTCAAGAAAATTATTGACGAACTCGAAGAACTCTTTCCCCTCAGTCAAGGCACCACAATTGAATCGGAATGTCCAGTAGGTCTAATTGGAGACGACATTGAAGCGGTTGCCAGAGAAAAAGCAAAAGAAACCGGTAAGCCCGTGATACCTGTTCGCTGCGAAGGCTTCCGAGGCGTTTCGCAATCGCTAGGTCATCACATTGCCAACGACACCGTGCGCGACTGGGTATTGCCCAAGGCCGACGAATACCGCAAGCTGCCGAATGGCTTTGAGCCTGGCCCGTACGATGTCAACATTGTCGGTGACTACAATATTGGTGGTGACGCTTGGCCCAGTCGCAAGCTGATGGAAGATATGGGCCTGCGGGTAATCTCTCAGTTCTCTGGAGATGGCTCTTTTAATGAAGTGGTGATGGCACCTTTAGCTAAGCTCAACCTGATCCACTGCTATCGCTCGATGAACTATATTTGCCGCTTCATGGAAGAGAAGTATGGCATTGGCTGGTTAGAGTACAACTTCTTTGGCCCCACGCAGATTGCCAAGTCGCTGCGAAAGATTGCGGCTCAGTTTGATGAAAAGATTCAGGCGCAAACCGAAGCAGTGATTGCCGCAAACCAAGCTCGCATGGACAGCATTGTTGCCAAGTATCGCCCCCGCCTAGAAGGTAAAACAGTGATGATGATGGTCGGTGGCTTGCGCCCTCGTCACGTCATCCCAGCTTTCACAGACTTAGGGATGAAAGTAATTGGCACAGGCTATGAATTTGGCCATGCTGATGACTACAAGCGCACTGCTGACTATGTCGAAGAAGGCACCTTGATCTATGACGACGTCAGCGGATTTGAGTTTGAAGAGTTTGCCAAAAAGCTTCAACCCGATCTAATTGCTGCTGGGATTAAAGAGAAGTACGTCTTCCAGAAAATGGCATTGCCTTTCCGCCAGATGCACTCCTGGGATTATTCCGGTCCTTACCACGGCTATGAAGGATTTGAAGTCTTTGCCCGTGATATGGACTTGGCGATCAACAATCCTACCTGGTCGCTGATCAAAACCCCTTGGGAGACAGCAGCCGCTTGACTATAAACGCTCCGGTGGGGGAGTCCTAAGCTCCCCGCCTGCGGGCTGAGCGAAGCCGAAACCCATACTCGAATTCTTTTTACTCGAATTCTTTTTACTCGAATTCTTTTTACTCGAATTCTTTTTACTCGAATTCTCTTCGCACCTGAATTCTCTTTGTATAGATTTTTCTCTCAAAAAGGAGAGCATCATGACTGATAACCTTGACAATACTCAAAACACGCCCCCCACAGAACCTGTTGCCAATGAAGCCGAAGCTCCGGTGGGTGAGCCTGGTAAAGTCCAAGACCATTTCGATCTTTTTGTTAACGACGAGTACCAGGACTTGTTCGCCAACAAGCGCCAGTATGAAGGCGCGCACTCTCATGAGAAAGTGGCTGAAGTCGCTGAATGGACAAAGTCTTGGGAGTATCGCGAAAAGAACTTTGAGCGGACCTCGCTGACTGTCAATCCGGCGAAAGCCTGTCAGCCCTTGGGCGCTTTATTTGTTGCTTCTGGCTTTGAGGGCACATTGCCTTACAGCCACGGTTCGCAGGGCTGCGTCGCTTATTTTCGCACCCACCTTACTCGCAACTACAAAGAGCCCTTTCAGGCAGTCTCTTCTTCTATGACCGAAGATGCCGCCGTATTTGGTGGCCTAGCCAACATGAAGCTAGGGCTGGAGAATGCCTACAAGCTGTACAATCCTAAGATGATTGCGCTGTGTACAACCTGCATGGCAGAAGTCATCGGAGATGACCTGGGTGCATTCGTGACCACCTCCAAGCAAGAAGGTCATATTCCAGAAGAGCTGCCAGTGCCCTTCGCTCATACCCCTAGCTTTGTCGGCTCCCACATCACCGGATACGACAATATGCTGAAAAGCATCCTAAACACGCTAACTAAAGACAAGAAAGCTGACACTACCAACGGCAAGTTCAACTTTAACCTGGGCTTTGATCCATACATCGGCAACATCCGCGAGCTAAAGCGAATTCTAGGTTTGTTCGGCATCGACTACACCATCCTCTCTGATAATTCAGATACATTTGATTCTCCTAATACTGGCGAATTCAAAATGTACAACGGGCTAACCACGTTGGCAGATACCGCCGATTCGATCAATGCCGAAGGCACGTTCTTCTTCCAGAAGTACACCACGCCAAAAACGCAAGAGACCATTACCAAAACTTGGGATCAAAAAACCTACAACTTCCGTCCCTTTGGCATCAAAGGAACAGACGAGTTCTTGATGAATCTCTCTGCGATTACTGGTAAGCCAATTCCTCAAGAGCTTCAGCAGGAAAGGGGCCGCGCTGTCGATGCATTGACTGACTCACAAGCTTGGATTCACGGCAAGCGAGTCGCGCTCTACGGCGATCCTGACCATGTGTTCAATCTCACTCAGTTCTTGTTGGAGATGGGCGCTGAGCCAGTGCATATCGTAGTCACCAACTCGAACACAGACTTTGAGGCTGAACTGAGTGAGGTGCTAACCAACAGTCCTTACGGCCAAGATGCCACTATCTGGGGCAAGAAGGATCTGTGGCACCTGCGATCGCTCATGTTCACTGAGCCAGTGGACCTGCTAATCGGCAACTCCTACGGCAAGTATCTATGGCGTGACACAGGCACACCGCTAGTTCGCATTGGCTATCCGATCTTCGATCGGCACCACATGCACCGCTACGCCACCTTGGGCTATCAAGGCGCGATCAACCAGTTCAACTGGATCATCAACACCATCCTCGATGAACTCGATCGCCAGACCAATGTACCAGCGAAGACAGATATCTCCTTCGATCTAATTCGCTAGATACAAACAGGGGAGTAGACACACTAGGAACTCCTTTTCACTACTCCCCATTCATCATTCATCATTCATCATTCATCGTTCCTACTTCATCCTTCTCTTCCCATGCGCCTTAGTGAAGAAATCGAAATTGATTCCGCCCCTAGCTTTGAATTAGGTAGCCGCGTGAAAATTCTCAAGAAAATTCGCAACGATGGCACTTTCCCCGGCAAAGACAAAGGAGCACTGCTCGCTAAGCCAGGCGACATTGGTTTTATTGTCAGCATTGGCACTTACCTACAAAGAGCCTATATCTACTCGGTTCATTTTCTCGAATCCAACCAGGTGGTTGGCTGTCTAGGCCGCGAGCTAGAGCTAGCCGAAGATTGGCCACCGCTGATCGAACAAGAAGACTGGTAAAAGCTTTCATCTTGTTCATCTTTTCCCCTCACACGTTTTCTCACACTCGGAGGTAGTCTCATGAGTTTCCTACCCTCACCCTTCAAACCATCCACTTTACTAGTCCATCCGCTAGCGCCTGTGCGAACGTGGCTAAACGCCCTCGAAGTTCATAACGTCCGCCTTGCCCAGTGGGTTTGTCGGCTGGTGCCCAATACCTGCTCTAGCGGACATGACCTGATCTTGTTGGGTCACTGCCTGCACGTGCCATCTTTGTGTGAGGTCAATCCGCTAGCAGATGAACTGGTCGATCTTCGCTTTCGGGCGGCTGACTTCTTGTATGAACAGGGTGTATAACCATGAAAATGAGCGCTGGCAAAATCAATGAACTCCTGACCCAGCCGGGCTGTGAACATAATCATAAAAAAGGCGAAAAAGGTAAGAACAAAGCTTGCCAACAAACGGCCCAGCCCGGCGCAGCGCAAGGGGGATGTGCCTTCGATGGTGCCAGTATTGCACTGGTGCCCATCACCGACGTAGCCCACCTCGTACATGGCCCCATCGCCTGTTCAGGAAATTCGTGGGGCTCTCGGGGTAGCCTATCCTCTGGCCCAATGATCTACAAAATGGGCTTTACCACCGACCTCAGTGAGAACGACATTATCTTCGGCGGAGAAAAGAAGCTCTACAAAGCCATTCACGAGGTTAAGTCACGCTACAGTCCGGCGGCGGTGTTTGTCTATCTTACCTGCGTCACAGCGCTCATTGGCGATGACTTAGAGGCAGTCTGTCAGGCCGCGAGTGAGACGTTTGACATTCCGGTTGTCCCTGTCACCTCGCCAGGGTTTGTCGGCAGTAAAAATCTGGGCAATCGGATCGGCGGAGAGGCGTTGCTAGAGCATGTCGTCGGCACCGAGGAACCAGAGCATATTACGCCCTATGACATCAACCTAATTGGCGAGTACAACATCGCCGGAGAGATGTGGGGCATACTGCCCCTGTTGGAAAAGCTAGGCGTTCGCGTTCTCTCTAAGATTACAGGGGATGCTCGCTATCACGAAGTTGCCTGCGCCCACCGGGCCAAGCTTAACGTGATGATCTGTTCTAAAGCGCTCATTAACATGGCGCATAAGATGGAGGAGCGCTATGGCATTCCCTACATCGAAGAATCAATCTACGGCGTAGAAGATGTCAATCGCCTGCTGCGAAATGTTACAGCTAAGCTGGGTGATACCGAGTTGCAAACTAGAGCCGAACGTCTGATCCAGGCCGAAACTGCCAAGCTCGATCAGGCACTAGCGCCCTATCGGCAGCGGCTGAAAGGCAAGCGCATTGTGCTATATACGGGCGGTGTCAAAAGCTGGTCGATTATCTCGGCGGCAAAAGATTTAGGTGTCGATGTTGTTGCGACTAGCTCTAAAAAAAGTACAGAAGAAGATAAAGCCCGCATCAAAAAGCTGCTGGGTACTGGTGGCATCATGATGGACAAAGGCAATGCCAAAAAACTTTTGGAGGTAATCGCCAAAACCAATGCTGACATGCTGATTGCCGGGGGACGCAACCAGTACACAGCCCTAAAAGCAAGAATTCCATTTTTAGATATTAACCAGGAACGTCATCATCCCTATGCAGGCTATGTCGGCATGGTGGAAATGGCCAAAGAGCTAGATGGCGCACTGCATAGTCCAATTTGGCAGCAGGTGCGATCGCCCGCCCCCTGGGATCTCACACAAACCTCTACCCCCTCTACTTCCCCTCATTCACCGGCAACGCCTACAACAGTTCTCGCCCGTCGCAAATCCGTTGCCGTCAACCCGCTTAAACAGAGCCAACCGCTCGGTGCGGCCCTTGCCTACCTGGGCATCAAAGGCATGATGCCACTGCTGCACGGCTCTCAAGGCTGCACCGCCTTTGCGAAGGTGATGCTGGTGCGACACTTTAGAGAAGCAATTCCGCTGTCAACCACGGCAATGACCGAAGTGACTACTATTTTGGGGGGTGAAGATAATATAGAAACCGCTATCTTGACGCTAATAGAAAAGTCAAATCCCGAGATTGTTGGACTGTGTACAACTGGGCTAACGGAAACTCGCGGAGACGATATGCAAGGGATCTTGAAAGGATTGCGCGATCGCAATCCAAAAATCGCCACCCTGCCTATTGCCTATGCCTCAACCCCCGACTTTAAAGGCGCTCTCCAAGATGGATACGCAGCTGCAGTTGAGGCGATTGTTCGAGATATTCCATCAGGCGATCGCACTCAAGATAGACAGATCGATGGCTCAACTGACGGTTCAGACGATCCCTTCTACAGCTACGCAATGCCAGGGCTGCCGTCTCAAGTAACTGTGCTAGCGGGTCCCGCGCTGGCTCCCGGCGATGCACAAGCCATCAAAGACATGGTAAAAGCTTTTGGGCTCAATCCTGTTGTCTTGCCCGATCTTTCCACCTCGCTTGACGGCCACCTGACCGATAGCAGCTACGCTGGCAACACTAGTGGCGGCACTTCTATTAACCAAATAAAATCTCTCAATACTTCGGCCTTTACCCTAGCGATAGGCCACAGCATGAAGCTAGCTGCCGAGATTCTACAGCAGCGATTTGGCACCGAATTCAAGCTGTTTGATACTCTCACCGGACTATCAGCCGTCGATAGCTTTGTGCAAACGCTCAGCGAGATTAGCAATCGGCCTGTGCCTGAAAAGTTCCGTCAGCAGCGGCGTCAACTTCAAGATGCCATTCTCGATGCCCACTTCTTCTTTGGACATAAGCAAGTGGCGTTAGCGCTAGAGCCTGACTTGCTACATAGCCTGGCCTGGTGGCTCACCACGATGGGAGCCGAAGTTCAAGCTGCCGTCACAACAACAAAGTCAAAATTGTTGAAAAATCTGCCCGTTGATACCGTCACCATCGGCGATCTAGAAGATTTTGAAGAACTGGCTCAAGGGTCGGATTTATTAATTGCTGGCTCTAGCGCTAAATCCATCGCTCAACGGTTAGATATTCCCCTCTATCGTATGGGCTTTCCAATCTTTGACCGCCTAGGCAATGGCCACCGCTGTAGCGTGAGCTACGACGGTACTACCCGGCTGCTATTCGATATTGGCAACATCTTTATGGCAGCCGATGAAGCCCATGCCCATGCTCAAGTTCACACTTGGCGAGAGGGACTGTAGAAAAAGAACCACAGAAGAGATCTAAAAGATCTAAAAAGGTCTGAAGAAAATTAGAGAAAAGCTCACAAACCCTGTAGATAATCTTGCAAAAAGGAGACAATTCTATGAAAGTTGCATTCGCTACTAGCGATTCTGTTCATATCGATGCCCATTTTGGCTCGGCCAAACAGATCGATGTCTATGAAATAAATACCGAAGGGTCTAGCTTTGTAGAGGCGCTTACCTTTGGCGGCAATCTTGACCAAGACGGCAATGAAGACAAGCTAGCACCCAAACTCAAAGCGCTAGCAGGCTGCACGATTGTCTACGTGGCTACCATCGGTGGCGGCGCGGCGGCGCGGCTAATAGGACGCAACATCGTACCGATCAAACCTCAAACTGAAAATGCCGACATTCAAGAGCTGCTGGTTCGCCTGGTGCAGACGCTTCAGGGTAGCCCGCCGCCTTGGCTAAGAAAAGCGCTACTCAAAGGTCAACCAGACAAGACTCTGGCTAAAGATAAGTTCGAAGATACGATCAACACTGTTGTGGAGGAGATTGTAGTATGAGTTCTGCAGTTACAGCCGATTTGGATCCGGCAGTTGTGATCGATAGCTCCGCTTTGCTAAAAGCCTTAGTTCAACAGATTCGAGCCAACGATGCCTATGGCACCTACCGTCATTGGGCAGATGAGCTTTTGATCAAACCCTATATTCTCTCTAAAAAAGAACGGCGAGCGATCTCTGTAGAAGGAGAGGTCGATCCGCTCACCTTATCGCGAATTCTTGCTTTTTATCGTGCGATCGCCATCCGCATTGAAACTGAAACTGGACAGCTCTCTCAAGTTGTCGTCGATCTTAGCCACGAAGGCTTTGGCTGGGCCCTGGTCTTCTCTGGCCGCCTTATTCTCGTTTCCAAAACTTTGAGAGATACCCACCGATTCGGCTTCGATTCTCTAGAAAAACTTAGCGCTGAAGGCGAGAAGCTGGTCAAAAAAGGCGTTGATTTAGCCCAGCGCTTCCCCGAAGTTTGCGACGTTTAAAGATCGAAAATTAAATAATTTGTCCAAGCTATTGCTTCTTGGCACCCTCACCCCAGCCCTCTCCCAAAGGGCGAGGGAGCTAGATCCGGCCCCCTTCTCCTCCGGGAGAAGGGTTGGGGATTAGGGCTCGGAAACTGTACATCTTGTTTGATTCTTGATCCTAAGCTAGATACAACCCAAATTTTTTGGTTTATCTCTTCTGTTTATTCATTACGACGCTCACGCTTACTGCCATGCCTCAAACCGCCGTCCCTACCAATATTGAAGCCCTCGACATTGAAGCCCTCAAAAAGCAGATCCGCCGGCTCAACAGCAAAGCGGGCCAAATGAAGATGGAGCTGCACGACATCGCCGAAGGGCTACCTGTCAATCTCGAACAGCTTCCCGAAGCTGCTGCCCGCACCTACGACATCTACTGTCAGCTACGTGAGCTGAAACAACGTCTCAACACTTTGGAGGCCCACTCATGAATACTTTGCCGAAAACCGTATCTCAGTTCAATCGGCTGAAGGATGCGGAAGAGTATTTTGATTTCTTGGAATTATCATACGATTCCCAAACTCTGAATATCAATCGCTTACACATTTTGCGAAAATTCTCAGAACTAGCACAGGATATTGATAAGAATCAAAATGACGCCCAGACGTTAAGTGCCTATAGACAGGCGCTTCAAACTGCTTACGATCTGTTCCTTAGCTCTTCACCCGTAGAACAAAAGCTGTTCAAAGTGTTCAAAGAAAAGCATAACAACGTCGTAATGGTCTCAGATATCGAAGTGGAATCATGAACACTCTCCTCACGCCTACCGAGGTCGAACGTTACCGCCGTCAGATAATGCTACCGGGCTTAGGTAAGGCCGGCCAGCTTCAGCTAAAAAATACAACCGCACTGGTAACGGGGGTAGGCGGATTGGGGGGAACTGCCGCTCTGTACCTAGCAGTGGCAGGGGTTGGCAAGCTGATTCTAGTCAGAGGCGGCAATCTCCAGCGGGACGATCTAAACCGCCAGGTGCTGATGAGCGATGACTGGGTGGGTCATCCTCGGGTATTCAAGGCTCAAGAAACGCTCGCCCAGCTCAATCCCGATATTGAAATCGAAGCAGTCTGCGAGTACGTTAGCGATCGCAACATCGATACGCTGCTGCAGCCAGCCGATATCGCCCTCGACTGCGCCTTCGATTTCAAAGAAAGAGACTTACTCAACGCGGCTTGTGTACGCCAAAACAAACCGATGATAGAGGCCGCCATGAACGGCATGGAAGCCTACTTGACCAGTATCGTCCCTGGAGAAACGCCCTGTCTCACCTGTTTGTTTCCTGAAAAACCTACCTGGGATCGCTGGGGATTTGGTGTCCTTGGCGCTGTCTCTGGCACGCTCGCCTGTCTCGCGGCGCTAGAGGCGATCAAGCTGATTACTGGACTGGGTGAACCGCTCTTAGGCCAGCTGCTGACGATGGATTTGGCCCGCGCTGAATTCGCCAAGCGTCGTCCCTACCACGACCCTGACTGCGCCGTTTGTGGCGCTGTTAGTCGCGCATCTAGCCGCGCATCTAGCGGCTCAGCTAATCGCCACTTAGCCAGCCATGACGCAGCCCACAGCGATCCGCCTAGCCAGTCGCCTGCTCTAGGCGATCGCATTCCAGCTTCCACACCTGTTTCTCTTTTCTGAACTCTCCCTGCTAAATTCTTTCTTCGACCAATGTCTTTACTTACCTTTGTCCTACTGGGTCTTACCGTTCTCTCTCTACGATTGGCACGAACGCAGCCAAACGAAGTTGGTCGCGTGCTGGCAGGTCTGGTGGGTGTGGCCTGCCTAATTGCAGGGCTAACAACGGCTTCTGTTTTAGTCAAGAGCCTCATTTTACTGAGCGTCATGCTATATCCAGTGATTGTTGAAAAGCACAAGCTGCTCATAGAGCGTGCCCTCTGTTCTCGGCAGTCTTGCTCACGGCAGTCTGATGGCTCTGACTATTCTACTTGCCCTCAGTACGCACCCAGATATCCCCAGCCTTATTCTCGACAATACCCAAGAGGAACTTCTCATGACCGTTACCTTAACTGAACTAGCCGAATTGAGGCTACGCACCTTTGTTCGTAGTACTGCTGCATCAGCTTCTACTAGAGGGGTTCGATTTGCCGTTAAAGATGGTGGCTGCAACGGCTACGAATACGACATCAAAATCGCTAATGCGCCTAACCCTGAGGATGAAGTAACAGAAGTCGGCAGCCTAAAAGTGTTTGTTGATCCCAAAAGCTCGCCGCTACTAGACGGGGTGGTGGTGGACTACATCGATAGCTTACTGGAAAGCGGCTTTAAGTTCACTAATCCTAATGCTACAGATACCTGTGGCTGCGGCAAGTCTTTCCAAGCCGGAGACTGTGGCCCAGCAGGCGTGCCTTGCACTTAAAGCCGCTGCGTTTAAGAAAAATCATTCAAGCGGGAGCTATCGATTGAATACCGTAACCTTTGGAATCTATTGGGAGAGTTAATTATGGCAACGTATCAAGTTCATTTAATCAATAAGAAGCGGAAGATCGATGTCACCATTCCCGTAGACGACGACGTCTATATCCTTGATGCCGCAGAAGAGAACGATATCGATTTGCCCTACACCTGCAAGGCCGGAGCCTGTTCTAGCTGCGTTGGCAAAATTGTTGAAGGCGAAGTCGATCAAGAAGATCAGTCTTTTCTAGAAGACGAACAAATTGAAAAGGGATTTGCCCTACTGTGTACCAGCTATCCCCGCTCAGATCTAACGATTAAAACTCATATGGAAGCCTACTTAATCTAGACCAGGTTGTTCAGTTTTTCCAGGTCTGTTTCGCAGCGTTTATATTGCGGATTCTATTCCACAGAGTCCATTTCGCAGAGTCCATTTCGCTAGGTGAAAGACTATCTATGTTGACAAGTTCTATCATTGCTGCGACTTCTTTGAATATGTTACACGCAGGCGATCGCGGCGTGATTGCAAGAATACAAGATAGCGATCCGACCGTAGCCGATCAAATCAGACGGCTGGGATTATCACCTGGTATCTCTATTACCTTAGAACAACGCTTTCCCAGGCTGATTGTTCAAACTCGGGTGAGCTCGGTGGTGTTGACCCAAGCCATGATGCAGGCAATCTATGTACGGACTCGCACCTGCTAAACGGCTGAACGGCTTGAGCAGTTTCATATCAAGTCATGCCGAAAGTTTGCAGTTAGAAGCTTGTAGTTAGAAGCTTGCAGTTAAAAGTTTGTAGTTAGCAGTTTGTAATGATAGGAGTCATCAAAAATGGCAAGCATTGGAATTTTTTATGGCAGCACCTCCGGTGTTACTGAAGAGATCGCAGAAAAAATTCAGGCTGAAATCGGCGAAGACCTCTGTGATTTGTACAGTATGGAAGAAGACTTTGACGATGCTGAAGATCTGTTGAAATACGACTATCTGTTGCTCGGCTGCTCTACCTGGGGCGCTGGCGAAGTTCAAAATGACTGGCGAGAGCCGCTCTTTGATATGGAGATCGACAAACCAGATTTCTCTGGGAAGACAATCGCGCTGTTTGGAGCAGGCGATTGTGATGGTCACGGCAAGCACTTTGTGGGCGCATTAGGTACGCTCTACGACGAGTTCAAAGCTTTGGGTGCCAAGCTAGTCGGTGCAGTTTCGACCGAAGGCTATTGCTTTGAACATTCAAGCTCGATTCGAGAGGGTAAGTTTGTTGGACTGCCGCTCGATGAAGTCAATGAAAGCGATAAAACAGACCAGCGGATTGCCGACTGGCTCACCCTATTGAAGCAGGACTTTCCAGCCCTAGCGGCTTGAAGGAGGCGAGTATGAATCTCATAAGCGACTTGAGTGATGATGCCAAAGTTTCAACAGGCAGGCGTCATCATCCATGGACTGACTACTATCAAGCGGTGGCGGATCGCCCTCCTCGATCAACGCTGATAGCAGCGCTTGACGCCTTCGCTGCGGCCCTACCGTCAGCTGAAGTTGAGTCTTCTGTAGCCGGGTCTAAAGTTACAGCAGCTTCTGGGTTCGCGGTAGACCTGGGCTGCGGCAATGGCCGCGATACGGTGGAGCTGCTCCGGCGAGGCTGGCTAGTGTTGGGTATCGATGGAGAGCCAGAAGCGATTACCCGGCTGCACCAGCGCACAGATCTTGACCATACCCGTCTCACCACACAGGTACAGCGATTCGAAACGCTAAACTTGCCCACCAATATCGATTTGATCAATGCTAGCTTTTGTCTGCCCTTTTGCCCCCTAGGAGACTTTCCGACCCTGTGGCACAAGCTAACGATGGCGCTGCGACCGGGCGGGCGATTCTGCGGACATTTGTTTGGCGATCGCGACTCGTGGATAGCCTATCCCAACCGCAGCCACCACACGCGATCGCAAGTCGAACAGCTGCTGACCCCTTTTGATATAGAGCTGCTGGATGAAGAAGAGCATCCCGGTAAAACCGCGCTCGGAGAAGAAAAACACTGGCATATTTACAACATTGTTGCTCGGCGGCGGCCTTTATCTAGGGTATAAGCTCACGTTACCAGTCCGCCACTCTCATTACATCTGCTCATCACATCCGCCTGCTGTCGCTAAACTGAAGCTTGAAGATAATTAGGAGAACGTAATGCAAGTTGCGAAAGACATCACCCAGCTGATCGGTCGTACGCCGCTGGTACAGCTTAATCGAATTCCTCAAGCAGAGGGCTGCGTTGCTCAAATCTTGGTCAAGCTAGAGGGGATGAATCCTGCGGCTTCGGTCAAAGATCGAATTGGGGCCAATATGGTTCAAGCGGCTGAAGCCGCTGGCGCGATTGTTCCTGGTAAAACAGTCCTAGTAGAACCTACTTCTGGAAATACAGGCATTGCGCTGGCGATGGTAGCAGCGGCAAAGGGCTATCGACTAATCTTGACGATGCCTGAAACCATGAGCACGGAGCGACGCGCTATGCTAAAAGCCTACGGCGCAGAGCTAGTGCTGACGCCGGGAAATCAAGGAATGGGCGGTGCGATCGCAGCCGCTGAAGAAATCGCGGCCAAGTTGCCCGATGCCTTTGTTCCTCAACAGTTCAAAAACCCAGCAAATCCTCAAATTCATCAAGAAACAACCGCAGAAGAGATTTGGGCTGACACCGACGGTCAAGTCGATATCGTGGTAGCAGGCGTGGGCACAGGTGGAACGATTACCGGCATAGCCGAGCGGCTAAAGGCCCTGAAAGAGACTTTTCGGGCGATCGCAGTAGAACCTGAGAGCAGTCCTGTTCTCTCGGGCGGCAGTGCAGGTCCACACAAAATCCAGGGGATCGGGGCTGGCTTTGTTCCAGATATTCTGCGCGTTGATCTAATCGATGAAGTCGTCACTGTTACTGACGAAGCGGCCATTGCTTTTGGCCGTCGGCTTGCTAGAGAAGAAGGTCTGCTTTCTGGGATTTCTACCGGAGCTGCCCTGGCTGCTGCCATCGAAGTGGGTAAGCGGGCTGAAAACGCTGACAAGCTGATTGTGATGGTACAGCCTAGCTTTGGAGAGCGCTACCTCAGCACTGTCTTGTTCAAGGATTTAGAACCCGCTGCTCCTTCCTTGATACCCGATAGCTTACCGCTCGAATATCTAGCGACTAATTCTGCTGTTTAGCTTGTTGTTTAGCTTAGGATCGAGGATCAAACAAGAAGCAATAGCTTAGACGAATTGTTTAATTCCTCGATCCCTAGTGGTTTAGCTCAATTGTTTAGCTTGGAGCATATTCCTCCTAGAACTCCTATGACAGACTCATCGAATACTTCCGAAAAAGACTCGCTTCAATTTCGCCATTTGAGATTAATCGATCGGCTGCTGCAGTGCCCTAACGGAAAAGAACCTGAGATCCTTAATAGCGAAACTGACCTGCTCAATGGAGAGTTTGTCCAAGCACTGATGAGAGCCGCTAGCTATTTTGCCCATCACGATAATCCTGATTCGGCTAAGTTTCTCGTGTTTATTGCCCGCGAGCTGAGTCACCAGCTGGGGCTTTATCCAACAGATCAAGCCTCGGCTCAAGCCTCAACTTCAAGTCCAGCCGCAGACTCACCAGAAATTCCCGCAAAGCTATGAAGCGTCGCCAATTTATTCCACCTTTTTTAGTCGGATTGATCGCCTCCTTCATGTTGAGTGCCTGTACGGGGGTGCCCTTGGCCACTACCCAAAATATTTCGTCAACCGCTCCCTCACCTGCTACCACGCTTACGGTTTCAGCAGCGGCTAGCCTACAAGATGCTCTAGACGCGATCGCACCGCAGTTTAGCCAGGCATATCCCAATATCACCATCGAATACAACTTTGGATCGTCTGGCGCACTTCAACAGCAAATTGAACAAGGTGCGCCCGCTGATATCTTTTTCTCTGCGGCTACCGAGAAAATGGATAAGTTAGCCGCCAAGCGTTTGATTAACCCAGCCTCCCGCCGAGATGTACTGGCCAACAGCCTGGTGCTGATTGCACCTGTTGACTCTCAGCTAGCTATCACCGAGCTGTCTCAGCTAGAGAGTGCCAAAATCAATCCTTTGATTGATCGCCTAGCGGTAGGAGAATTTCGCAGCGTACCGGCTGGCCAGTATGCACAGCAGGCGCTGAAAAGTTTTCAGATGTTAGAACCGCTACAATCTAAGTTTGTCTTTGGCAATACCGTACGCAATGTGCTTGGCGCTGTCGAAAGCGGTAACGCCGAGCTAGGAATTGTCTATGCTACCGATGCGGCGCTTTCTGAGAAAGTGAAAGTGCTCAGCACGGTGCCACCACAGAGTCACTCACCAATTGTCTATCCGATTGCAGCGGTAGAAGGCATTGCCGAGCCTGACGTCGCTCAAACCTTTATTGACTTTCTTCTCAGTGAGCAGATCCAGTCAACGTTTGTAGAATTTGGCTTCGATAGGCTGTAACCCTCAAAGATGATTGATTTCTCTCCGCTGTGGATATCCTTGCGAATTGCGGCGATCGCCACCTTGATCACCGGAACATTAGGCATCGTGGTAGCTCACTTCATGCAGCGATATCGGGGAAGATGGCGCTCGCTCTTAGAAGGTCTTTTTCTCGCACCTATGGTGCTGCCGCCGACGGTCTTGGGCTTTCTGCTGCTGCTGCTATTGGGGAGAAACGGGCCGCTTGGCGCACTGTTGTCTTACACCGGTATCAATGTTGTTTTTACCTGGTACGCAGCGGTGCTTACTGCCACGGTGGTCGCCTTCCCTTTGATGTACAAAACTACGCTGAGCGCCTTCGAGCAGATCGATAGTCGCTTGCAGCAAGCCGCCGGCACCCTTGGCGCTTCAGAACAGACCGTTTTTTTTCGGATTACGCTGCCGCTCTCTCTTCCCGGACTGCTCGCGGGTATCACCCTAGCCTTTGCCCGCGCATTAGGAGAATTTGGCGCTACGCTCATGCTAGCTGGCAACATTCCGGGCCGCACCCAAACGCTGCCGATGGCGATTTACTTTGCGGTAGAGAGTGGGGACTTTCGTGAAGCAGCCTTTTGGTCAGCGCTGGTTTTAGGCATATCGCTAGGCGGAATTTTGGTGGTCAATAGCTCGGCCAAGCGTCGGCTACAGCCGTATGGTTCATTGAGAAAACTATGCGAGCAATTATTCAGCCAGCGCTTTAGCCAACGATTCAACAGACTGTCGCCCAGAGTACCGTTCGGAGGGCTACCCAGACTTTCGCGTCGACTCAAGCAAGCACCTAATCAGCAAGCACCTAGTCGCAAAGAACAAGCCACCTCTTTACCGCTGACATCGACGCCGTTGGCTACCGCACCACCACTCATCCGGCCACACTTCCAGCCTTACTTAGAAGTCAACATCTGCAAGCGTTTATCTAACTATGAGTTAGCTGTCAATTTCGTGGCTGACGATCAAAAGCCGCTGGGGTTCTTGGGTGCATCTGGCGCGGGGAAGAGCCTAATTCTGCGGTGCATTGCAGGAATTGAGACACCGGATTCGGGTCGAATTGTGCTGAATGGCCGGGTGCTGTTCGATTCAGAAAAAGAGATCAATCTGCCCAGCTGCGATCGCAAAGTTGGCATTCTCTTTCAAAACTACGCGCTCTTTCCTCATCTCACCATCGCTCAAAATGTTGCTTTTGGCCTACCGCAACAGCTATCTCCAGCGCAAGTCAGAGCTGCCGTTAGCCAACAGCTCGCCGCCGTTCAGCTAGAACCTTTGGCCCAGCGCTACCCTTACGAACTTTCCGGTGGACAGCAACAGCGCGTCGCTCTAGCCAGAGCCCTAGCCAGCGAGCCCGAAGCGCTACTGCTAGACGAACCCTTCTCTGCCCTAGATACCCACCTGCGTAGCCAAATCGAACAGCAGCTCAGCCTCCGTCTACAGCGCTACCACGGCATCACCTTGCTAGTGACTCACAATCTAGAAGAAGCCTATCGGATTTGCCACCAGCTATTAATCCTCAACCAGGGCAGCATTATCGCTCACAATCCCAAACACGACATTTTTGAACAGCCTCGAACGGTTCGAGTCGCCCAGCTCACTGGCTGTAAAAACTTCTCTGCCGCCGTTGCTATAGACGAGAAAACCATCGAAGCTCAGCGCTGGCAGTGCCGTCTTGAGACCGTTGAACCCGTGGCCGCGAATCTGACCCAAGTCGGCATCCGCGCCCATCAAATCACGTTCTTAAGACCAGAGCCGGCGTCTTTGCCCAACGCCTTACCCAACACCTTTGACTGCTGGCTAGCCGCCACCAGCGAAACTCCTCACCGAATGACGCTCTACCTCAAGCTGCACCGTCCTGCGAATGGAGAGCAAGACTACCATTTGCAAGCAGAAGTCTTCAAAGAAAAGTGGCGCTGGCTAAAAGATCAGCCGTTGCCTTGGCGAGTCCGCTTAGACCCGCTGCGGCTACTTTTGTTGACTGATGAAGGTAGGTGAGGGTATATATCTGCTTGTCTATGGTATCTAGATTTGGGGTGTTGACTCAATTGCAGTTACCTCTTTGCTTCCAGACGCTGCCAATGCGGCGATCTCACGATCAATCCAAAAGAGACCTCGATCTTCTAGGCCAATCAGCGTGATCTTATCTAGAATACTTTTGAAAAAGAACTCTTCTTGGTGCTGTTCTGCAACATACCACTGCAAGAATTGCAGCGTGGCATAGTCGGGCTCTGTGTTCGCAAGATGCACAAGGTCGTTGATCTTGCTGGTGATAAATTGTTCGTGAGCATAGACCTTTTCAAACATTTCTTGCAGAGAGTTGAACTCTTTGGGCGGCGCTTGCATACCGCCGACTAGCGCCAGCCCTCCCGTTTCTTGTAGATAATCGATTAGGCGACGCATATGCGCCATTTCTTCATCCGCATGCTGGCTGAGCAATGCCGAGCACCCATCCAAGGCTTTATAAGCACACCAAGAACTCATCTGCAAATAAAGATGAGACGACAACATTTCTAGATTAATCTGCTCGTTTAGCCGATTGATCATTGGTTCAGACAACATAAGCGCTAGCTCCCAGACATCAATTAACATTCTAATAGTTTTGAACGTCGAAGAGTACTTTGATTAGTCATCCTAGTTTGGCCTTTCAAGTAGTACAAGATCGTGAGGTGTTCTCGCTTGTTTGGATAGGTGGCTAAAACTTCAGCTGCCGATGTGCTATGCGGCGCGATCGCATAGTCTAAAGGTGGATTGGGATGAGCTCGATCTTAAAGAGTTACGCCAAAGGAATCACAGAATGAAAAGCCAGAACATAGATTCAACCAAAACAATTTTCGACAGTCGCCTCACAACGCTCGAACACCTTTTAAAGATGGCTCAGACTCATTTCAGTGACGGCGAGTCGTTCCTGCAAAAGCGAATTGCAGATGATATGCTGCCGCTGAGCACCCAGATTGCCTTCAGCTGCAATCAGCCACGCAACTTTGCTCTATGGTGTGATGGCAAACCCATGGACAATCTAGATCCAGAGGTCAACTCTCTTGAGCAAGCATACGAACATATCGCCAATACCAAAGCGCTGCTTTTAAGCATTAATGCTAAAGACGCCAAGACAGAAGAGCCCGCACGTATTGAGCTAGGGCAAGGAAACTACCTTAAGCTGCCGGGTGAGTCTTACATTAGTGAGTTTCTCATGCCAAACTTTTACTTTCACCTAGTCACGGCTTATGACATTCTGCGGATGGCGGGTGTCTCTATTGGGAAACAAGACTACATGACGCATTTGGTGCCCTTCATCAAGCAGGCGTAGAAACCTTAACTAGAAAGGGATACCTTTCCTTCAACCATATCGTTTAGGTAGTGGGGGCTGGTTCTACACTGCGTAGATTCCATCGCGATCGCAATTCCTCAATGTGCATATTCTCTTCATCCTTCTTCAGATGGCGAGGACTGCCCTCAAAAGAGAGTGAAGAAGGCAGCGCATCAGCACCGTACGCCGCCCGAATAAAATCATCGATTTCGCGGTAAGCGGGGAACAGAGCATCACTGACAGGGTTAGCTTGCTTCACCAAATAATCTCGCAGCGCGGTGGAAAAGAGTCCGGTACCATCATCAAAAAAGCGCTCCGTGGTAGCGCCGTACAGCTCATAGAGATGAAAGGACAGATCCTCAGAAGCCTGACTAACGACCCAAGAAGAATAGCACCAGTATTCGCCAAAAGTGCCAAACTGATTCGCCGATCGCATCATCAGGCAGAGCCAGTGATCGTTAGCCTTGAAAAACTGATTTATGCGCTGACCAAAAGACTTTAGATGCGCCTGCTTAAACCACATGTGATGAGGAATGAAAGTGGCCATCGGGTCCGTTACAGCAGGAACGCCTAGTACTTCATTGATCCAGGTTTCCCACTTAGAGACAATGCTGGCGTTGCCCCAGCCGTTATGCTGCAGCAGCGCAAAGGTATGCTTTAGGCCGCCGCTTGCTGCCGTGGTGAAGATGGGCCAGGTAGCCACTGGCAGCAGATCGCTATCCCAAACGAGATACCACTCGCTCAAACCAGCGATCCCCTCAAACGCTCCTAACTTGAGCAGTTGCTGGTAAAACCAACCGGGGGTGTAGAGAGACTTCCCTAGGTCAAGTTCCGCACAGATAGACGCCTTCGTTAGTCCTAAAGGTTGAAAGAAGACTTCCTCTGGATGAATCTGTAGGGGTGCGATCGCCCTATCTCTAGCAATGTCTGCTAGGATATCCACCTCCTCAGCGGGGGTGATGATATGAATAGTTCGAGGAGAGTAGTGGTAAGTTAGCCCCTCCAAAACCGCACAGGTATTCCACCTGACTTTGAAAAGAGGCATAACAACGTCAAATATCTCTTGTGACATATTAAAGTCTCTACTTAAACGTCAGTAAGCAGGATTGCTCACAACCAGCCGATCGGCTAGGTCTGCGTGAAACTCTGCTTCTAGCCCTGCAGCAATACAGTCAGCCGCCGACGACGGGCAAAAGAAGACTACTGCACCCGCAAGGCAAGCTTAGACCAGGCCAACCCAACCACTAAATCGAAGGCCGATAGCAGCTTCGATAGCAAGTTCAAGGAACTGCCTACAGGTGTGTTCAATCCGCTTCGCAATCGACGACAGGGGGCCAGCCCTCTAATCGCGCCAGCGACTGCAAACTGCTGGCCTAGCTCAGGCGCATAGGCATTATTTTCAATCAGAGATAGCAGCAAGTCCTCAAAGCCAGCGCTGAGACACACGGTTTCGAGTACATGATCTAGATCTTCATCAGCCAAAAGAGTACTGTCGAAGGTATCGATAAAAGCTCGAATCGCCACCGAGATAGGCTTTGTCATGTCTTTCTTAAGAAAAGGCTACTTGATAGTGGGGAGAAGTTAAGTCCCCAGCTTAAATTTCCTGTGAGGCAGTTGCAGAGTACAGTAAGAATATAAGGAAAACATGACGAAAGAGATGACGCCGACAATACAGAAACGATACGACCAATTCTGGTGTAATTATTAGCTGGCGTATTGTTACCTGAGGTACCTAGCGCTCTCAATCTAGATAAACGGATATCGGTGGCTTGATTGCCTATATGGAAAAACGTGTCATTTAGGGGATGGCGTTTACGAGTTTTTTAGAGGAACAGCTGGTTCTGGGATATGGATAGCGATAGTTGGAGAGGCAGTATTTGCCGGACTATATTTATTAGTTTGTTTCGATGGCTAGCGTAGATAACGCTCGATAGCCCTGTCTCACGGTTAATAGACTAGGAATCAAGAGCTTCAAGCAAGCAAGGATGATTTAAAACGCACTAGTAAACGGCGCGATCACAGGGGTGGATGGAAAATGCAAAAGCAGCTAGGGCAACTACTTTTGGACAAACTGTTTTTAGACAAATTGTTAGTGACTTATGAGATTCAAGAAGGTGATTACAGTCGCTTGTTTGAGCTAATGGGAAAGTATCAGGATCGACCGATAGATTTAGCAGATGCATCACTAGCTCTAGCAACCGAACGGACAGGCGTTCGACAAATTCCAACTCTTGATTCAGGCTTTTTATTCTACCGTATTGGCAATCAAGATACCTTTGATATCATTCCAGTTCAGTAATATAAGCAATTGAATGGCCAGACAAAATGCTGCATAACGCTATGCAGGAGCGGACGGATTGAAAATCTAGACAGCAATTAAGAAATACTGGCCGCCGCTCAGATCGACGTTAGCGCGTATATTGCACAGGGCATGTTTAGAGCAGTCTAACTGACCGAAGTTACAGAAACTGTATAAGATTCTTGAATAATTTGCTAGCTCGCTTACCGCTTATTTTGCGAACTCTCTTAACAATCCCTTGGATGGCGTTTTGGCTTATATTTGCGATTATTGTTGCTCCTTTCCAGATTGCATATCATATGTCCAATTCTGGAAAGAAGTTGCGTCGGAACTTCGATCAAGGTCATGCAGACCAAAACTTTAAGCGTGCTATCTCTCTTATTGAGCTGCACAAACTTAGATTTGGTTCATATCCAGATACGCTAAATGAGTCAGCCTTTAGAAAGCATATGGGTGGGTGGGATAGTTCTATTTACCGCGCTGTCACATACTCGAAACTCGAAGACGGCTATGAACTCAACTCAAACTCCCAAGAGAATGCCCAATTAAACTATCCACAGGCTTTTTGGAGTGGATTGGGCATTATTAAAACCAATGTGAAAGGTTTTCAGAAATCTGAAGAATAGTTTCCCTAATCGACTTGCCAAACTAGAATAGAAATGGTGAGTTACAGTAAGGTAAATACTATGGCGGCACGTCAACGACGTTACAGCAAAGAAGAGTTGGCTCGGCGTGGGCTAGAACTGTACGAATCTAGCATTCGGCAGCAGGTTGAAGCTGGAAACGAAGGCAAAATTGTAGCAATCGACATCGAAACCGGAGAGTTCGAGGTCGATGAAAATGTCATACCCGCAACCAATCGCCTATTTGAGCAATATCCCAACGCTCAGCCTTGGGTGATTCGGATCGGATATCGCGCTGTTGATCACTTTGGAGCCCGGAGCCTAAAGCACAATCTATGATTTACGGGGTTGTGAATTTACGCCGCGAGGCAACGCTTCCCCTAGTGGTTGGCAATATGAATAAACAACAGCAGGTGATTGATACTGTAATCGATACCGGATTCAGTGGATTTCTTTCTTTGCCATCTTCGATCATCTCCGCCCTCGATTTACCCTGGAGTGCTTCTGACATCGTAACTTTGGGTGATGGCAGCGAAACTTTGTTTGATTTATACGCCGCAAATGTGATTTGGGACGGACAGTACCGCGAAATTTATATTGCAGAATCAGAAACGGAACCTCTGCTTGGTATGGCTCTACTCTACGGCCATAGGTTGCAGATTGATGCTATTGAGGGAGGTAGCGTGAAGATTGAAGCCTTGTAGTGTTATAGCAAAGTGCGGATGCATACTCTTCGAGAAGGCAGAGCCTACGCACTTTTTCTTGGTAGGCGTTCCCTGTCTTGGTGAGCATTCCCTAGCGCCGCAAAGCGACGCGGGGTCTCACCGCTAGCGCCGTACGACGACGCGGGTTCCTACCGCTGCTATGGCGCTTTGCGTTATAGAACAAAGGGTGTAGCCTTTCGTGGTGTAGTAAGCAAAGCGCGGAAAGCTATAGACGAAAGGAATTCGCTCTCCATAAAAGAAGTCATAGAAGATGCTACAAGTTCTTGTACTCTCTCGGCACCTTGTGGGAGCCTATCAACTCACGCTCAAGCCATACTGCCCGAAGATATCAACTGCTTGCTGAACCTGCTCAGCGGTGGGTGTAGGCGTATCCTTTAACAGATAATGGTAGCCCATCATCTCCCATTTATAAGCAGCCATTTGATGAAAAGGTAGAATGTCTACTCTCTCAACAGAGCTGAGGCTACTAGCAAACTGCGCTACGCCTGCGATATTATCAGGCGCATCGGTCAAACCCGGCACCAGCACAAAGCGAATCCACACTGGTTTGTGAATTTCGCTGAGGTATTTGGCGAAGTGTAGCGTCGGCTCAATCGACACCTGTGTCACTTGATGATACGTCTTTGGATCAAAAGACTTAATATCCAACAGAACCAGATCGGTGTGGTCTAGAACGGGCTTCGAGCGCTCAAAATCGGGATACCCCGAAGTATCTAATGCCGTATGAATGCCTTCTGCCTGACACTGCCGAAAGATCTCTCTCACAAACTCAGGCTGCAGCAGCGGCTCGCCGCCTGAAACCGTGACCCCGCCGCCGGAGTATTTCATGTATGTGCGATACTTTCTAATCTCTTGAATCAGCTCATCAACCGTCACCGCTTTGCCGCCGTGAGGGTCGCGGGTATCTGGATTGTGGCAGTACTGACATCGCAGACGACAGCCCTGAGTGAAAATCACAAACCGAATACCCGGCCCATCTACGGTGCCGCAAGTTTCAATAGAGTGAATTCGGCCTCTTTGAGGATCTAGATGAGAATCCAAATGAGAGGCAGAGTGAGAATTCAGATTAGAACCTTTCATGGAATGTCCGGCTAATCACGTCAAGCTGCTGTTCGCGGGTGAGTTTAATAAAGTTTACCGCGTAGCCAGAAACTCGAATGGTGAGCTGCGGATATTCCTCGGGGTGATCCATTGCATCCAGCAAGGTGTCGCGATTGAGCACGTTGATGTTGATATGGTGGCCAGTGTTGTGAAAGTAGCCATCTAGCAAGCCGACCAGATTGTTCACCTGATCTTCTAGCTGCTTGCCCAACGCCTGCGGCACGATTGAGAAGGTGAAAGAGATACCGTCTTGGGCATCGTCGTAGGGGAGTTTGGCAACAGATTCGCAAGCTGCAATCGCACCCTTAGTATCCCGGCCATGCATCGGGTTCGCCCCTGGCCCAAACGGCTCACCCGCCTTGCGACCATCAGGGGTATTCCCCGTCTTTTTGCCATAGACAACGTTCGAGGTGATGGTCAAAATTGACTGCGTAGGCGTAGCGTTGCGATAGGTTGGGCACTGACGAATTTTGTTCATAAAGCGCGTCACTACATCAGCCGTGATGCTATCAACGCGGTCGTCGTTGTTGCCAAACTTGGGATAGTCGCCTTCAATCTCGTAATCCACGGCTAGGCCAGCTTCATTGCGTAACACTTTGACAGTGCTGTACTTGATTGCCGAGAGCGCGTCGCCAACCACAGAAAGCCCAGCAATGCCACAGGCCATGGTACGGAATACTTCTGGATCGTGCAGCGCCATTTCTAGCCGCTCGTAGCAGTACTTATCGTGCATAAAGTGAATCACATTGAGCGTGTTCACATACAGATTGGCAAGCCAGTCAAGAGTCGGATCAAACTTGGCCATGACCTCGTCATAATCGAGGGTATCGGCGGTAATCGGCTCGGTTACCGGAGCGACCTGCTGCCCTGCTTTCTCGTCTTTGCCGCCGTTGATGGCATATAGCAAAGCCTTCGCCAGATTCACTCTAGCGCCGAAGAACTGCATCTGTTTACCGATCCGCATCGCCGACACGCAGCAGGCAATGCCATAGTCATCGCCATACAGCGGGCGCATCAGGTCGTCGTTTTCGTACTGGATAGAGCTGGTATCAATCGAGACTTGAGCGCAGAACTGCTTAAACGCTGTGGGCATTTGCTCTGACCACAGCACGGTCAGGTTGGGTTCGGGCGCTGGCCCTAGGTTGTACAGGGTTTGCAAGAAACGAAAGCTGGATTTGCTCACTAGCGGTCTGCCGTCTTCACCGACGCCGCCGATAGATTCGGTCACCCAGACCGGATCGCCAGAGAAGAGTTCGTTGTAGGCAGGCGCACGCAGGAATCGCACCATACGCAGCTTAATCACCAGATCGTCGATCAGCTCTTGCGCCGCAGATTCTGAGAGGGTGCCGTTGGCCAGATCGCGCTCAATGTAAATATCCAAGAAAGTGGACGTGCGACCGAACGACATCGCCGCGCCGTTCTGTTCTTTAATCGCACCGAGGTAGCCAAAGTATGTCCACTGGATCGCTTCTTTGGCGTTTGTGGCTGGCTGGCTGATGTCTAGGCCGTACTTGGCAGCCATTGCCTGCAGCTCTTTGAGGGCGCGAATTTGTTCATTGATTTCTTCGCGATCGCGAATCACCGCCTCAGACATTGTCGCTACGTTGGTGGCAGCCAGCGCCGCCTGCTTATCTGCCACCAGTCGCTCGATGCCATAGAGCGCCACCCGCCGGTAGTCACCAATAATGCGACCTCGGCCATAGGCATCGGGCAGGCCAGTAATGATGCCCACATGGCGAGCCATTCGCATCTCAGGCGTATAGGCATCAAACACACCGTCGTTGTGCGTTTTACGATACTTAGTAAAAATCTCGTGTAGGGCTGGATCAATCTCATAACCGTAGGCTTCAAGAGACTTTTCTGCCACGCGAATACCGCCCAAGGGCATGAGTGCTCGCTTTAACGGCTGGTCTGTTTGCAGTCCCACAATTTCTTCCAAGCCCGCATCAACATAGCCGGCTGCGTGCGCCGTAATGCCTGTAGGCACCGCCGTATCAGTGTCTAAAATGCCCTGCTCGCGCTCTTGCTTCATCAGCACCGAAACCTGCGCCCAAAGCTGTTGGGTGCGAGGGGTCGCGTCGGTCAGAAACGTGCGATCGCCCGTATACGGACGGTAGTTACGCTGAATAAAATCGCACACGTCAATCTGTTCGCTCCAGCGACCTGCGGCAAAATCCATCCATGCCTGCTGGCCGATTTTCTCTTGTTTTGAAGCCGATGACCTTAAAGGAGTAGCAACCATAAAACACCTACCTAATTAGTAATTTCCAATGAACCTGTCTCTTCAATTGTTCGAGCCGCTTGTGTCGAAGCTATTGTTGTTGAAGTCATCATTCAAGCCACTCATTCAAACTACTCATTCAAACCACTGTTTAAGCAACGAGCTAAACAACAGTTTCTGCCTCCGATTCAGGCTTAGACTCTGGCTTAGATTCTGGCCGAGAGCCCGAGACGTCAGCCATTTCTCTAAGACGCTCCGAGAGGCCACCGACTACCAAAGGCGAATCTCCTTTGTATGCCTGTATGATAATTTGCTTGAGATCGCCGATTAGGGGATAGCGAGGATTTGCCGAAGTACACTGATCATCGAAGGCATGATCGGCCAGGCTATCTACCTCAGCATAGAATTCGTCTGCCGGAATCGACAGCGCATCGGCAAGTGCGGTCGGAATATCCACCTGTGCCTTGAGCTGTTCAATCGCACCGATCAGGCGATTTACTTTCTCATCGTCGGTAGTCCCCCCTAGGTGCAGATGATCGGCAACCTGCGCGTAGCGCCACTTTGCATTCGGATACTTGTACTGCGAAAAGGTAGCCTGCTTGAACGGTGCATCGGTGGCGTTATAGCGAATAACATGAGAAATCATCAGGGCGTTGGCCAGTCCGTGGGGAATGTGGAAAGTCGCCCCTAGCTGATGTGCCATCGAATGACAAATGCCCAAAAATCCGTTGGCAAAAGCCAGTCCAGCAATCGTCGAAGCGTAATGCATTTTCTCTCTGGCTTCTGGATCATTAGCTCCGTTGCTGTAGGCCCGAGGCAAATACTTGAATATCAGCTGAATCGCCTCTAGCGCTAGGCCATTAGTAAATTCAGAGGCCATCACAGAAGCGTAGGCTTCCAAGGCATGGGTCAGGGCATCGACGCCGCCAAATGCCGTCAGCGACTTTGGCAAGTTCAGCACCAGATTAGGATCGACAATTGCCATCGTTGGCGTTAGCGCGTAGTCGGCCAGCGGATATTTAATCCCAGTTTTGTGGTCAGTAACAACCGCGAATGGGGTTACCTCCGAGCCAGTGCCAGAGGTCGTCGGCACCGCGACCAAAATAGCCTTTTCGCCCAGCGGCGGCAGCTCGTACACCCGCTTGCGAATGTCCATAAACCGCATCGCCAGTCCATCAAAGGCAATATCAGGATGCTCGTACATCAGCCACATGACTTTGGCTGCATCCATCGGCGAACCGCCCCCGATCGCAACAATCACATCAGGGTTGAACTGCTGCATCAGCGCCACCCCTCGCTCTACTGTCTCCAAAGAAGGATCGGGCTCAACGTCATAGAAGATTTGGCTCTTTACCCCAATACTGCTCAAGGTGTCTTCGACCAGCGTGGTCATGCCCAGATCGTAGAGCGGTTTGTCAGTGACAATAAAAGCGCGTTCGCGATCGCTCAGCTCACTTAGAGCCACAGGCAGCGCCCCTGATTTAAAGTAAATCTTTGGCGGTATCCGAAACCACAGCATATTCTCTCGCCGCTCGGCCACCGTTTTCACATTTAGCAGATGACGCGGCTCCACGTTGGCACTGAGTGAATTGCCGCCCCAGCTACCACAGCCCAAAGTCAAAGAGGGATCTAGCCGGAAGTTATAAAGATCGCCAATCGCCCCTTGGGAAGCGGGCGTGTTGATGAGCACGCGGCTAGTTTCAACCAGTGATTCAAACTGTTGAATGTGGTCAGCATTATCTGGCTTGGTATAGAGCACTGCCGTATGGCCTCTGCCCGCAAAAGTCACCAGCTTTTGAACCTTATCTAGGCCATCGGCAAAGTCCTTAGCCCGATACATTGCCAAAATGGGCGTGAGCTTTTCATAAGAAAGTGGTTCGTCTGGGCCAATCTCTTCGATCTCAGCGATTAATACCCGAGTATTTCGAGGAACCGTAATGCCTACCATGTCCGCTAGCTTAGCGACTGGCTGACCAACAATTTCTGGATTCAAGCGACCATTCAACAGAATCTTGTCGGCTAGGCGCGCTTGTTCTTCTGGCGTTGTAAAGTAAGCGCCGCGACTCAAAAACTCTTCTTTGGTGCGTTCATACACACTCTCCTCAGCAATCACAGACTGCTCGCTGGCACAGATCATGCCATTGTCGAAGGTTTTGCTGAGCAGAATCGAAGAGATTGCCGTCTTCAGATCGGCGCTAGCATCAATTAGCGCTGGCGTATTCCCTGCGCCCACACCCAGCGAAGGATGCCCTGACGAATAAGCGGCTTTGACCATGCTCGGCCCACCCGTAGCCAGCACCAGGCTGACTGCCTCGTGGCTCATCAAGCGCTGAGAAAGATCGATCGAAGGCTGATCAATCCAGCCGATAATGTTAGGAGGCGCACCTGCTTTGACCGCCGCCTCCAAAACGGTGCGAGCAGCAGCGATAGTGCAAAGCCTTGCCCTTGGATGCGGGGAGAGAATAATGGCATTGCGAGTTTTGAGTGCAATTAGAGTTTTGAAAACAGCGGTAGAAGTGGGATTGGTGACGGGGACAATCCCGGCCAAAATTCCCATGGGCTCCGCAATCTTTTGGATGCCAAAGGTCGGATCGGCCTCGATAATGCCGCAGGTTTTTTCGTGCTTGTATTTGTTGTAAATGATTTCAGAAGCAAAGTGATTTTTGATCACCTTGTCTTCGATGACGCCCATTCCCGTTTCTGTAACCGCCTGCTTCGCTAGCGGCAGCCGAGCCGTATTCGCCGCTAGCGCCGCCATCTTAAAGATATGATCGACCTGCTCTTGAGAATAGTTGGCGTATTCGGTCTGGGCTACTTTAACCGATGCAATGAGCGCCTCTAATGTATCAGCGCTGTTGACTTCAGCTGCAGTTGACGCAACAGGTTGAGTGTTAGAAAGAGTCATATTCATAGCCTCGGCTTAAGGTGTGGCATCATCATGGCTGCGACCAGCTGGAATGCATGGAAACAATCTTTTACAGGCAGTACGGATACGAGATACATACGCAGCCCTCTACACGCAGCAATAAACAAGGGCACCGTACAAAGGGGCTACTGCTATTTTTACTAAACGTAGCTGAGTAAGTTTGTGTATAAAGCCATCCGTGCTATGGAGATTACACAGATAGTTGAACAATCGTTCAAATGATTAAACCAGTGTTTATCGCTCTTCGTAGCCCCTTCTGTACGGCGCACTCTGTACAGCACACTCTGTACAGCGCTTAGAGCAGACAGTTTAGATAGTGACAGCCAGCATCGATAGGGCTGTTACCTAGCAGTGCCACCTGGCATTCTTCTTTCTGTCGTTCAGCAGCTTTTTGTCTAGTAGCTGGTGTGCTGTATATGTTCAAGCGTAGTCTACTCAAGAGAGTTTGGATCGTAATGTCATCAAAAACAAATCTCAATATAGTTTGCTTCCGCTACTATGGGCTTGGTCTTTGACCAGCCTAGTGCTTATTTCTTCGATTGTTCATTGGGTTGATCCGGCAAAAACAATAGATACCTCTCTTTTCCTTTTGTGAATTCTCGTGGAGCTTCACAAAAGGAAAAGTAGGAGCAAAAAAAGAAAGCCGAAAGAGCCTGATAAGAAAGACCTGGTAAAAAGACTGGAGAGCTTTTGCGACTATTCACCTAGATACCATTTTTGTGCAACAGCTGTTTGTTGACTTTTCGTTTATCCATAAGCTTCCTTTGCCTCTTTACTAGGATAGGTCACGGTTAATCTTACTTTTTCTACAGCTTAAAGATATTTAGTCATTGCTAAATATCTATGTTAAACATCTACTTGAGCGAAATGAACTGCTTGATACAGTTCAACCAATAGAATCAACCAATAGAAAAGATAGAGCATGAAAAAGATAGAGATTCCTCTATCTTGCTAGAAATTCTATCTTGCCAGAAATACATCTCGCTAAAAATTTGCTAGAACCTGTTTGTTTGCCGATAGTTTGTCTGCTGAGCTCTTTATTTGCGAACACTTATCTCTGCGAATACTTTGTTTTCTGACAACAGGCTCAGTAAGTATCTTGCTTGTCAACGTTTACCTGTAAAAATTTTCCTCGATTGGGACGAAGCCAATGACCTCTGTAATGCCTTTACGTTCTGATCCGGCCCATGACGTGCTGCGTACCCGTCGCCAGCCACTAGATGTTTTTTTCAATCCTCAGGCGATCGCACTAATAGGCGCAACCGACAAACCGACTAGCGTCGGACGGCGGCTGCTGTGGAACCTGATTCGCAACCCCTTTGGTGGAACGGTCTATCCAGTCAATCCTAAGCGTTCTAGCGTATTGGGTATCAAGGCCTATGCCCATCTGCTAGACATTCCAGAGTCGGTCGATTTGGCGGTCATTGCGATTCCTGCACCGGCTGTGCCAGGAGCCATTCGCGACTGCGTAGCGGCGGGGGTGAAAGGCGCGATTGTGATTTCATCTGGGTTTAGAGAAGTCGGCGCGGCGGGGATCGCCCTAGAACAAGAGATTTCGGACTTGCTACGTGAGTCTGGGCTGCGGCTGATTGGCCCGAACTGTCTGGGCGTGATGAACCCTCATACCGGATTTAATGGCACGTTTGCTAGTGCGATCGCCCGTCCGGGCAATGTCGGCTTTATCAGCCAAAGCGGTGCCCTTTGCACCTCAATCTTGGACTGGAGCTTTAGAGAGAATGTTGGATTTAGCGCCTTCGTCTCGGTGGGATCAATGCTGGACGTGGGCTGGGGCGATCTGATCAACTATTTAGGAGACGATCCAAAGACCGCCAGCATTGTGATTTATATGGAATCTATTGGCAATGCCCGCGCGTTTTTATCGGCAGCTAGAGAAGTCGCCTTCACCAAGCCAATTATCGTAATCAAAGCGGGCCGCACGCAGGCCGCAGCGGCGGCAGCAGCTTCACATACAGGCGCGCTCACCGGTAGCGATGAGGTTCTAGACGCAGCTTTTCGGCGCTGCGGTGTCTTGCGGGTAGACACCATTGACGATCTATTTAATCTCTCTGAAATTTTGGCCAAGCAGCCTCGGCCCAAGGGCAATCGGCTCACCATCGTCACCAATGCAGGGGGCCCCGGCGTTCTCGCGACCGACTCGCTGATTCGCAATGGCGGCGAGCTGGCGGTGCTCTCACCCCAAACCAAAGCAGCTCTAGATGCCTGCCTGCCAGCGCAGTGGAGCCATCACAATCCGATTGATATCCTGGGCGACGCTACTCCAGAGCGCTATCAGCAGGCGCTAGAAGTCGTGGCCAAAGACCCCAACAGCGATGGCCTGCTGGTAGTGCTAACGCCGCAGGCAATGACCGATCCGCAGCGGACGGCTGAAAAGATTCAGTCGCTGCGTCCGGCGGACGGCGGGCCAATGCTGGCAACTTGGATGGGGCAAGAGACGGTGCAGCCCGGTGAAGATCTGCTCAACGAAGCTGGCATTTTTACGCTGGCCTATCCCGATACGGCAGCGCGGGTGTTTACCCAGATGTGGCGCTACTATCGCAATTTACGCAGCCTTTACGAGACGCCAGCCTTTGCCGAAGAAATTGCCCAGATAGACGTCGCTAAAACCCTGATTGAGCGAGTTCGCGCTGACGGCAGAACGCTAATGACAGAGCTAGAGTCTCAGATGGTGCTTTCAGCCTATGGCATTCCGACGGTGGTTAGCCAAACGGCAGTGACCGCAGACGCCGCTGTGGAATGCGCCCAGACCATCGGCTATCCGGTGGTGGTCAAGCTGTGGTCACAAACCATCACTCACAAGACCGATGTGGGGGGGGTCTATCTGAATTTGACTAACGACCAGGCCGTGTACTCGGCGTTTGAGGCGATTCAGCAGGCTGTCGCCTCGATCACTACAGAGCGAGGGGCTTTCTTGGGCGTAACGGTGCAGCCGATGGTGCCTACAGACGGCTACGAGCTGATTCTAGGCAGCAGCGTCGATCCTCAGTTTGGCCCGGTGCTGTTATTTGGCCTCGGCGGTGAGCTAGTAGAAGTGTTTCAAGATCGGGCGCTCGGACTGCCGCCACTGAATACGACTCTGGCGCGGCGGATGATGGAACAGACCAAAATATACAAGGCGCTAAAGGGCGTTCGCGGTCGCAGCGCGGTTGATCTAAAGCGGCTAGAGCAGCTGCTGGTTCGGTTTAGTCGGCTGGTGATTGAACAACCTTGGATTAAAGAGATCGACATTAATCCCCTACGGGTGACACCCGCAAAGGGTACAAATAACCGCCACTGTGCGATCGCACTCGACGCTCGAATTATCTTGCATCCGGCGGATACTCCCCCAGAGGATTTGCCCAAGCCCGCCATTCGCCCCTATCCCCACCAGTACGAAGCCCAGTGGACGCTCAAAACAGGAGAATCTGTACTGATTCGCCCGATCGAACCTGAAGATGAACCGTTGATTGTGACATTTCACCAAACCCTTTCTGATGAAAGTGTATACATGCGCTATGCCCACATGTTCAAGCTCAGCGGACGGACGGCTCACGAGCGACTGACGCGCATTTGTTTTATAGACTACGACCACGAGATCGCATTAGTGGTAGAAGCAAATGCAGGAGACGAGCGAGCAATCCTAGGAGTAGGACGGCTCAGCCAGTTTCCTGGCACTCGGACGGTCGAGCTGTCGATGCTAGTAAGCGATCGCCATCAGCATCAGGGTATTGGCAGCCAGCTGATGAAGATGTTAATCACGGTGGCAAAACAAGAACGTATCGATCAGATCGTGGCCGAAATTTTGCCAGAAAACATCCAGATGCAACAGCTTTGTCGGCGGCATGGCTTTGCGATCGCGCGTCGCCAGCTAGGGAGATATGGTCACAGCGACCCTAGATCTGCCCTCACAATCCGCCCTTTGAACCGGCTGTACAAACTCGCAAACCTAGCTGCCAGTGCCTTCAAAACTACGTCAAGCCTATCTGTGAACCGCATCCTAATTCTTGAAAACGCCTCGTATGCCCTATTCCAACTTGATTTCAGAACAGCCCCCCCAAACCGCATTGAACCGATTGACCGTTCAGCCTGGGGACAGTTTTCCTTTGGGTGCCACAGTCCGAGAAAATGGCGTGAACTTTTGCCTTTATGCCAAAGACGCTACTGCTGTAGAGCTGTTGCTGTTTGACTCACCGGAGTCTGCTTGGCCCGACAAAACACTATGGCTAGACCCTGAGAAAAACAAAACGTTTCAGTACTGGCACATCTTTATAGAAGGACTGGCAGCTAATCAAATATATGCCTATCGGGTCGATGGCCCCTATGCGCCCAAGCAGGGACTGCGGTTCAACCGGAACAAGGTATTAATCGATCCCTATGCTCGCTTAGTGGTCGGCTGGCCGGCCTACTCTCGTCAGGCAGCTAGCACCCCCTTTGATAACTGCCCGCAGGCACTCAGAGGCGTCGTTATTGACCCTCAGCAGTATGATTGGGAGAACGATTTGCACCCCCAAACGTCCTATGCCGACACGGTCATCTATGAGCTGCACGTTGGCGGGTTCACTCAGCATCCCAATTCAGAATTGCCGATCGAAACCAGGGGCACCTACGCGGGCCTGATCGAAAAGATCCCCTATCTACAGTCATTAGGCGTTACGGCGGTAGAGCTGATGCCAATACAGCAGTTTGACGACAGCGATGCCCCCGGTGACAGAGAGAACTACTGGGGCTATAGTTCGGTTGCCTTTTTTGCGCCGCACTGGGGCTATAGCGCCAATAAAACTGGCCTAGGACCGGTGGATGAGTTTCGAGATATGGTCAAAGCTTTGCACAAAGCGGGCATTGAGGTGATTTTAGATGTGGTGTTCAATCACACGGCTGAGGGAAATCACGAGGGGCCAACGCTGTCATTTCGAGGGCTGAGCAATGAGTCTTACTACATCCTCGAAGACGATAAAGCCCATTACAAAAACTACAGCGGCTGCGGCAACACGCTCAAGACCAGCACGATCAGCAGCTATCTGATTCTTGACTGTCTGCGCTACTGGGTTTTGGAAATGCATGTAGATGGGTTTCGATTTGACTTGGCGTCGGTGCTCTCTCGCGGGATCACGGGCGAACCCTTAGAGATACCACCGATTCTGTGGCTAATTAATACCGATCCGGCGCTAGCCGGTATCAAGATTATTGCGGAGGCATGGGATGCCGCTGGGCTCTACCAGGTCGGACGCTTCGCCGGAGAGCGCTTTGCTGAGTGGAACGGCCCCTATCGAGATGAAGTGCGGCGATTTGTCCGCAGCGATCGCGGTCTATGTGGTGCGATCGCCCATCGGATTATGGGCAGCCCGGATCTCTATCCTCATCTCAACCGGGGACCGAACTACAGCATCAACTTTGTCACCTGCCACGACGGCTTTACCCTCCACGATCTCGTCAGCTACAACCACAAGCACAATGAGGCCAACGGTGAAGATAGCCGTGATGGTGCCAATGACAACTGGAGCTGGAACTGTGGCGTAGAAGGCCCAACCGATGATCCGAGCGTTCAGGCCCTACGAAGACAGCAGGCCAAAAATATGTTTGTGCTGTGGGCAATGTCTCAAGGAACGCCGATGATGCTGATGGGTGATGAAGTGTTGCGATCGCAGCATGGCAACAACAACGCCTACTGCCAGAACAATACGCTGAGCTGGTTCGACTGGGATGATGTCTCCACCCAGCAAGATTTTCTCCGATTCGTGCAGCAGCTCGTTAATCTAATTCAAACCTTGCACCTCTTCAAACATGACGAACAGCTGATTGTCACGGACTTTGATCCTCAAGAAGACAGGCTAGAACCGCTAATTAGCTGGCACGGCATCACCCTAGGCCAGCCTGACTGGTCAGAAGATTCTCGCAGTCTGTCCTTTACCCTGCGCTACCGACAGTACGGCGAGCTGCTGCACGTTATCTTTAATGCCTATTGGGAGCCGCTCACCTTTGAGCTGCCACCACTGACGCCGCCAGCTCACTCTAAGCCAGCTCACTGGCAGCGAATTATCGATACCGCCTTAGCTGCCCCGCAAGACTTTTGTCCCATAGAACAGGCTCCCAAGGTTGAACAATCCTTCTATTCAGTCGCTGCTCGCTCTGCGGTCGTCTTAATTACCAACAGTTGGTAACCCAAACCACAGAACATAAAGCCAACCAGCAACTAACCTACCGAGAAGTTACGATTAGTCTTCACTCATCAAGAACACTTTATGGACGTTAAAAAACCAGAATTCGGCATTCAAGACCACTCTCTTGTCGAAGTCGCCACCGCCCTTCACTGCTACTCTCGCGATATGCAGTCCTACTACAAAATGGCCCAGGGCTACTTGCTCGGTCAGCTCGATGAAGCGACTGACGAAGCTGAGCTATCTGCTATCAAAACAGACCTGAGAACCATCAACCAAAAGATGGAATACTTCCACGTCCTCAACAATGCCACTTCGATTGTCGATACCTTGATGCACAGTGCCATCATGAGCGAAGAACTAAATCTAGCCAAGCTAAGCGCCAGCGCTGAGAAAGTATGAACGGCTTACGTCTCTTGCATCCTCGTACGAAGATCGTGGCGACAATTGGACCTGCTAGCCGCTCGCCAGATGTGATTAGGCAGATGATGCAAGCAGGGATGAACGTGGCTCGGCTGAATTTCTCTCATGGTTCTTATGAAGATCACGCCCAGCAAATCCGGCAGCTTCGAGCAGTTTCTCATGAGCTACAGCGCCCGCTGACTCTGTTACAAGATTTGCAAGGGCCAAAGATCCGGGTCGGTCAACTGCCAGGTGAAGGACTACCCCTTGCCGCCGGAGACTGGCTCAGGCTAGTACCTATAGGAGAAGCGCCAGGAGAAGCGCCAGGAGAAGTGTCTCAGCAAGCCAATCAATCCTCAAAGACAGTGGAAATAGACTATCCTCACCTGGCTACAGACGCTGAAATAGGGACGCCCGTGCTTTTAGACGATGGGTTGCTAGAGCTACGGATAGAAGCCGTAGAGGGCACAGCGGTGCGCGCCCAAGTAGTGACTGGCGGCCTGCTAAAAAGCCGAAAAGGGGTGAACCTGCCGACGCTAAATCTGCAAATGCCTTCTATCACTGAAAAAGACAAGCAGGATCTAGTCTTCGGTGCTCAGCAGGGTGTAGATGTTGTTTCCCTAAGCTTTGTGCGGCAGGCTGAGGATGTGCAGGTCTTGAAAAAGCTGCTGGCACAGCACAGCCCTCATCAGAGTGTAAACGTTTCGGTGCTGGCAAAATTAGAAAAACCGCAGGCCATTGAAAACCTAGAAGCGATTGTCAACGAATGCGACGCCATCATGGTGGCTAGAGGCGATCTAGGCGTAGAAATGCGGCCCGAAAAAGTCCCCTTGATCCAAAAGAGAATTATTCGTCTGTGTAATCAAAAAGGCATTCCGGTGATTACCGCAACGCAAATGCTAGAAAGTATGACCCATAGCCCTAGGCCAACTAGAGCCGAAGCTAGTGACGTGGCTAACGCCATTATCGACGGGACAGACGCCGTCATGCTTTCAGGCGAATCAGCCGTGGGTCAGTATCCGGTAGAAGCCGTAGGGATGCTATCGCGAATTGCCAGTGATGTTGAACCGGAAATTGAGTATACCAACTTTCCTCCCTCTACCATTGACGATCCTCACGCGATTAGCGAGGCACTCAATGCAATTGATCGGGTTCTAGATTTGCGCTGCATTGTCACCTTTACAGAGACTGGACACACAGCCCGCCTCGCCGCCGCCGAGCGCCCTAGAGCGCCCATCGTAGCCCTAACTGCGAATCCCAAAGTCTACCACCAGCTCAATCTTGTGTGGGGTATTAGGCCGGTGCTGCTAGAGCAGCTAGACGGATCTTTAGAAGTCTTGTTTCAACAGATGGAAGATTGCCTGCTAGAGAGGCAGTTTGCCCAACCTGAAGATAAGGTGTTGCTGCTAGGAGGACTGCCAATCAAGGTAGCAGGCTCTACTAACTTTCTCAAAATCCATACGATTGGTCACCACCCAATCGACTAGCGCTAAACCGAGCGCGGGTAAAGCAGTTGCTTCTCTAGGTCGGTTACTCATATAGATTGCTGGTGAGTACACAAATATTGGCCTTCAATAGGCCGGAGGCTAGCCTTTTACATCTCAAGCTAGGGGTGGTAGGTCAGCGCTGGCGGGTCTTTAGTGGGCTGCTATAGGAATGTTCTGGGCCGAGTACACAATGGACGTACCACACTATAAAAACGCCCGTCCCTCGGTGTTAAAATACTCGTCCCCTGTCCCAAGAGAAATTCACGTTCTTTGCTGTGTCTGGGCTTGAGCTGCTGAGTACAAGCTTAATTATTCTAGTTAGTCCCGATAGAGGGGTGATCGCGCCTCTCTATAATTGCGCTTGCTATATATAAACGGAGAGATTCATAGGAGAACTCCAATGTATAGGCGTACTCAAGCAGCTCAAGCTGGGGAAACTATTCCGCATCTGAAAGAAGAAATCAAGAGCTTAAAGGCGCAATCTGCCTCATTAGAGATACGAATTGATCGGATTGTTTCCTTGCAGCTACCTAACAATATGCAGCAGCCAAGGCTGTATTTTGATCCAGGTAAAATGGAGCTGCTGAAAGAATCTATTGAAAAGCATGGAGTGCTTGAACCTATTCTATTAAGGCCTGGGCAAGATGAGAAATACGAGGTAATTAGCGGGGAACGGCGCTGGCGCTGCTGTCAAACACTGGGGATGACAACCATCCCTGCTATTATTCGGCCAATGTCCGATGCTACCGCACTAGAAGCGGCCCTAATTGCTCATTTGCTCAGTGAAGAAATCTCTTTAATAGAACAAACTGAAAGTATTCTTAGCTTGTTGTCTTTGAGGTTGAGGCTATCCAACGAGGCAATTAAAGCATCTCTCTATAAGATCAACAATTCGCACATACGTGGCACTGAGTATACAGGTGAATTTAGCAATCAACAAGTGGCAATAGTCAACGAAATACTAGGCGAGTTTGGCATGAAACTGGCTAGCTTTGTCTCTAATCGTCTGCCTTTACTTAATCTAGCGCCGCCGATCTTGGATTCTGTCAAAGCTGGCAGGCTATCGCCGACCAATGCCGTCCTGGTTAATCGTCAGCCAGCGGCATTTCACGCGCCGCTAATTTCTCAAGCTGAGGGGAAAACCAAAGGGGATGTTGTCTCTTTAATCAGGGCCACGGTGAAATCAAGAGAGCCACCTCTGAACAAAAAACCGCTGAACGAAACTGCCAAACAATCGCCAGATGAAACTATAAAACAGCCTGTAGATCAGCCTACAGAGCAGCAGCCTACAGATCAACAGCCTACGGAGCAGCAGCTTGCAGAACGGCAGCCTACAGAGCAGCCGATTGAACAGATCGCAAACTCTCTCCCAATTGAAAGCGCACTGCCAGGAGCGTCTATAGCAGAGCAGATTCATGATCGGATTCAGCGCTTGAAAGATCTGGTTTTTCTGTTAGAGAAACCAGAAGTAAAAGAAAGATTAGCGCAGATAAACAGGCTGATCAAAGAGATTGAATCCTTTCGCGATCAGAGTTGAAAATTCTAGAATTTTAAATCATACGGTATTATTAAAGATCCAACACTTTACGTAGCAGCACTTGGTCGTTCTGGCCGACCTTGAATCGTCCATTTTCAATATCACGAACCCAGCTTTGGCTCTTGCCGAGGCGCTCGGCGAGCGATCGCTGACTCAGCTTTTGCCGCTGGCGAGCCAAATTAATATCGCTGCCAGAGAGCTTTTCGGTCTGAGCAACAGTCCATGATTTAGAGGGCTTACGGCGTTTCTTAGGTTTGCGGCGTCGAATATTTTCTTGCCACTCCTCTGAAATTTCAAAGCCTAATAGACGAGCATTGAGCAGGCGCTGCCATTTATCTCTGGGCGCACTATCCGTAAGACCAAAAGCTCGATTGACATCATCGGCCCAAAAGTTAACTTCCTCGTCCACATCATCGGGGATATTAGCCACCCTCACCCAAAGCGGCTGAATATCGAGCGGATAGGTTTTAGGATCAAACAGCGGCTTTAACCCATACTGGCAGATCGCTTCTAAGTCGCTTTCAAACGCTTTTAACAGTCGCTTGTGAGCACCGCGCACGGTGGCAGCCTGATGCAATTGTTCTTCTCCGTAGGCGACTCGCATCAGGGTGCGAACCTTTATGCGCTGGTCACCGCCTAGCCTCAACTTAAACAAATTCCACAACAGTATACGGATAGCACCCTCATGCTGTTGCCAGCGGCTCATCACCTCTCTAAGCAGCGATTGAGGCAGGGTGCCATACTGATAAAAGGCGGTTTGGGCTCGGTATTCTTGCTTGTTCAAAAAGTGTTGGGCCCACAGTCCCGCTTTTATAGTAAAGCTTAGACCAATGAGGTGCTGATGTCCGTGACTGTCTTTCTCAAAATAGTATTGGGTATCAAGCAGCTGCCAAACGAAATGTTCATCTAAGCTAAAAGCATTGACTCTACCTTGCTGAGGCCAGTCGAGAGCAACTAGAACCTGGCAGGATTGATGAACTAGATTCTTGATCAGGGTAAGCTTATCAAGCTTAGTGAGATCCTTGCGCTTATCGAGTCCTAGATATTTAGCAATGTGCTGGTCATTTATGACAAAAGCATTTTGCCAAGGATAATCAATCGTCATGACATAGGCGGCAAAAATTAGATGGATACAGGTGGCACGAATGTCGAAGTTTGCGATCGCCTCTTCCCCAGATCCGAAGCCGATTGACTTCGGAGAATTCGATTCAGCATCTGCCGCTAGCCGAAATCTCATTTCTCCTCGATTGCGATTTACTGGCCGACGATAGCAGAATTGGCCTTCAGCATCTTGCTTCCAAGGCAGAGCCTGCCGCTGGGCTAAAATATTACAGGTCTCCCACATCACCATGCAAGAGGCAAAAGGTGACGTTTTGCGGTTGAGAAAAATACTTGGAATCGCGACGGGTAATAAAGTACTTTTGCATCGTCCTTTTTTAGGCGGCAAAGGCTTTAGTGCTTCCACGTCACAGACTGAAACGCATAGAGGCACGTCTAGATCGGGGCAGCCATCACACAGCGTTGGATCGATCCAATAACCGTCGCTTTCATCATTGGGTTTGATCGCATCCTGTGGACATAGGGGCTGGCACATATCGCAGGCAATACAGTTTTCTTTAATCGTGTAGTTCATAGCACGTTGACATCTGACAAACTGAAGTGAAATTGATAGATTGTTAATTTTGCGAGCTAGAAAAAAGAGAGCTTTCACAGGTAAAAACCTGGTAGAGCAACTCAACAAAAATTGCATCAATATTTCAAGCTCAACAGAGACTTTTATAGATACCTACTATACAAATATCTATTTCAGAGAATTCGTATCTTTCTCGATACTGCTTTTTCTATTCGGTTAGCCTGTCTCAGACTTGCGTTCAAAAAGAAAAATGAACCGACAGAATCAAGCAGCTAGCAATAGCCAAAAAACAATTTGCCTCATCAAATTCACTCTCGACCAAAAGAGCTAAAATAATGAGCAAGAGACTAAAACACAGTTAAAAAAGGCGGCTGAGACAGATTTTCTTTTGTTGTATCTGTATATTTCATCTGTATTATGTATAACAATGCAATATAGTCTGTTCTATGTCACTCGATACAGTTTTATGTTTTCTTTACAAACTATTTCTAATAGCTATCAAAGAGGTTCTTATATGAGTTTGTTCTTTCTTGCAACTCAGCAACTCAAGGTTTATGACAGGTAATGCGATTGCCCAAAAATTTGCTTATGTTTTTGCTTGTACATGTTTTTACCAGTCAGAATACAAAGGCGACATAGGAATCAAATAGTTCAGAGTGAAAATTCTAGAATTTTAAGAACAAGCCGTTCAAAAGATAATTCGTGAATAAAGATTGGATAGTTACAGAAGACGGGCACTGTCAGCCATGCCCAACGCTCCGCGATTGGGATTTGTTAGAATCTCCTTATTACTTTCATCGGTTTTTGACAGAGGTAGAAAACCTACTGCGGCAAACGAAAACAACTCATCAATGCGATCGCTTACCAGTGCTACGACAGCTAGTCCGCAAGCTCATCGTTAATTCCTATTGGATCAGAACCCAGCGCCCTACCTTTTTGCCTGCGGCACCCACTGCACTTTTGAATCTCTACGATGAAACGGGCTATCCTCTAACGGTTCAAATTGAAGCGCTTAAGCCGGGTGCTAGCTCCTCAATTCACACCCATGGCACTTGGGGAATTGTTGCAATACTACAGGGTCAAGAGAAACATACTTTCTGGCAGCGATCGCCTGAGCCAGACCTTCCTAACAAAATTGTCTGTGTGGCCGAAAAAACGCTGAGCTACGGTGAGGTAATCAGTTTCGTTCCAGAGGCCATCCACCGTGTGCAGGCAATTGGGAAAGAGCCACTGGTCACCTTTAACCTGTATGGAGAGACTATGAGCGAACAGCGGTTTGAATTTGATGCGATCGCCCACCAGGCCAAACGCTATTAGACAAAAGCGACTAAACCCAACCACTCAGGCTAACAGGAGAGCTATGCCTGCCCCTAATCCCTTCTTTGGATTACAGTATGAAGCTGCACTGGCATCTCTAGGAGAAGACTTTTACGACACTGTTCAACCTGCGGTTTTTTCCAATACTCGTCTCCGCTTTCGCAACAATAGTCTACTTCCTTTGCTAGGATTGTCCTCTGAGTCGGTCAGCGACCAGCATTTTGTTGAAGCTTTTGGTCAGTTTCGAGATCATTCCAGCCAGCAACCGCAACAACAGAAATCTCAACAACAGAAATCTCAACAACTATTTCAGCCACGAGAAACTCACTCGCCAAGAACTAATCTACAAACATCAGGAGCACAAAGATCAGGCTTAGCCCTGCGCTACCACGGCTATCAGTTTGGCCAATACAATCCCTATTTAGGAGACGGACGCGGCTTTCTCTATGGGCAGGTGCAAACAGCTAGTGGGCAACTTTTGGATTTAGGCACAAAAGGATCCGGGCAGACCCCTCATTCTCACGGGCGTGACGGTCGGCTGTCTTTATTAGGTGGTATCAAAGAAGTATTAGCCGCCGAAGCGCTGCATAGACTCGGCATCCCTACCTCAAGGGTTCTCAGCCTGATAGAAACAGGTGAAGAGTTGACCCGAGCCGACGAACCATCACCCACTCGCTCAGCTGTCATGGTTCGTCTTAGCCGTTCACATATCCGGTTTGGCACCTTTGAGCGACTAGACTATCTTGATCGTCCCGATTTGGTCCGGCGACTGCTCGATCATATTATCTCGCATTACTACGGCCATCTCTGGCACGCTCCAGATCGAGACATTCAATTCTACGCAGAACTCGTGCAGCGCACCGCTCATCTGGTAGCCGGATGGATGGCGGCAGGATTTTGTCACGGCGTTCTCAATACCGACAATATGTCCATCGTTGGTGAAGGCTTTGACTACGGCCCTTACGCCTTTATTGATACCTATAGCCCTCATTTCACAGCGGCATCTTTTGATCGGCTAGGGCGCTACAGCTATCGCAATCAACCGACAGTTTGTCGTTGGAACCTAGAAAAACTGCAAGAGCCTTTGGCATCGGTCATATCAAAAGCAGAGATGGAAAGCGTGCTGACCTCTTTTACAACAATCTACGAACGTGCCTATCATCAGCGGATGCTACGCAAGCTAGGGTTTGAAACTCTGCCAGATGAAGATGCGTTAATCCTAATCGATCTTACTTTGCAATTTTTGTTTGCCAGTCAAGTTGACTATCACCATTTCTTTCAAGCACTACAACAACAGTTTTCTGTTCAATGGCGAGAAGAGCCAGCTAATATTTTCACCGACTTAAGCTTTTTAGTCGGTGCTGATTTTGGCTCGGCCAACTCGAATCCAGCTAGTTTAGGCTTAGCCAACGACTCTGCTAATCATCCTGCAAATTATTCTAGGAATTACTTTGAAAGCAAAGGGTTCGGAAATTCAAACGTTGCTGATCTGAAGATCGTCGATCGAGTGGCAGCGCTAAAGCCTTGGAGAGAATTCTACCATCGGCTGTTGAGACAGCAGTCAGAGGATGAGATGATGGCGATCGCCTACCGCCTAAAGCAACATAACCCCCAGCAGAGAATCTCTCGAAGCGCGATTACAGAAATTTGGCAGGCGATTTCACTAGACAACAACTGGCAGCGATTTAATCAAACCATAGCAAGCTGCGCTTAGCCGCTACTGAATTCCCAACGCCTCACGCAGCCGCACCTGGTCTTCAAAGCTGATACTAAATCGCCCTTTTTCAATATCGCGAATCCAGCTCTGGCTCTTCCCTAAACTATCGGCTAGAGCCCGCTGACTGATCTTTTGTTGCTCGCGCGCTGCCTTTATAGCCTGGCCAGATAGAGACTGTTCAAATAGAGACTGACCAGAACCTGCGCCCCGATCGAGAACAGAAGAACGAGACTGATAATGACGTTTGGACGGGAGGCGACGGCGACGCTTGGGTGCGGGGCGACGAGCAGATTGCTGCCACTCATCTGACAGCTCGAATCCCAAAATGCGGGCGTTCAAAAGCCGCTGCCACTTATCTCTAGGCGCGTTGTCCGTCAGTACGCGATTAGCCTGATCGGCCCAAAAGTCCAGTGCTTCATCCACATCATCAGGAATTCTGGCCGCCTTAGCCCACAGCGGCTGAATCTCAATCGGATAGGTCTCTGGATCAAAGATAGGCTCCAATCCATGACGGCAGACCCTTTCGAGATCGTGCTCGAAGGTTTTGAGCAAACGCTTATGAGCGCCCCTTACGGTCGTAGCTTCTAGCAGGCGAGACTCGCCGTAGGCCACTCGCAGTAGAGTACGCACCGTCAGACGATGATCTCCTCCCAAACGCAGCTTAAACAACAACCATAGCAACAATCGAACAGCACCTTCATGCTGTTGCCAGCTGCTCATGACCTCTGCGATTAGGGCATGGGGTAAGGTGCCATACTGATAAAAAGCCGTTTGATTACGATAGTCTCTGCTGTTGAGAAAGCGCTGAGCCCAGCCGCCAGATTTGATCGTGAAGCTCAGACCGATCAAATGTTGGCAGCCTTGAGCATCTTTTTCAAAGTAGTATTGAGTGTGAAGCAGCTGCCAAATGGGTTGCTCGGCGAGTGTAAAGGGAGGTACCTTTCCCTGCTGAGGCCAGTTCAAAGAAACCAGTAGCCGACAAGATTGGTAAACCAGTTCTTTAATTAGAGTGAGTTTCTCTAGCTTGGTGAGATCTTTGCGTCTATCTAGTCCTAGGTACTTTTCGATGTGCTGATCGTTGATCTCGAAAGACTCTTCCCAAGGACAACCCAGCGTGGCTGCATAGGCGGCAAAGATCAGATGAATGCAGGCGGCGCGAATGTCAAAACTTGCGATCGCCTCTCTGCCAGGATCTGCGGCCATTGGCAAAGGCACTTCAGCATCAGTGTCTATCGTAGTATCTACTGTTCTATGGCTAAGCGCGTCGGGATTATTCGTGTCAGGATTGGCTCTTTCTAGATGAGCGACTTCAGGATCAGCTGCCAGCCGGAATCGCATTTCTCCACGCCCTCGATTGACCAATCGACGATAGCAGAGCTTGCCGCTAGCATCAGTTTGCCAAGAGAGCGACTGTCGGTGAGAGAATACTGTGCAAGCTTCCCAAATCACCATGCAAGAAGCAAAAGATGTTGTTTTTCCATTGAGAAAAATACTGGGTATAGCAGGCGGCAACAGCGTACTCTTACAGCGCCCCTTTCTCGATGACAAAGGCTTTAGAGAAGTCTCTGAATCGCAAACCTGTACACAGTGAGGAACCTCTACATCCGGGCAGGCATCACAAAGCGTTGGGTCAATCCAATACCCTGCCTTCTGATACGCTGCCTGCGGTCCCGAAGGCTTGATAGCCCCTCTAAGACACTGAGACCAACAGCGATCGCAATCATGACAACCGTCCTTGATGGTATAGACCATTAGCACCCTACAAGAATCGAACCCCTCTATAAACTCCTCTATAAAACTTTGTTTCTATCGCTACAGGTATAACAATCGAGTATCGAAGCGTTCTATGTCCTCTGATACGGTTTAATAGTTTTTTTATTATTCATTTTCACGTTTCCTGACAAAGTATTTGGTTCAACCACATACCTGACAATTCGCGATTAATATATGAGATATCTGCGATTGACTGGCAGCAGTTCCCGGATTGATATTCACTAGGTGCATACTCAAGAGAAAGGTTCAAGAAGAAGAACCCGCCTACGAGAACCGTGGCTCATACTGAAAGTCACATCGTCTGTCATTACTGCTATTGAACAGAAATTTTTAACTGGAAGTTTTGGCTAGAAGTTTTAGCTGGAAGTTTTAGCCAAGGAGGTTTCAGACAGCGGGCTGTGCCTTATATAAAGTGACAACTATAAAGTGACAACAACTATCAAGAGGTAAAACAAAGAGTAATGGTGACTACTACAAAGGCTGAACAGCTAGCCATGACTTTTCTAGTGGACGATTTGGAAATTCCGGCAGAAGATCAATCGTTCTTCTTGATAATTTCCGCCAGAGAGACCGGCAGTAGCTGGACAGTGGTTGAAATTGGCGTAGCCGGACTGCCGGATAAGTGGGTGCTTCAGGTCTTTGATACCGGCCAGTGCGACCCTTGCTACACATTCATCTCGCCGATGCCCAAAGGAGAGGACGCCGATCTCTCAGAGTTTCCAGATCGGATTGCTGAAGTGGTAGCAACTGAGCGGGCAAACAATGAGCCATTGCAATAGTCATCGAAAGTTGGTTCTAGCGCCTCATTGCTACAGTTTTGTTTAATGGCCTTTTTCTATAGCGACAAGTCACTATGCCCTCAGAAGTAAAGATTCTAGGATTATCAGCAGAGCGAGGACGATGGCTGCTAATTTTACTGGGCATGAACGTATTGCTTTGTTCGGGCAGCGTTTATGCTTGGAGCGTTTTTCGCAAACCTTTAGAAACAGAACTCAATATCGGCGCGACCGAAAGTCTGTTGCCCTACACGATCGCACTGGTCTTTTATGCAGCTCTGATGCCAGTTTCAGGATTTCTGATTCCTCGCATTGGACCACAAATGGTCACCGTGATCGGCGGAATTGCGGTAGGGCTGGGCTATTTTCTTTCTAGCTTTGCCACTGACATTACGACAATGACACTGGCCTACGGGGTGATCGCCGGATCAGGCGTGGGAACTACCTATGGCGTGCCGATGGCGGTAGTGGCGCAGTGGTTTCCAGATAAAAAAGGCTTAGCAGTGGGTATCACCATTATTGGATTTGGGCTCTCTCCTTTGATCAGTGCGCCGATCGCCAGTAGTTTGATCAGCGCCTACAGCCTCAGGACGGCCCTGCGCGTCTTGGGCGTGACGTTTGGCCTGCTAATTCTGGCGATCGCCACTACACTTAAGCTCCCCCCAAAGGACTGGCATCCTCGCCAAGCATCCTCGCTATCCCTTTCGACAGCCCCCACCCGTACCTATCCCAAACACTTGCTGACGAGTCGTTCGTTTTATGGGCTGTGGATTTGCTACGCGCTAGGCACCCTAATTGGCCTCAGCGCGATCGGGATTTCGAGCCCAGTCGGAGAGGAGATGATCAATGTTAATCCTGCCTTAGCGGCTAGCAGCGTCTCTTTGTTTGCCGTGTTCAATGGGATTGCTAGGCCGCTGTTTGGCTGGTTGAGCGATCGCTTTGAGCCGCGCTATGTGGCGATCGCCAGCTATGTGCTGATTCTCATTGCCTGCATACTGATGGCCACTGCCCAGTCCGGGCAAGTCGCTACCTACTTACTGGCCTTCTGTTTATTTTGGTTTTGCTTAGGCGGGTGGCTGGCGATCGCACCGACCACGACCCTCCGATTTTTCGACCCTGACCACTACGCTCAGAACTACGGCATTGTGTTCACCGCTTACGGTGTCGGTGCCCTGAGTGGAAACCTGGCCACCGGGCAGATTCGAGACTGGCTGGGCTCCTACACCTATGTGTTTTATCTGATGGCGCTGCTGGCTCTAGTCGGCATCGTCACGGCCAACACTTTGTTGAAGCGCGATCGCTCTGAGACGATCACGTTGGAGACCACCCAAAAGTGTGGGAAACGTTGAAAACTGAACGTTAACAGAGTGGGATACAATGAAAGTTTTCGCAATAAACCTTTCAGCCACTTTAGGCATTCACCTCCGCTATTAGCGGCCTTAGACTAATAGAGGTAGCGGCCTTAGACTAATAGAGGTATTAGACTGAGCGACTATCAATGCCGATACTTATTAGGTTCGCAGGGAAAGTGCGAATCATCGTCTACCCAGGCGACCATCTGCCAACTCATGTTCATGTAAAAGACGATCAATATGAGGTGAAGGTCAATATTTCTGGTGATACTGCTCAGATAATGCAGCCGTCAAAGAAGGAAAGATTCAGGACAACGCCTAAGTTTACGGAAAAGGCGTTGCAGTTCTGTCAGGCAAACTTAGATTTTCTCAAAGAAGAGGTGAAAATTTACTATGAAGCTGAATGAAGCGGTAGCAGTAAGGTACAGGCGAGAGACCAAGGCGGTTGTCGTGTCTTTCGCCGATGGCTCGCAATCCTCTTGGCCAGTTCGCTTGTTAGAGATGACAAAACGTACTGATGATGGCTATGTTGCGATCGCCCCTAATGATGATGAACTATCAGCCGTCGAGTTGTTTGGTAGCGATGCCATTGTGTGGGATGAGCTCGGGCAGATCTTTAGAATTGAGGATCTTCAAAATCATATATATGGACGAAAAGCCTGGATGGAATCGCTGTCAGCTAGTGTTGTGTCTTAGCACCTTTTCCTCTTCATTAGGGCATTTGATTAGGCTTTTGCAGAGGCTTTGAGCTCAGCGGACACAGAAGCCGGTTCATCACCTGTAGCTGTTCTGCGGTTCCCAAACAGATCAGAAAATCTTTTGGCTGTAGTCGAATATCTGAGGTGGGGCCGACGATTAGCTCGCCCTGATCACGCCGAATCGCCACAATCAAAACGCCTGTGAGCGCTCTTAGCTGTGATTCTTTGAGCGTCTGGCCAATCTGAGCACAGGCTGAAGAATCGAGGAAGAACTCTTCCATGTAGTAGGTGCGATCGCCGCTCGAAACAATGCCATCCATAAAATCCATCACCTGGGGTCGCAGGGCAGCGGCGGCCATTCGCTTGCCGCCAGTAATGTAGGGCGAAATCACCGCATCTGCACCAACCCGCCGTAATTTCTGGATAGCCTCACTGCTGCTGGCGCGAGCGATAATCCGCACCCGAGGATTCAGCGTTCTAGCCGAGAGCACGGTGTACAGGTTTTCTGCATCAGAAGTCAATGCCGAGATCAAACAAACCGCCGACTCGATTTTTACTAAGTGCAGCGTATGGTCTGAGGTCGCATCGCCCTGCACTGCCACAAAGCCTAGTGTCTGGGCCTGCTCTACCCGGTCAGCTTCGGTATCGACGATGACAAACGGAATTTTTTGCAAGGAAAACTCTTCTGCAATCTGCCGCCCTGTTCTACCAAATCCGCACAAAATATAGTGGTTAGAGAGATTTTGCATAAGCTTACGGCGCTGATTCAGGCGGACGCCTTCTTGAAAGTAGCCTTTGACAATCGCTTCTGTAAATCGATTGGCCATATATCCAACCGCCGCAATCCCCAAAAAGATCAGCACCGTTGTAAATACCCGACCGCGATCGCCCAGTGGCCGAACTTCTGAAAAGCCCACGGTCGTCAAGGTAATCACAGTCATGTAGAGCGCCTCGGCCAGGTGCCAGCCCTCCACCAGCCAATACCAAAGAGTTCCGGCCAAAATAATGCCGACTAGCGCCAACAGCCCTCGAAAAAGCTCTCGCTGCGTTTTTCGATATCTTTCTTGCAGAGCCGTATAGTAACGGTCTCGTGCCTTGGGTTCTCGAATGAATGGCGGACGTGGCAAGCTAACGAGATTCCTTCACTATATAGCGTTGGTCACTTGACTGAGGTGCAGTTTGCAGGCTAAAAGCTTTATGTTGCAACGGGTCAAGTGACGCGCCTGGACCGTAGGCTTTGCCTTCTCGCAGAGTATGCATCCGGTCCAGGCTATAAAACTAGCTTGCCTTTTGCAGGCCGCGCATGTGCTCAAAAAGACTCCAGCAGTAGTGCTCTGGTAGATTGCAAGTAACAGCGCCTCGCATCACCACAGAAAAGTACCAGTCATTGGGGGGAACTTCTACAGGCATTTTCTTGACAACGACGTAGGTTCGCACCTGGATGTAGGCCCGTCCGCCGCTGCTGACGGTAACGTGCTCTTGGCGATAGCCGCCCTGCTCGACGCCTTCACGCCGATCGAGGCGATCGCTAAACCGTAAAGGCAACCGATAAAGCACCCCCTGCACCTCACAACCCGGCGCTGGCGAGATATCGAGCGCACCGCACTGCCGCTGATGAGAATAATAGTGAAACCCTAAACGATAGCCCTTCAAAGTGGCCGGGCCTACCACATAGGGATGGGTATTTTCCCTAAGCGATCGCTTTAAATCGACCGGGCACATGCAAGAGCCATAGGCAAAATAGTGAAAGTAGGATTCGGGAGGCAAACGCTCAGGGGCAGAATGTTCGAAAGAGGGAGGGTCGAAAGGTGACATAGCTCAGCACTTAATGCAGCTCGCAAAAGTGTTTTTCAATCAGGGATGGCAGGTCCTGAGGGTTCAGACCATAATAGCGGTGTTTGCCAGGCATAATTGTCAGCGCAGGTGCTTTTGAGCAGCACTTTTGACAGCCAGTGTATTGAATCTCTACTCGATCTTGAAGCTGATAGGTCTGCAGCGCCTGCTCTAGCGCCAAAGCAAGCTGACGGCCACCGCGCTTTTTACAGCCTGATTTGTGACAGACTAGGATCTTTTGCTTCTGGGGGCTGGGTGTAGTTAAAGCTGCCTGAGCAGATGGGACGGTCTGAGTAGATGAACCTGTCTGAACAGTTGGGGTGGCGGCAGGCAAAATGGTCGCAGACTCGGAAAAGAGACAGTAGGCTTTGAGCTGAACGACGTTCGCCGCGTAGTCGAGCTGACTGCGACCAATACAACGAACGCGATCGCCCAGTCGAAGAGAGCGTTGCCTGAGCGATTGTTTTACAGCAGCCTGTAGATTTGTCGGCAGCTCAATCGCGATCGTCTCTGGCTCGCCAGCCAAATCATCCTCAACTAGCGTGTCGACCACTAGCACAATCGACCTGACCTGATCCGGCGGCTCACCCAGCAGTCCCAGAAAGATGCCGTTTAGATTAAACATCCAAGGTGGCAAGCCACCTAGCCGGGTACCTGGTCGATTGGATTGATCGACCCAGGCCGTATCTTCTTTGATATCAGAAACAATGTCTGCCATCGTCTCTGACGCGGCAGCCAAGCTAGTGTTCAACATGCGAGGTTTCCTCTAGCGATGAATAGGCACGATGAATGAGCAGTTGATTAAAGGAGAGCAGTTAATGAGAGAAAAAAGACACAGAGCTATTTACTTTAGCCGTTTGGCTCGCACCGTTTGAGGCGTGTGAATAGGGTCGCCTAAGCCAGCTATCTGTAGCTCCCAGCCATTCGACAGCGTCAGAATATGATTGTCATCTGATTGTGCTTTCTGGGTGACTTCTTCTTCCAAGTCTTTTTTGGCCACGTAGGCCATTAATTTTCCGGCGCGATCCGTATGGAGCATCACTTTCATCGCTGATTCCTACCATTAAGAAGATACAGATTGAGAAGATACAGATTGAAAAAGTCTAGAGATTGAAAAAGTTCAGAGATCAGAGAGTTTTATGCAGCCAATGCCCTCAGACATTAGGACATTGGCTGATCACTTTAGCAGTTGTTCTATAGCTGCTATAGCTGGTGTTGTGGTACTAGCTATAGTGACAAGTGACAAATCCTACAGCGCTTCAGCCGCAAGGGTGAGCAGTTCATCCACAGTGAGGCTACGTTTGAGCTGGGTGGCGCGATCGCGGACCGCATCGAGCACTGATTGGCTCTGAGCTGACTCAAACCTCATGCCCGCACCTTGCATCACCTGATTCAACAGATGGCGGCCTGAATGTTTACCCACAACAAACTGGCGCTGCCGACCGACTTCTATCGGATCAAAAGGTTCGTAAGTGGTGGGATCAGCCAAGACCCCATGCGCGTGAATGCCGGATTCGTGGGCAAATGCATTTTTACCCACAATGGCCTTCCAAGGAGGAACCGGGCAGTTGACGGCTTTAGCAACAGAGCGCGATAGCTCTAGTAAGTGCTGGGTATGGATACCCAGCTTAATACCATAGATATGTTTTAGCGCCATCACCACTTCTTCTAAAGCCGCGTTCCCGGCCCGCTCTCCTAATCCGTTGACGGTGGTATTGATCGAACCAGCACCCGCACGAACACCGGCTAATGCATTCGCACTCGCTAGGCCGAGGTCGTTGTGGGTATGCATCTCGACCGGAATCTCTAGCGCAGCAACAAGTCTTTGCACTTTCTCAAAGGTAGTAAACGGATCGAGAATCCCGACCGTATCACAAAATCGAAAGCGAAACGCCCCCCACTCTTGGGCAAACTGAGCCGCATCAACTAGAAATTGTTCGTCTGCGCGTGAGCTGTCTTCACCGCCCACACTCACCTCTAGGCCGTGATCTTTGGCAAAATTGATGGCATCGCGTAGCTGCAACAACATCGCATTCCAGCGGCCCTGAAACTTGACTTGAATCTGGGCATCAGACACTGGAATAGAAATATGGACTCGCTTTAGTCCGCAGTTCAAGGAGGCTTGAATATCGGCGATGACTGCGCGATTCCAGCCTAGGATTTTGGCATTGAGACCCAAAGTGGCGATCGCTCGAATTGACTGGGCTTCGATTTGTCCCATCGCTGGAATACCCACTTCTAATTCTTGAACACCGATGGCATCTAAGAATTTGGCGATCGCCACTTTTTCTTCTAGACCAAAGACAACCCCGGCGGCCTGTTCGCCGTCTCGCAAAGTGGTGTCGTTGATATAGATAGGGGCCGGATTGGGGGCCGGGTAGGTTTGAGGTGAAGTGGAAGATGAAAGCGTCATAGCAGCCTCGCAGGTTATTTCAAAAAGGCAAAGGTGAGACTGTCTTCGACCAGGAAGTGATCTAGATGAAAGGCTCGATCTTCTGTCGTCAGCAGAATTTGTTCATAGAGATAGCGGGTGGCGCGATCGCCTACACTTTCGGCCTGAGTGGCCAATCGGCGTACCAGAGAAATCACCGCCTGCTCAGCTGACAAATCATTTTCAATCATTTGCCGACAAACATAGACGCCCTCCGGCTCAGGATCAAAACAACAGAGTTCTGATAGCTGGCCAAAAGAACCTGCCGGAATCCCGCCTAGCCCATTTAGTCGCTCAGCGATATCGTGAGCATGTTCCTGGGTTTGGCCATAGCTCTCCTGAAAAAATTCGTGAATAGAATAAAATTCAGCCCCTTCAGTGACAAAATGTTGCTTTTGATACTGCAAATACAGTCCCTGAAAGCTGGCATAGGCTAGGTTTAGCCCTTCGCACACAGGCACAGTCACCTCTCTTTCGAGACTGACCGGATTAGGCCCAACATCACCAAAAGCTCGGACAAGATTTTGAACAGATTGAACAGATTGAATAGTCATACGATTACTCCAAACAGCTAAGATTGAATAGGGATTGAATAGGTCGTAAATTGAACAGGGTGTAAATTGAACAGACGCTAGAAAGCGATCTAAATTGAACGAGCGAAAGCAGATTTTGCCCACAGAACTTGTCTGAGGTGAGACTTTCAGAAAACCACAGCACAGGCCACCCGGCTACTCCAGCAGCGCTCTAGCCAATCCACGCCGCCCTGACGAGAAACTTCAAATCTGCGTACCACGCTGTTGACCAGCAATAGTTCGATCGGATCGTTCGCATCGACACGCAAAGTGCCATCAATTGGACAGGCGCAGGGAATGTCGAGTTCTTGCAAGCGAAGATTGATTGACCAGCGATCGACCCGAGGAACTGAAACAACATAGCCTAGAGCATCGGGGTCTGAATCAGGCTGGCTGGCACGAGAGATAGCAACAGAAGTGTAGTTATCCATGAGATGAAGACTCCAGTGTAGTTAAAGACGAATGGGCAGAGAGCTTGAGATGGTATAGCTGATCTTCTAATCGTTGAATCCGAGTCCAAAAATGCTGTATTGTTTCGGCTTCGAGATCGGGCAGGTGGCCGTGTTCTAACGGGGCTGCGGTGGTGTTGCATTCACCGACATTGCGGCTAGGGACGCCGACGGCGGTGCAGTGAGCCGGAACCGCATGCAAAACGACGGAGCCAGCGCCAATCCGGGCATGATTGCCAATGTGGATATTCCCCAATACGTTTGCACCTGCCCCAATCACAACGCCTTTACCGACAGTAGGATGGCGCTTGCCCGTTTCTTTACCGGTGCCTCCCAAAGTGACACCCTGATAAATCAGGCTATAGTCGCCGACAACAGCGGTTTCTCCAATCACAACCCCCATTCCGTGATCGATAAACACTGCCACCCCTAGCTGCGCCCCAGGATGAATTTCAATACCCGTAAAACAGCGAGCCAAGTGTGAGAGCAATCGAGGCAGAAAGGGAATATGCCGACAATGTAGCCAGTGGGCCAGACGATGGGCTGTTACTGCATGAAGTCCGGGATAGCAACACAGCACTTCTAGCCAGCTGCGAGCTGCCGGATCGCGCTCGAAGATAATGGCAAAGTCTGAGAACAGAGGCCACTGCGATGGAACAAGATCAGTCAACTGCCGCAGATAATAAGTGATAACTCTCTTTAAGGAGGGAAACATAACACGGGTGGCCGACTGAATGGCCGCTATAGAAAACTTTGTTTGTTCGTTTATAGCAGCCGCGTTTTGACGGGGCGATCGCAACCGCCCAATCCAAATTTACTAGAACTATTAAGCCTGCACTCAAACGCTAGAGCCCTTTGCCAGCGTCCTTTGCAAATTTGTTCGAGGTAGACCCACTAGTATTTCAGGCATTAAGGACAAGCATTTCTCAGCGCAGGTACAAGTATTATGCACTCAGCCGCAAAGCCCCTCTATGCGGCAGTTACAGGATTTTTCAGCATGAACAAAGAAAGACTTTCCTACTGTACTCAGATCTAAAATTCGAGCCCCTAGAGCACCTTTTTTTGTAGCATTCGTCACTTTACTCCACACACTCCATAACAGTGAAATCCTTTTTATAAGAGAGCAAAGTAGCCCACAAAAAAATACGCCCTAAACCCGCACAGTGCTGTGAGATCTAGAGCGTAATTTAAGTGACCAGCGCTATCGATGAGTGAGAACAATATATAGGTAGCGACTAGTTTCTACGACCAAATTCTTGGATCAAATTCTCGCTTTTGTCGGCGGCATCACCACCTTAGTAGCCAGTCCAACTGACTTCAGACCTTTAATCAGCCACCAGGTCATATCGATTTCCCACGGCTTCAGCCCGGCCTTAGCCATTTTTGGAAACGCATGGTGGTTGTTGTGCCAGCCTTCACCATAGGTGAGCAGCGCTACCCACCAAAGATTACGAGAGTTGTCGTCGCTCTCGAAATTGCGATACCCCCACAGGTGATTGGCAGAGTTGATCAGCCAAGTGCAGTGCCACAGCAAAACAGCGCGGACGAACACACCGTAGATGACGAATGACCAGCCGCCAATAGCGTACAGAGAAAGTGCAAGAGGGACTTGCAAAACCAAGAAGTACTTATCGAGAAACGCATAGTAGCGATCGCGAGCGATATCAGGCGCGTACTGAGCGTACACTTTACGGTCAAAAACTTCGGGCTTTAAATAAAACATCCACTCCATATGACTCCACCAAAACCCTCTAGCAGAGGAGTACGGGTCTTTTTCTGTATGCTCGGTGAAAGCATGATGCTGGCGGTGTCCGGCTACCCAAAACGTAGGACCACCTTGCAAAGCCAGCGCGCCGATAGTCGCGATAGTATACTCCAGCCACTGGGGTACGCGAAAGCTGCGATGGCTGAGCAAGCGGTGATAGCCAAGGCAAATGCCGACGCTGCCAAAAAGCCAGTGGAGTGCGATCACAATACCCAGCGCCGACCAAGAGAAAAACCAAGGAGCAAGCAGTGCGACCATGTGGATTGCGGCAAAAAAGCCAACACTCGCCCAGCTAATGCTGTGTGCAGTGGGTTCAGCCGCAGAGTGCAACTGGCCTCGGAGCTGTTTAGGTAGGTTACCAGTCGTCATAATTGTCCCAAACACGCTAGGGTGTCTGCAAGTGGGGCTTACATTTATTAGATTAGTTCCTTTCTCGATAAATTGCAAGTATCGCTTACATATATCGAGAAGCAGGTGATTGAGTAATCTCTATGAACATTGCTATGGGCTGCTTTATAGCAACTGGGCGACGCTAATAAATGCCCTAACCGATTAATATTAAATTGACTAACCTGCGAACAAATGGCTGAAAAACGACTGTCTAGCCGAGAGAGAATCGTCAAATCTGCGCTGGAACTGTTTGCCCAACAGGGAACTACAGCCACGACCACCAAAGAAATCGCCGAGCGAGCGGGTGTCAACGAAGTAACGCTGTTCAGACAGTTCGGTAGCAAGCAGGGCTTGCTTTTATCGGTACTAAAAGAAGCGCCTGTGTTGGAGAAAATGCAAGCGGCACTCTCAGAAGTTGTCGGTGCAAACCAGCCGCTAACGGCCTATGGCGAGACGATTCTAGAGCTACTGACCCAGGCCCCAGAACTGGTGCGATCGCTAATTGGTGAGTCAGGTCAATCTCCAATCGAGAATCGTCAGGCGCTAGGCCAGGTGCTACAGCAAGCCAACCTACAGGCCGTGGGCTATCTACGCAGTGCCCAGGTGAGATGGCCAGGGATGTCTGTCGAGGCGATCGCCACCTTACTCAATACGCTGGTCATTGGTCACATTGTTCTGGCAGCTAGCAGCGGTGGTCTCTGGCAAAATCAGCAGGATTTTTTGACGATGCTAAATGAGCTGTTTCGTCAGCAGCATCTACAGGAAGAGTCTATACATGGCCAGAGCGAAGTCAGCAGCCCGCTTACCGTCCAGCCCCACGAGGCCGTCATTGATTTACCGGCTGAGGTCGTGCGATCGCTCTTTCAAACTGCTAAAAAGCAAGGCCCGCAGGAATACGCCCTAGTGTACGTACTCTTCGGCGCGGGGATAACCTTAGAAGAAGCTGCCGCGCTGACCTCTCCTTGCGTCTTTGCTAGCAAGAGTCAGCATCTACTGACGATAGCTGGCAGCAACGCTAGCGCCATTCAGCGACAGGTACCCGTCAACCGCTGGATCATGGGAAATCGCTACGGCACCTATCTCAAAAATCCGTTAACTCAGTGGCTTAAAACGCAGTCAGACGAACAGACAGCAGTATTCGTTTTAGCCGATGGCAAAGCGCTAGAAACCGAAGGATTATTGGCTTTGTGGGATGCGATCGCTGCTGGCACAACCATGAGCGCAGGCAGTCCGGCAACGCCTTTTCAAGCCCGTCAAACCTGGTGTATCGAACTGCTGATGAAGGGCATGAGCCTAGAGAACCTAAGCATCCTATCTGGAATGAGCCTAATAGAACTAGAGCCCTACGCTCGTCGAGCAAAAGAGAAAGCAGCTTTAGAGCAGGCTTTGGCAATCGATCAGAAGAAGACTTAGAGATGTGCTCTTACCAATAGAGTCTTACCTCAGCGCCGAATCGGGATAGGGCATAAAAGTCATCATACTCAGCAAAATGACCAGACCCGCTGCGAACAGCATCAAAGTGCCCCAGGCGGTTTGGTTTTCTCTAATCTGCCGTCCGATGGAAGTCAGGATATTCGAGAGCATCATTTTCACCACAGAGTTTTGACGCCTTTAAATCTATCGAAAAGTTATGAGGAAATATTGAAGAGAACTGATCGCTTTTATTTAGTCTTCCTTCAGCCTAGCTAGCTACCGCTCACGGCTGCGACAAAAATTGCTCGGCTCTCAGCGTGAGGTCTGGAAAAGCCATCGACATAACTGGCTCTTGACCGCGCAGCCGGACAACCTCATATTCACCCTCCACTAACGTGCAGACGCTCAGCGTTGGCTGCTTGGGTTTACCAATATGACGAACGCCCCCTAGTCCAGCATAGTCAACAATCCAATACTGGGGAATCTGCATAGATTCGTAAGCAGCGAGCTTGAGTTCATAATCATCTTGCCAATTGCTAGAAACCACTTCAATCGCTAGCTTGACGGACGATCCGTTTTCGACAGTAGATGCCTTATCCCACAAAGGCTCCGTCGCAATTGCCGCTCTATCTAGAACAACAACGTCTGGTTCATAGCCTGTACTATCGCTTACCTTCACGACACATTCGCGTGGAATAAGATAGGGTAACGTTGCCGCATCGATAGCATAGTTGAGCTGTTTCGCAATATATCCAGCTATTTCAGAATGCTTTCCTCTAGGTTTTGGCACCTTAAAAATGACTCCACGACGTAGCTCATAGCGATACTCAGAATTTTCGGGATACCAGTCTATGAACTGTTCAAAGCTGACAGGTTTGGGTAGAGGCGCTATTGGGACAGGGCGAGCAGTGCTTTCAACAGCGGCAGTCATAAGCGCAATCTCGTAGGCTCAACGCTACAATTCTACTCGACTACGAGCTACTCGACTGCGAACTCCTGATCGGCGAATTCCTCAGGGATGATGCTTGGCTAAAAATCGGTCCAGGCGATTGGCAAAGTTAGCTTTATCTTTGTTGTTTAAAGGTGGGGGACCGCCGCCTACGGGTTCTGCTCCACCTCTGAAAGATTCCAGGAGATTTCGTACAGAGAGGCGATCGCCAATATTACGGGCGGTATACTCGTCGCCCCTAGGCGTGAAGACGTAGCCTCCTTTTTCTAGCACTTTCGCAGCCAGTGGAATATCTGCGGTAATCACCAAATCCTCAGCTTTCAATAGTTCTACAATCTTGTTGTCAGCGCCGTCGAAGCCGGCTGGCACGACAAGCATCTCTACATAGGCAGGCACTTGCACAGGATGATTGGCTACTAGCGTCAGTGGGCAGTTTGTCCGTTTTGCTGCTCGAAAAATAATCTCTTTGATGGCATTAGGGCAGGCGTCTGCATCCACCCACATCTGTACGGATTGCTTTTGTCCAGGATCGTTTTCCATCACTCTGCTGACGCTGGTCTAACGTCGATACTCCGTAAGTTTGCTAGGGTTTAGTCCTTTTGCGATGACGCTTCAATCAAGATTGGTCGGTTTCACTCAGGTGTTCACTCACCAGATTGCTTACGCTTTCAGGCAGCTATGCCTTTTTACCTTTTTTTACCTAAGTAAACTACCACTATGCTGTTGCCTTCTCTGTTGAGCGTTACCGCAGCCAAAGTCTCTCGAATCGGATCTTGGGCCAGATCAGCAAGTACTATTCGGTGGTGCCGAGGGTTGGCAGCTAGCGCGCTAATACTAGGAGTAGCCTCAGGTAATATGAGCCTCGGCGTGAGTCAAAGCGCGATCGCGGCCCCCTCTATCTCAGCCACAGCTCAATCCAAAAGAACCTTCGATCAGCTGATGAACGTCGGCTACGCTGCCTCTCGTCAAGGCGATCTCAACACGGCTCTGATCAACTTTCGCCGTGCGCTAGCCCTGCGCCCCGGTAATCCCTACGCCGCCGCCGCCGTCGATAACATGGACTACTACATACAGCACGCTCGCTACGCTGCTCGCCAGCAGACGATCACCCAGTTAGAAACTCGGCTAGTCAACGCCATTAATCAAAAAGACTGGGTCTGTGCCGCCACGACATTAGACGAACTGACGATGTACACCAAACCTAACTCACTCAATAGAGAGCGCCTCATTGGTCATCGCGGGGAAGTCGCTGGCTATCTAGATGCCAGATTAGATTACGAAAGCTGGTCTACGGTCTGTACAGCTCAGCGGCCCGTTTATTAAAAGATTCGTTTTAGCAGACTTGGTTCTAGTCAGAGCGGTTCATCACCTACAAACCGCTCTATTACCTGATAGACCAAATTAGTTTTATTAATTGCAAGTACATTTACATTTTGTTACATTGAGGCTGTTAACATAACTTTACAGTCCTACCACTAATACTTCTAACAGCCTCGGCTTGTTGAAATGTTGGTGTCGGATGTGGCAGATGGGATGAATGCTTGTCAGCTAGGTGCGATCGCACTTTCTAAAAGATACACAGCAGGCGATCGCAATTTTGAGCGAATTGACCTGAAAGATCATCACTTAGTTGCATTTCAGCTATCGAGCGCGCAGCTTTGCTGGGCCGATCTGACCAGCGCTGATCTGACTGGTAGCTGTCTGGATCACACAGATCTGACTGGCGCTATGATGTGGCGCACTCAGCTTAGCCACGCTCGCTTGCTGTGGGCGAATCTACATCAGGCGGTCATGGTGCGCTGTAAAGCGGAGGGCGCTAACTTTACAGGTGCGAATCTGCACCGGGTCGATTTGCGGCTGGCCAGTTTGAGCGGTGCCTGTTTGGCAGGTACAGACCTGCGAGGAGCCAAACTCTGCTACAGCGATCTAAGTAGCGCAGACCTGACAGGCGCAGACCTGACAGGCGCAGACCTGACGGGCGCAGATCTCACAGGAGCCTGTATCAAAGCGGTCTGCTGGCGAGCGGCTGTTTTACCCAAAGAATCCTTGGACTCGACCATAGCAGCCGAGCTGAAGCAGGCAGTCGATGAGATCGGCACCTATCCAGAACGCAAGTCGCTGACGGCTGTTTAACTCACTATTTCAAATTGCCCTCCAAGATGTGAAGCCGCTCGAAATGACTACTTTCAAGCTACTCGTCATTGAACGAACTTCAAGCAAGCTGAGCGGACTTCAAACAAGTTGAAATCTGTAAACTATGATCTGCTTCACTCATCTGCTGCGTCTGAGCTAGAACTATCTAAGGTCTCAGCATTATTAGTCTCTTGGGAGTCACCCTCTGCGCCTGGTTCTTCAGCGCCATTGTCTTCTGAAGGTGGCGCTGATTCTTCTTCATCAGGGGCTACGGGCGGTGCTGTTCTCACATTGTCGACGGCTAGCGCTAGCTGGTAGGAAATGGCTTCACTAGAGCGATTCACCACGACGACTTCGTAGTAGCCAGATTGATCGACTCGGCCCGACCAAGTTGTTTGCTCAGAGTCAGCAAAAACGAACGGGGTTTCTTCGGTGGGGAGCGGTAAGTATAGAGAAAGCAGGGTGCTATCGGCGGGCGCACTCAGGTTTAGGCGCAGTTGCTGCCTAGCGGTGAGCTGAAGCGTATAAACTTTGCCTTCACCCGGCGCAAGGCTGTCGCTGAGGTCTTGACGAAATGTACCCGGCTCAAATTCGACATTCTCGCTGCGTTCACCAGAGACGATCGCATCGACAGTGTCATTCGCGATCGCATAGTAAACCTGACCAATTGGCGAATCCAGAAAATCATCGTTCGCAAACGCTGGAAATAGCGCAAAGAACTTCGTATCTGTGAGGTCATACAAAGACCTAGAGCCGACATTCACCCGGTTGACTCGCTCCTGCCAACGGGTGCGATCGCCCTGATCATATTCTCCTAGCGCTGATAAACTTTGCCGGCTCACCTGACCTTCTAGGCGATCTAAGAGATCTAGAGCAATATTATCCCACCGAATTCTTAGCGGCTCATCTTCTGGCGCTTGCGAAAGCGCTTGACGTCCACCGTCGGGGCCACTCGTCAGCAGATCGGGATACTCTCGATAGAAAAGCTGATCTACCAGGCGGGTAAAGGTATTGTTACCAATACCCAATGCTTCGTGGCGATCGCGAATTTCTTGCTTGCGAGCCTGCTCCTCCTCAGAAAGGGCTCCTCGGTCAGAATCATTAATCTCCGTTGGAGCCGTACCGATTGTGGTAGGTGAGGGAGCCCTCGCTATCCGCATCCAGGCAAATAGCATGATCGTACCTAGCAGGCCAAGGACTGTCAGCAGGGCAATTAAAGGCGCACGTGAGCCCGGATTAAGAATGCCGTTACCGGTTCGAGCGGGCGCAGGTGCTGAGGGCACGTAGGTACTCGATTCATCAGCCGTAGTTTCATAGCCCTGTTGTGCTGCCGCCGCGTAGGTGTTGGCGTCATAGTCCGTGTGAGTGGGCTGAGGTCGATCGACACTACCCATCTGAGCCACGGGTACCAGCGGGCTGTCATCATAGTTGATCGGTTCATCATTGACCGGGTTAGTCGTCGCTAGGCTCCCTGGTGGATAGATAGAATCTTGATTGGCGACGCTTTCTCCAGCGACAGCATGATTAGCTGAGTGCTGGATGGCGGCGAGTACGGCGGCGGCTGTAGGAAATCTATCGACCGGATTAGCAGACAGCATTTTCTTGAGTATCTGTCCGATGTGGGGACTTAGTTTGTCAATGCCGGCCCAATTGTCTAAATGCGTATCGTGTAGTACCTGTGGCTGCTGTCCGGTCAATAGCACCAGCAGCGTTACGGCTAAAGCGTACAAATCACTAGTCGCATCAGCCTCGCCCGAGTCGAATTGCTCTTGTGGTACATACCCCATTTTTCCGATTCGCGTTGGGGCTAAGCTATTTTGACTCGAAGCCTGATCGATAGAAAGCTGAGTGCGAACGGCGGCGGCAATCTCTTTGACACTGCCAAAATCAATCAGGACAGGGAGACCGTCAGTCTGGCGCAGCATGAGGTTATCCGGTGAGATATCACGGTGAATTAGGCCATGCCCATGAATATAGGAAAGCACAGGCAGCAGCTGATAGAGAAGCTGAGTGACCTCGGTTTCGCTGAAAGTAGCATTGACTTTCAAGCGCTCCTTCAACAGATCTTGGTAAGTACGGCCCTCCACGTAATCTTGAACTAGGAACAGGCGACCCCCAGTTTCGCCCTCTACTTTTAGCAGTTGGCGAAACTCAGGAATTTGCTCGTGCTTGAGCTGATAGAGAACATTGGCTTCACGCTCAAATAGCTCCTTTGCCTTATCGAGGGTGCCGCTGTCTTGCACCTGGGGGACGAATTCTTTGACCACACAGCGCTCTCCATAGCGGTGGTGATCTTCAGCCAGGTAAGTTTGACCAAAGCCACCTTCGCCTAGCTTTCTGACGACACTGTAGCGATCGCCTAGTGGTGGTGATGCTGAGCTGGTTCTATCGCCTGCGTTCATGCTGGTTGCTCCCTTATCAAGCGCCGTCGGAGTCCTAAAGACAGTTCATTCCTAATACATTGTCTCTAGATCTTTCAGAGTATAGACTCTAGTGACCCTAGACTAGCGAGTTATGCCCAACTCTACGATTGCGACTAACCTGGCTAGGTAAATGCCGATAGTCTGCCACCGATAGTCTGCCATCGATAGCCTGTGCTGTTTATTTTCAGCGTCCTTGAAGACGTATAATACAAACGCGAAGGGGAGTAGCTGTCGGATAATCCGATCCTGTTGAGTCAACATACTGGTGATGAGCCTGGTTCAGCAGATGATATAGCCTCTGTTCTATTCATTAGCGAGACCTTCACCGAGTTCACAGATGACGTGAGCTTGGTGGAGTCTTGTCTATTCTGGTACTTCATCAAGCTTTCGTCAGATACCGCCACCTATCTGAGGAGTTTGAAATGTTGACCGCTTTTACAGCGAGTTTGCTATTAATCACAGTTTCTGAGCTGGGCGATAAAACCTTTTTTATCGCTGCCATCTTAGCGATGCGCCACGCTCGTCGATGGGTGTTTGTTGGCGCTGTTTTAGCGCTAGCGCTGATGACGCTACTGTCAGTATTGGTCGGGCAGGCCGCTGCGTTTTTGCCCGACCCAGTATTGAAAGGCGCTGAAGTTTGTTTGTTTTTGTTCTTTGGGCTAAAGCTGCTATATCAGGCAAGTCAAATGCCTGCGGTCAGACAGCATACCGAAGCGCAGGCAGCGGCTGAAGTTGTCGAAAAGGCAGAACAAACGCAAACCCAACCCCAAAAGGGAACGACTGCTCTAGCGATCGTTGTGGAAGCGTTGAGCCTAGTATTTGTAGCCGAGTGGGGCGATCGCACTCAAATTGCCACCATCGCGCTCGCTGCTGCTAATCCTCCCGCCGGGGTGATTTTAGGCGCGGTGCTAGGTCATAGTATCTGCGCGGCGATCGCGGTCATTTGCGGTCGCTGGGTCTGTGGTTGGCTCTCAGAGCGCACCTTGATCGGACTAGGTGGCGGACTGTTTCTTTTGTTTGCCATCCTAGAACTCAGCACTGTCTCTGTAGGCTGAGGACGGTGAAGCGGCGATCGCCATAGGTACGGTGAACTTAATATCGCTTCTTACGTCATCTCATAGAGTGGGTTGTTATGTTTTGATATAGACGAAGTAGAGGAGATAGAATATGGCTTCTGAGGACTCTCGCAGCTTCAGTCCGTGGAGACTAGACTCATGGAAAGATAGAGGTGTTAACTTAGCTATTCAACAAGGTAAGCGTGCTGCTCAAAAACGATATACGAGATTCTGGCACTTTGTTGATCTCTTGGCGTACCACTTTCACCGCTACTACCAAAACTCTAATTACGATTTTGAAACCAATGGAGAACTTAGAGCCATACAAGTCTTGAGTAAGTTTGACCTAAACTGTATCTTCGATGTAGGCGCTAACGTAGGAGAGTGGTCTTGCCTAGCCCGTCAGCATTGCCCTGATGCACAGATACATGCTTTTGAGATAGCCGATCCAACCTTTCAACAGCTAAGCGACAATATTGGTGATGCACCTAATACTGTTATCAATAACTGCGGGCTGGCCGATGTGCCTGGCATCATTCCTTTGCACTTTGTAGAGAAAGACAGCGTACTATCTTCAGCAGTCAAGGTTATCTTTGAAGAGAACTCGCAGACTATAGACGCGAGTGTAGCTACAGGAGACGACTATTTAGAGAACAATCATCTTGATAGCATAGACCTATTGAAGATTGATACAGAAGGGATGGATGGTAAAGTGTTGCAAGGGTTTTCCAAGACACTCAAGACGGGCAAGATTCGCTTCATTCAATTTGAGTACGGTATCCATAATATCTATGCTAACTTTCTGCTAAAAGATTTCTATGCCTTACTAGAAGCCCACGGCTATCAGCTAGGCAAGATATATCCTAGATACGTCGATTTTCACGATTACTCATGGTACTACGAGGACTTCATTGGCCCTAATTATTTAGCTGTTCTAGCGCATGAAACAGACGCTATCAAAGCTCTAGAAAATCCCAGCTTTAGATGACTGTCTACAAGGCGATAGTTATTACTCTGGCGGACAAACAGAATACAGCCGCTAGCGCTACTCACTGCCAACCCACCCCGCCCGTTGGGCACCCCTCCGGTGGAGGGGATCTACTTCAGGCTTATGCATTTTGTTGCCGAGGTAAT
>NZ_JADEXO010000190.1 GCF_015207105.1 cf. Phormidesmis sp. LEGE 11477
CCCTCACCCCCTCACCCCCACTCTCACCTGGATCAAGCACACTCTCCTACCAAACCTCTACCAAACCACCGACGAAATCACCCACCTCCTCCACGGCCTTAACGGCGGCTACGTTCCTAGTGGCCCTTCGGGCGCACCGACTCGCAATCGCCCGGAGGTCTTGCCGACAGGTCGTAACTTCTATTCGGTGGATATTCGCGCTATTCCGACCGAAAGCGCCTGGGATATGGGTCGCAAGGCCGCCGAAATCTTGATCGAAAACTATACCCAAGAACAGGGCGAGTATCCTCAGACGCTCGGTCTTTCTATGTGGGGCACTTCGGCCATGAGAACCGGCGGTGATGATATGGCAGAAGCATTAGCCCTCATCGGTGTTCGACCGGTGTGGGATGGCCCCAGTCGGCGCGTGGTAGATTTTGAAATTCTGCCATTGTCTTTGCTGGGTCGCCCTAGAGTAGACGTGACGCTGCGGATCTCTGGCTTTTTTCGAGATGCTTTTCCCAACCTGATTTCTTTGTTTGACCAGGCGGTGATCGCTGTTTCTAAGCTGGATGAACCGGCAGAGCAAAATCAGCTAGCGGCCCGAGTTCAAGCAGAGTACGAGCAGTGGCAGCAAAAAGGACTCGATCAGGCTCAAAGTTTAGAGCGATCGCGCTACCGCATCTTTGGATCTAAACCTGGTGCCTATGGCGCTGGACTTCAGGGATTAATTGAATCGCAAAACTGGAAGAGCGACGCCGATCTGGCCCGCGCCTACATCAACTGGAGTAGCTATGCCTACACAGGAAACGCAGAGGGTCACAGCGCGCCAGAAGCTTTCGGTCAGCGCCTAGAAAATATGCAGATTGTGCTGCAAAACCAAGACAATCGCGAACATGATTTGCTCGATTCCGATGACTACTATCAGTTTCAAGGGGGATTGACAGCAGCGGTGAAAGCAAAGCGCGGTGAAGCGCCTGTGACTTACTTCGGTGATAATGCCATACCAGAGAATCCAAAGGTGCGATCGCTCACTGCAGAAATTGCCCGCGTCTACCGCTCACGTGTGATCAATCCCAAATGGATCAAAGGCATCATGCAACACGGCTACAAGGGCGCGTTTGAGATGGCAGCAACGGTCGATTATCTATTTGCCTACGACGCGACCACCGGCTGCGCGGCAGATCATATGTATGTGGGCGTTGCCGAAGCTTACCTCTTTAATTCGGAAGTAAGGCAGTTTGTAGAAAAGTCAAATCCTTGGGCGCTGCGAGATATGGCAGAGCGGCTGTTAGAGGCAGATCAACGAGGGCTGTGGCAAGAGGTTAACGAGGAAATGGTAGATAGGTTACGAGCAATTGCCCACGCAGCCGAAGGTAAAATTGAAGCGGGCCTGTCTAATCATTAGCTAAGTTTATTATCTCCAGAAACTCATACATCAAAAGGTCCCTATTAGCATCAGTAACAGGGACCTTTTGGAAGGTTAAAACTTATACAAAAGAATCGACTTTCAACTATTAAAGCGAGAACTCTTGAACTAAAGTTTCAAGTCCTTCCTCAAATTCCATTAAGAAGCGTCCGTTTTTACGCTTGCCTTTGAGCTTCTCTAAGGTAAGGTACTTCTTTGCAACCTCTGTCATATCTTTGGTCGTCGGAGGCGGATCTGCAGCAGCGTCCTTATCAGGCACTTCTTGACGATTGAGTCTCTGTTCTAAAATAAGCTGCTTCATTATCTCTTGAAGCTCTTCAAGTCCTTCGCTTTTCGCGTGGTCTGGCGTATCGTCCTGTTCTGCGATCGACGCTTTTGTTTTTACCATCGTATTAACGTTTCCTATGCTGCGCGCTCCATTATGTTTTCTAAACTATGGCCTGACAGTTAGTCTATCCAAGCAAGATTCATGCAGTAATAGCTGACTATCTCAAGTCATGTAGGCGGATACACTTAATATCCCTTTACGAATGTCCTTTCACCTCTTTTTGCTTGTACAAAGGTGATTCTAGCCGCTTGCGTAGTACGCATTGTATTACTTTGGACGTACTATGTGTCAAACTATATCTTATAAGTTAAGAGACCTTTACTTATGTATCCTTTGCTCTTGTGACATTCACATGCCCAGACTACATTCTAAATTACGTCGAAGAAGGCAGTCTCTACCGTCTCAACCTTAAAAATTGTGTGAATTTCTATCACTCATAGCGTCATTTTTCACTGTAAGTTTTTGTGTTCGTTTGTGAATGCAAAGCATCTAAAACGAGTCTCTTCTGATTGTCTGTATCTAATTTAGCTTTTTGGTTATTAAAACGTTAACTTTCTATTCTTTCTGTAACTATCAAAGAGCTCTTATTGAAGAGAATAGTACAGAGCGATAGGCAGTCAATACTTCTATTAGTTAAGTTGCCCGTTTATCTGCTCTGAAGTTGCCTTATTAGCTCTCTTTTATGCTTTATTGGCTCTCTTTTATTCTGGGATGAACCAATATTATAATCTGCACAGATGATTGATATTCGACAAAACGTCTATGAGTTCTGTGATCGCCCATACAAAAACAGAAATACGCCGAGCAGCTTCTATTACAGCTACCTCCGCTTCGCCGACGGCCATCAAGGAAAGATCAATTAGTGCTGTCAAAGAGAAGTATCCAAACTACAAGATTATCGTCCTCAACGACGATTTCAATACCTTTGAACATGTCGTTAGAACGCTGACGACCTACATTCCTGGTATGGATAGTGACCAAGCATGGGAATTAGCTGACCAGATACACAATGAGGGTCAGGCTATTGTTTGGACAGGGCCCCTAGAACAAGCAGAGCTGTATCATTCTCAGCTGATACGCGCCGGACTGACGATGGCTCCTTTGGAGAAGGCTTAGGTTTGTGGGGAGAAAAGGGACTGGCAAGAAAAACTTTGGGAAAAAGTCGTCTGCGAAAAAATCATCTAGCAAAAAAGCTAATAAGGGAACCGCTACAAAGTTGGCTAGAGGCAGTAATAGCGCTGTTGCTAACCAGCCGCTCGACAAAGGTAGGGTCGTGATTACTCACTCTACCTACATTCCAGGTCTAATTCCGCTGCTAGAAAAGCTGGCTACCGTCCCTCGTATTCAGACGATTACTCCTGCTGTGATCTCGCGCGCTAGGTCTAATGCGCCAGCGCTGCGACTGAAGGTCTCGGTGGCAATCAGAGGGGGGCATAAGCTGATTGCGCGTAAGGGAAAGTCGGCGCAGGAAGTATTTGTGGTGACTGAGCTGAGCAAGAGCGAGCTAGAAAAGGCGATCGCACCTCTCCTGCCATAAATCACCCAACCCCCTATGCATTCTTGCAATACCGATTGGCAGACAGAAGGTGCAGCCCATTTCTCTACGGGGAGCGCATTTTTTAGAGCTAGCAGTCAAATAGGACGCGATCTAGCCATACTTGCAGCACTGGCTTACAAGCGCCGTTCTGTTGAGGACGGCCAGCTGCGAATTATGGAGGCAATGGCGGGCTGTGGGGTCAGGGCCGTGCGCTATTTGCTGGAGGCAGAAGCCGACTATGTTTGGGTAAATGAGGGTAACGAAAAACTGAGCGAGCTGATCCAGGATAATCTTCGAGCTAACCTCGATTCGCGTTTGTTTACCGATCGCTATCGCCTGACTCATCAGAATGCTAACGCTATTTTTTTCGAGGCGTATCTGCGTCAAGATTTCTACGATCTGATTGACATTGATAGCTTTGGTAGCCCCATGCCTGCACTTGGCAATAGCCTCTGGGCGGTCAAACTCGGCGGCCTGCTCTACCTGACAAGTACTGATGGCCGGACGACGAGTGGCCGCGCGCCAGATAGCAGTCTGCGATTCTACAGTGCCTACGCTCGGGCTCATCCGGCGGTTCACGAGCAGGGATTGCGTTTGCTCATCGGCTTAGCTGTTCAGCAGGCGGCAGCTAGAGGGCTAGGGGCTTGGCCTGTTTTTTCCTGGTATCACGGGGAAGTGAATCGGGTGATGATCAGAGTTACTAGGCGTCAGCCTGGCAGCGTGATCGCTATGGATTTTTGACCTACTGTCATGCTTGCGGACAGTTTGGCACGCTAGGCTGGAAACAGCTCGGCAAAGGAGCAACCTGCACTTGTCAAAGCGTAGATCCGCCAGTTGTAAGTGGGCCTATGTGGCTTGGCCCTTTGCACAATTTAGATGATTTGGCGGCTATGCAGCGCGTTGCCGTTCAAAAAGACTGGTGCGATCGCGCCGCGCTGATTGAGACTATGATCGCTGAAGCCAACCTACCTCCTTACTTCTATCCGCTTGCTGAGATTGGCAGGCGAGCCCAGATAGATATTCCGCCTAGACAGCGGCTGATCGATGGGTTGAAGGATGCAGGGTTTAGAGCGAGCAGTACCCATCTATCCACTCAGGCAATCAAAACGGATGCACCTCTAGCGACCTGTCTAGAGCTAGCTAAGCAACTGTCCTAGTTTGTATAACCAGCGGAATCGTTTCTTTCTAAACTGTAGAGACTCAGTACATCCTTTTACTCGCAGCGCGAGATTTTTTGTATCAGCTATGAAAATGTTCTTGGTCGGTGTGACGGTTGCTGCGGCTGCTATTGGCGGCGGTATTGGCTATGCGATGTTGAAAACAGACGGCGATGGGTTGGGTGCTCTTGTTCAAAGAGACCGTCAGTCTGCTGTGATTGCTGCTGAAGCGACGCCGGCTCAGCGCACACAAACTTTCGCGCCAGATGACGTTGTAATCTCAGAAGCTGAACTAAACGATATGGTAGCTGATGCGATCGCACGCTATCCGCAGACCTCCTCTATCTTGGATCTGACCCAAGGCGTTGATACTGTGATTGCAGGCGATCGCATTGAAAGCGGCGTCAGAATCAACCTTTCCGACATTCCGCTCGATTCTTTGCCCGCCGAGGGGCAGCAGGCCATAGAGCAGATGACTCGAACCTTTCCCTTCCTCAATGACCGCAAGGTCTATGTAGGGATAGCAGGCAGTCCTAGCGTGGTCGACGGGCAGGTTAGTCTGTCGAATACCAACGTCAAAATTGGTCAGCTGAAGCTACCAATTGCAAACATCGCCAGTCAATATGGCTTCTCTCAAACGGATATCGAGCGACAGCTCAGCGTGCTGTTAGAGCAGCAGGGCCTGACCCCGGAAGATATTCGAGTGGTGGATGGGCAGCTAGTGATTTCGGGGTTGCCACAGTAGGAAATATTGAGATTATTGAGAGCTTCGACGCTGCTTAGCTCGGCGACGACTGCTTTTGAATACGACTGATCTTGAATGCTACTGCTCTTGAATCAGGCGCATGTAGTTTTGCTTGAGTTGAATATTGCTTTCGCTCATTTTTTCTGAGAGATCTTTCTCAGCATCACTCATGTTTTGCCAGAAGGTCGCCGAGCGCTGAGCAGATAGGTATTCTTGCCACAGTGTCTTGAGCAGGGGGGCGACGGCTGAATGGTCTGCTTCGACTTGGGCTAGCAAAGCTTCAAACTGGGTAGTGGCTGGCGAAGAGTTGCCGCTTTCTTTGGCTAGGGCGATCGCGCCATCCAAGGTCACCTCTAGCAAACTTTTACTAACCCGGTCGCTAGCTTTATCACCGGTCTTTTCAATTGTATTTTCTGGCACAGAAGCACTATTAGTCATTACTTTTTACTTTGAACTCCTAACAAGTTTGCCTCTATCATCGCCTAGCATCGAACGCACAGCTCTCTATAAAAAAGAGGAAATAAAAAAGGGAAATAGAAAAAGAGGAATCTTCTATCTGCTCCCTATCTGGATCTATCGGCAATAGGTTGTACAGCCCCAATGCCGACTACGCGGCAATCTGGGTCCTTGCCAGCCTCGGCGTCTGAGTTCTTTGGCAATCAGTCGATTGATGCCACCATGGGCTACGAGCACGACCCTGCCGCTTGAAGTCTGTGCCTCTAAAATATCGGTGGCGGCGCTCGCTCGCTGCTTTGCCCTAGCAAAAGACTCACACCCAGTGCTGTAGCCTAGTCTCCACAGGGTTAGGGCAATGACTGACCAAGTCAGCGCCGAAAACCGAAAGTGCTCAGGAAAATCGACCGGAAACTCTATTTCTCGAAATTGCGAGTTGACGATAGGTGGCCTGGGTACCCCTAACAGCTCAGCAGTGTGCAGTGCTCTAGGTCGATGGCTAGCAAATACTCGATCGGCCTGGGCCATAACCTGCATAGCCGCTATTGGAGGCCGCGCCCGGTGTTCAATTCTGGCGTCATCGTAGCGCTCGATAAATTGTCGAAATTGATTACCTGGAACTCGCTGCCGCACAGATACCGCAGGCGGACCGTGCCGGATTAAGGTGATCGATTTGCTCATCGAAATCATATCTAGAGGCTGTAT
>NZ_JADEXO010000048.1 GCF_015207105.1 cf. Phormidesmis sp. LEGE 11477
TGTGTATAAGAGACAGCGACTATCATGGCCGGGATAAATCCCCTCTGGGGAGGGGTGGCCGTAGGCCGGGGTGGGTCTTCAGCGTGTAGAGCTAAACAGCTACCTAATTAGCATCCGCCGCCCGAGCGAAGCTATACAGTAGCGGGCTCCTTATCAGCCGCTAGCGCCTCTTGATACTGCTCATCACTATCCAAGATGCCGAACTCGATCAACAGATCTTCAAGCTCGTCCATGCTGATGGGCGTTGGAACGGTAAGCTTTTTGTTCTTGATGATTTTCTCAGCAAGCGCTGCGTATTCTTTGGCCTGATTGCAATCAGGGGCGTACTCATTCACTGTCATGCGACGTAGCTCAGCATGCTGAACAACATTATCACGAGGGACAAAGTGAATCATTTGAGTATTGAGCTTGCTCGCTAGGGCTTCAATCAGCTCGACTTCCCGGTCTGTATTCCGGCTGTTGCAAATCAGACCGCCCAGTCGCACACCGCCGGATTGGGCGTACTTCAGAACGCCTCGGGCGATGTTATTGGCTGCATACATGGCCATCATCTCACCAGAGACAACAATGTAGATCTCTTGTGCTTTGCCTTCTCTAATAGGCATTGCAAAACCGCCGCAAACAACGTCGCCAAGTACGTCGTAGGAGACGAAATCAAGATCTTCGTAAGCGCCTTCTTCTTCTAGAAAGTTAATGGCGGTGATGATGCCGCGACCAGCACACCCAACGCCAGGTTCAGGGCCACCGGACTCGACGCACATGACGCCGCGATAGCCTTCTTGCAGCACCTGGTCGAGTTCGACATCTTCAACCGCGCCGAGTTCGGCAGCTAGCTGTAGCACGGAGGTTTGGGCTTTGCTGTGGAGCATCAGGCGAGTGGAATCAGCCTTCGGGTCACAGCCCACAATCATGATGCGTTGGCCTTGCTCGGCCATGGCTGCAAGCGTGTTTTGGGAAGTGGTGGATTTACCGATACCGCCTTTTCCATAAAATGCAATCTGTCTCATAGGGCAAAAGTCTCCTAGTTTTTCGTTGAAGGGAATGGTTAGACTTATCGTGTGAATAGCGTTCGTGTGAATTGAGCGTTCAAAGCTACCTATTCAACAGAAGTCGGAGGAGAACGCTCAACGGTTGGCGTGGAATGAATGATGTTCATAGTGTCAGATAAAAAGTTTAAGAAAAATTCGGCTGACCGCTTGACTTAAATAGTCGCTCTTCCTAAGCGGGAACAACAACAAGTGTAGAAGAGACTTTTGTCTGCAAGCTGGCCTCAATAGAATTTTTCAAGGTTTCGCTACTGCTCTCACAGCCGCCACAGGCTCCTGTGAGTAGAACTCTAACAACATCGCCATCAACGTCGTAAAGCTCGATATCACCTCCATCAGCCAACAGAATGGGTCGAACATCTTCAGCGATGACTTGTTGAATAAGATTGATCTTTTGCATCGGTGTGAGCGGTTTATCCGCCGCCTGAGCAGCGACTTCTGAGGTTACTCTAGCTGAGAGTGCTGTTCTCTCTTGCTGCACCTCTATGAGCAAATCTTCAATGCCAGCCTGACAGCTACCGCAGCCCCCGCCTGCTTTTACATAGTTTGTCACTTGTTCAACAGTAGTTAAATCGTTCTCGATAATCACTCGGCGAATGCGGGGCTCAGAGATGCCGTAGCAAGAGCAAATCAGCGTGCCGTCATCATCTTCGTGTTGCTCAATCTCGATGCCGCGATACTTATAGATTGCAGCTTCTAGAGCTTCTTGGCCCATGACTGAGCAGTGCATTTTGGCTTCGGGCAGACCGCCTAGATAGTCGGCGATATCGTGGTTGGTAATTTTTAGGGCTTCATCAAGCGTTTTCTGTTTGATGATTTCAGTTAGGGCAGATGAAGAGGCGATCGCACTCGTACAGCCAAAGGTTTGAAAGCTAGCATCTTGAATGACTTCAGTAGATTCTTGAATTCTCAGATGCAGCCGCAGCGCGTCTCCGCAGGCAATGCTGCCCACTTCACCGTAGACCACTGCCACATCAGGCTCTTGAGGATCTGCGATCGCGCCCTGATTGATCGGGTTATAGAATAAATCAAGTACTTTTTCAGAATAGTCCCACATGGCAGTTTCTAGGAAGGGTAAACGATGAACGATGAATGATGAACAAATGAACGACGAGATTAAGCGGTGTGAACAAGATCGCGGCTTTGTAGCCACTCTGACTGATCGTTGTTGAAAGGAGATAGCGCTCGTAATTTTTCAACGATGGCCGGCATGACACTCACCACCTGTTGAATTTCCGCCCCAGTCGTAAATCGAGAGAGACTAAAGCGAATAGACCCGTGAAGAATGGTATAGGGCAGGCCCATCGACGTTAGTACGTGAGAAGGATCGAGCGATCCAGACGTGCAGGCAGAGCCAGAGGAGGCGCAGATGCCGTGCTTGTCTAGCATGAATAGAATGGCCTCACCTTCGATGTATTTGAAGCCAATATTGGTGGTGTTGGGTAGGCGAACGGTGCCACCGCCATTGACTTCGCACTCTGGAATCGCCGCTAATAGCTGCTGTTCTAACGCATCACGCAACTTAGCTTCTCTATCTACCGTTTGCAGATGCTGCTGAGCCAGCTCCGCTGCTTTACCCAAAGCGACGATACTAGCAACGTTTGGCGTGCCAGCTCGGCGGCCCCGCTCTTGATGTCCGCCGAGTAGGAAAGGGCGAAATCGGAACCCGCGACGGCTGTACAACACTCCAATTCCTTTGGGCGCATGCAGCTTGTGACCCGAGAGCGTCAGCAGGTCGATAGTGCTGTTTTTGAGAGTGATCGGCAGTTTGCCGACGGCCTGGACAGCATCAACGTGGAAAGTGGCACCGCATTCTTTGGCGATCGCCCCAATCTGTTCTATCGGAAAAACGACCCCGGTTTCGTTGTTGGCATACATTGTTGTCACCAGGGCCGTCCCCCCGGTCACTGCCGCTTCTACTTCCATCAAATCGATCTGTCCGCGTCCATCAACAGAGAGATAGGTGACGGTGTAACCCTTTTTTTCGAGGTGCTTGCACACATTGAGCACGGCTGGATGTTCTACCGCTGTGGTGACGATATGACGCTTGTTAGGCTGAGCGGCGAGCGCTGCATGAATGGCAGTGTTGTTACCTTCACTGCCGCAGCTATTGAAGATGATTTCGGTTTCTTCTGCGCCGAGCAGCGCGGCCACCTGAGCCCGAGCGTTTTGCAGCGCAGCGCCCACCTGACCGCCAAAGCTATGCATGGAAGAGGGATTACCGTAAAGGTTGCTGAGGTAAGGCAACATTGCGGTCAAAACATCTGGATCTATTTGAGTAGTGGCGTTGTTGTCTAGATAAGTAACCATCACGGCTCTCTGTAGAAAGGAAAAGGGGCAAAGAAGAAAAAAGAGAAAGAAGAACTAGCGAAATCGAGACTAGGGGACTAGGGGAACGTTTTCGGTCTTTTTAGGATGAGCCTGCAATTTCTGCAGTGTCTGAGAATAGGTGTCGAACCAATCATGCCAATAGCCTGACTGGGCAGAGTCTCTTAACTTAGAAATCCGGTAGTCGTAGTTCGCTTGCCAAGCTTGCCAATAATCTGTTGAAGTTTCTAGGGCGCGGCTAAAGGTGAATGCAGTCGACTCAGGTGATAAAGAAACGCAGCCGCTATTGGTTGGACAGACTGACCAGCACTGAGGGACGCTATGGAAACCCTGACAGTTGTTGCAAAGATCAGTATTGATGCTAAAACTATCTCCATTTGGCTCGATTGCGTTGGTGGGGCAAGCGGGCAGGCAGCGTTGACAGCCAATGCAGTCTTCAGTGATGGCATAAGTCATGGTTTAAATCCTCTATATATAAACAGTCTTGAGCACATGTTCTGTATAAAACTCTCGGGCCACCGCTTCGATTACGTCGTAGGCTTCTACAACAAACAGACCCGCCTTTTGCAGCTCTTTTTGAGGGCAAGGGCCAACCTTGGCGGCAAGTACCGCTTTGCAATCGGAAATGGTGTCAATGATGCCAGCTAGGCTAGCCGCCTCACCGTAGCCGCCCTGGCAGTAGTCAGCAACCTTACGATGGCCGACAAATTTCACATCAGCCCCGTTGACTTCATAGATCATGAACTCTTTGGCATGACCAAAGTGTTGATTGACTAGCCCGCCGCCTTTGGTGGCAACAGCGACCAATACGCTAGGAGACTCTGTTGAAGATTGAGCTTCAGGGCTGGCTGCTGTCTTCTTGGCGGCGGCTTCTCTTTTCTGGGCGATCGCAGCTTCGGTCTGTTGAATATCCGAGCGAACGGCCTGACGCTTTTCGGCGCTGTAGTCCACTGGCATTTCCATGAACTTCTCTTTGGTGAATTCTGCAGAGCGATCTTCACCGAGCAATCCGACAGCATCGGCGCGGCACTGACGGCAGTGACGCATGATCTTCATGTGACCAGCGCACTTATCTTGAACAGTTTTGAGTTCTTTCGGCGTCGGCCCCCGCTGCCCATTGAGGCCAAAGTAAGTACCGTGTTCTGGCTTTGAGATTAGCGGCATAATATTGTGTAAAAATGCGCCGCGATCGCGCACCGCCTGATTCACCTCTGGCATATGCTCATCATTGATGCCAGGAATCAAGACTGAATTCACCTTGCACAAGATATCAGCATCTCTGAGCGCTTCTAAGCCCTCCATCTGTCGCTGGTGCAAGATCTTTACCCCTTCGATGCCGCGATAGCGCTTGCGGCGGTAGTGAACCCAGGGATAGATCTTTTCACCAATAGCAGGATCGACCATATTGATAGTAATAGTCACATGATCGACATTAAGAGCTTTGATGCGATCGACATAATCGGGCAGCATCAAACCGTTGGTAGAAAGGCAGAGTTTGATATCAGGTGCCTGCTTGGCCACCAGTTCAAACGTGCGAAAAGTCTTTTCAGGATTAGCGAGCGGATCGCCAGGGCCAGCAATTCCTAGAACAGACATTTGAGGAATCTTGCCAGCGACAACTAACGCCTTATGAGCGGCTTCTTCAGGGGTTAGCAGTTCGCTAACCACACCTGGGCGACTCTCATTAGCACAGTCGTATTTGCGATTGCAAAAGTTACACTGAATGTTGCAAGCTGGCACAACAGCAACATGCATCCTGGCATAGTGATGATGAGCTGATTCGCTGTAGCAGGGGTGGTTTTCAATCCGGGCTTTGAGCGATTCACTAACAGCAGGTTCACTTGTGGATGTACAGCCACAGCCGCCAGACTTTTTAGACGGCGTGGCTGTAGTAATAGTTTGATGCTGCGTCGTCATTGCTTTGCGGGTGGTAAGGGTAGGCGTTTAGGGAGGGTAGGGATTAGGTCTTCTAGGCCACGGAGTGGTTTCAAGGCGTGGTTCCAATCGCGAATGAGTTGGGGGTGCGCGGCTTGACTAGCTCCTTGAAGTAGGAGAGTAAGCCTGTGAGGGCAGCCCAGCAAGATTGAGTTCGCGTGAAATCAGTTCGCGTGAGATCACAGTGGCCTGGCATTGAGTGTTCCACTACTGTTGAACCGCTGATGTTGAACCGTTGAGTTCATCAAGGCAAACCGTCAGGATTAAAGAAGCTCTAACTGAGCTGAAGTTGACGTTGTCTTGTTGATGGACTTCACCGAATTCAATCAAGGGTTCAATCAAGGAATCGAATACCAATGCTTGAAGACCTAGGTGTTCGTCGATGAAAAAGTTATAGCAAGCGGCCTACAGGCTCTATCTCTGAGGTCAGTCGATAGGATTTATTGAATGATTAACGCTGCACTCAATCGCTGTAGCCCTTTGGAATTCAGAGAAAAATATTTTTTGCAGATCGGGGTACGAGTATTTTGGCCTTTATCGGCTGGCATTTATTTACCCTGGGTCGATAATTGCTGCACTCAGCTAGATGGCCCATAGAGTAAAGGATACAGACTATTTCGTATGGCTCTAAGCAAGCTGTTAGGAGAGTACTCAAAGACAGCCGGTTTGTAAAAACAGATACAGATAGAAACAAAATAGAGCGCTGGATTAAAGACTCTTATTTATTTTCTGTATCCTTTTCAACAGTTTTAGCTTTTCTTTGTAACAGAATCTAAATTCTCAGAAGCAAATTAGCTATATGTTCGCTTCTATAGCGGTTGCCATTTTGCTCTGTACAGGCTCTAACGGTGAAAATTTATACATGTATAAGGAGAAAAGTGCTTACTGCCCCAATCAACTCCATGATAGGTAGGCGTGATAAATCCACTAGCCACTCACGCCAGCCGCCTATCTCATCGTAAAATTCAGATGTGTCGCAGTCACCATCGCAAAGCTATCTATGTCTTTAGGCGTAGCCAAATGCTATACACACTAGCCAAATGATAAGTGTGTGCTTCCACTTTTTGCGCGATCGCCAGCCAAACGCAAAAAGCATGATCGCTGAGTTCTCACTATTCAACCGACCAATCTTCCAACAAAAGTCCTGGCACCTGCTTAAAATCTTGCCGATTCCTAGTTACAAGAACGCCACCGCTAGCTAAAACAATCGAAGCGATCCGTAAGTCTTGCGTTCCGATGCGAACGCCTACGCTTCTAAATTCCCGAAAGCGGCTGTCAGCATCTGCACTGTAATTTAAAGCCGTTATACCAACGAATGAATCTATTGTCATAGCCAAACGTTTATAGGCTAAGACAAGCTGCGTGGGTTGCGCCGCTGCCTTCCCAACTTGAGCTAACCGACCCTTTAACTGTTCTTCAAAGCTAATAACTGTGGTAGCTAGCTTATTAGCAGTACGTTTTCTCGCAGCTAGTACGCATCTCACGACAGTCGGATGGTTATGATCAAAAAGGCTTAAATGATCTGTATCTAAGATATACAAAGTCACTGACTTGTTCTTTCATCCATTTCTCTGCGATATGTTTCAATCTCTGACAAGAAATCGTCCCACGTCGGGTCGCCTTCAAAGATTCCTGCGCGTTTTATCCAAGGATCTTCTGCTTGCACGCAATCGGGCTGAGAACCATTTGTCGCGACGATCTCAATATCGGAATCAATGTCAATCGATACAAGCTTAGCGTTTGATAGTTGAGATACTAGCATGGCCTTGATATGACCAATCGCCTCTTCCTCTGTTTTGCCATCTGCTACCATATCCGATAGCCCCATCACAGAAGCTACAAAATGCTGCTCTGAAGGCTTGCGAACCAAAACTTGATACTGCATATACTGTTACTACCTACCTAACCAAGTTGCTTCTACTATAGTGGCTGATCGCGCTACGTCTGCGGCTGGGTCTGTATTACTAACGTGCTGGCGGTCAGACTGCTGAACAAAAGAAACCATGAGTGAGAGGGGCGATCGCGGCTAAATATAGATGACGCTACCGTACAGCTAAACTAACGCCTATCTGAAAGTTAGAGCCCAAAAAAGCACAATGCAGGATGAATGATTTTTGCTGGTCTAGGGCAAGTCAGCGTTTCCGACTCCTGATTCATTCTCGAAATCAGCAGGTTCGCTTTTCTTAATCTGGTTGGCCGCTAATTCGCTGCGTTGAATAGACTAGTAATCGTTAATCGATAAAATCAGGACGCTATCTACATGGCGCGGATCGTTTTAATTGCTGGGTTTGAAGCCTTCAATACAAACCTGTACGAACAGGCTGCTGCTAGTGCTCGCCGCCCTGATCTAGAGATTCAGGTGTTTTGCGATCGCGATCTCACCACCCAACCAGAGGCGGTTGCTCAAGCGCTGGCCAAAGCAGACATCTTTTTCGCCAGCCTGATTTTCGACTACGACCAGGTGATCTGGCTACGCGATCGCCTCGAACATATTCCTACTCGCCTAATCTTTGAATCTGCGCTTGAACTCATGGCCCTTACTCAGCTAGGGAAGTTTGCGATGCGGCCAAAAAGCGGCCAGAAAAAGGCAGGCATGCCTAAGCCAGTTCAATTTATTCTCAACAAGTTTGGCAGCGGCAAAGAAGAAGATCGGCTCGCAGGCTATCTTAGCTTTCTCAAGGTCGGCCCCAAACTACTTAAATATGTTCCTGCTCGCAAGGTTCAAGATCTGCGTAACTGGCTGATTATCTACGGCTATTGGAATGCGGGTGGCTCCGAAAACGTCACCGCCCTGTTCAACATTCTGGCTGAAAAGTATCTTGGCTTGTCGGGGGGCGAGATTCCGCCAGTGATTGAAACGCCCAATATGGGACTTTTGCATCCAGATCACGACGGCTATTTTGAATCGCCTCAAGCTTATATTGACTGGTATAGAGAAGCGCGCGCGCCAGAGCTGCAAACAGGCGCTAGTCGGCCTGCGGTCGCTATCTTGCTGTATCGCAAGCATGTGATTACTCACCAGCCCTATATCCCTCAGCTGATTCGCTGTTTTGAGCAGGCGAATCTCACCCCAGTGCCGATTTTTATCAATGGGGTAGAAGGTCATGTCGCCGTTCGCGATTGGATGACAACAGCTTACGAGCAGGCGCAGCGGGCACTCGGGAACAAAGCCTGTCTTTCTCTCTCTTCTAGGGCTGTCAAAGTTGACGCGATTGTCTCGACGATTGGCTTTCCACTGGTGGGTGGGCCTGCTGGCTCGATGGAAGCGGGGCGGCAGGTCGCGGTGGCCAAGCGAATATTAGCCGCTAAAAATGTTCCTTATGTGGTGTCGGCCCCGCTGCTGATTCAAGATGTCCATTCCTGGACGCGCCAGGGCATTGGTGGGCTGCAAAGTGTAGTGCTATATGCCTTGCCGGAGCTAGACGGTGCGATTGATCCGGTGCCCCTAGGCGGACTGGTGGGCGATCGCATCTATCTAGTGCCTGAACGGGTAAAGCGCTTGACTGGCCGCCTCAACCAGTGGATTACCCTTCGGCAAAAGCCTTTGGCAGAACGCAAGCTGGCTGTGATTCTCTACGGATTTCCACCGGGATATGGGGCCACGGGTACAGCTGCTCTGCTCAATGTACCGGAGTCTCTTCTCAACTTGTTGCGATCGCTAAAGGAGGCGGGCTATGAGGTAGGAGATTTGCCCGCAAGCGGGGAAGAGATTGTTGCCCAGGTGAAGGCGGCGGATGAATGGATGCCGGGAATGGACGGCGGAGAGACAATACCAACGACGGTATCCGTGCATCAGCTCAGCAAGTGGTTAGGCTATTTGCAGCAAACAAAAATAGAGCGCCAGTGGCAATCGCTGACGGGCACAGGAATCAAAACCTTTAAAGCAGACTTTTTGCTAGGCGGTGTGCAGTTGGGCAACGTGTGGATTGGGGTGCAGCCACCGTTGGGCATCGCCGGAGATCCGATGCGATTAATGTTTGAAAGAGATCTGACACCGCACCCTCAGTACGCGGCTTTTTATAGCTGGTTAAAAGAAGATTTTCGCGCTGATGCGGTGGTGCATTTTGGCATGCATGGGACGGCGGAGTGGCTGCCGGGCTCGCCGCTGGGTAATACGGGCTATTCTTGGTCGGATATTTTGCTAGGCAACTTACCGAATCTCTATGTCTATGCCGCCAACAATCCGTCGGAGTCAATGCTGGCCAAAAGACGGGGCTATGGCGTGCTGATTTCTCATAATGTGCCCCCTTATGGCAGAGCCGGACTGTATAAAGAGCTGCTGAGTTTGCGAGAGCTGATTGCGGAGTATCGAGAGAATCCTGAGGCTAATGCAGTGCTAAAAGGGGCTATTTGCAAGCAGATTGTAGATTCTGGATTGGAGGCCGACTGCCCTTTTACAGCCGCGCGTGACTTGGGCATTGAGTTTTCGGCTCAGACGCTGACCATGTTTAGCCCAGCAGTATTCGATGAGTATATGGGCGTGCTGTATCGGTATCTGCAAACTCTGGAGAATCGACTGTTCTCATCGGGGCTGCATGTGCTGGGGGCAACACCAACAGAAGCAGATCTAGAAAGCTATTTGTCGGCTTACTTTGGCGATCGCTACACGCCTGAGCTTCAGGCTGCGATCGCGCAATCCCAGAATAATGCCCAGAACGATTCCCAGAACAATTCCCAACCAGCCGTCGCCTCTAATGTTCTCTCTAACAGCGTCTCTGACAGTGCCTCCAGCATAGACCAGCCGCAGCTAGAAGAAGCTCTACTCATTCGCGATCGCCTGCTGCAAACCCCTGACGAACTAACGAATCTCCTGCGCGGACTCAACGGAGAATATATTCTTCCTGCGCCTGGGGGCGATCTCTTGCGCGATGGGCCAGGTGTGCTGCCGACGGGCCGTAATATTCATGCGCTCGATCCCTACCGGATGCCATCACCCGCTGCCTATGAGAGAGGACGTGCGATCGCTCAAAAAATTCTCTCTCAGGCACTGGCTGAAACGGGCCAATATCCTGAGACTATAGCGGTTATGCTCTGGGGTCTTGATGCGATTAAAACTAAAGGAGAATCGCTTGGCATTTTGTTAGAACTGGTGGGGGCGACGCCGATCAAAGAAAGCACCGGGCGCATCGTCCGCTATGACCTGAGCCCCCTGGCCGAACTCAATCATCCACGCATTGATATACTCGCTAATCTATCTGGAATCTTCCGCGATAGTTTTGTGAATATTCTAGAACTGTTGGATGATCTGTTCCAGCGCGCGGCTATGGCAGATGAGCCGATTGAACAAAACTTTATTCGTAAACATGTGCTCGCGCTACAGGCTCAAGGGGTAGAGAATGCTTCGGCGCGGCTGTTTTCTAATCCGGCTGGAGACTATGGTTCACTAGTGAACGATCGCGTGGTGGATTCTAATTGGGAATCGGCAGATGAGCTGGGTAAAACTTGGTGCGATCGCAATACCTTTAGCTATGGCCGTCAAGACAAGGGCCAAGCCCGCCCAGAAATTCTTGAGACGCTGCTCAAAAGCACGAGCCGAGTGGTACAACAAATTGATTCTGTAGAATACGGTCTCACCGATATTCAAGAATACTACGCCAACACGGGCGCACTCAAGCAAGCCGCTGAAGCTCGCCAAGGTCAGCGCGTAACCGCTAGCTTTGTCGAAAGCTTTTCCAAAGACACGACGCCGCGAAAGCTTGAAGATCTGCTGCGAATGGAGTATCGCACCAAGCTACTCAACCCAAAATGGGCTGAAGCTATGGCCGAGCAAGGCTCAGGCGGTGTCTACGAAATCTCTCAGCGGATGACCGCACTGGTTGGCTGGGGTGGTACGGCCCGCTTCAAAGATAGCTGGGTTTATGACCAGGCGGCGCAGACCTATGCGTTTGATGCAGAAATGGCGACCAAGCTGCGACAGGCAAACCCAGAGGCATTCCGCAATCTGGTAGGGCGGATGATTGAGGCCCACGGTCGAGGATGGTGGACCCCCGATGAAGATCGATTAGAGAAACTGCAATCTCTGTACGACTTAGCCGATCAAGACCTAGAAGGCGTCAGCTAAAGGCATTGCGAACAAATAAACCCGTCGAACGACTACGCTCAGGGTTCGGTTATCGCGCTCGAACACATTTAATGAGTAATTAACAGGATTTCATATTACAAGCTCGCAGCAAGCTGGTGCCGATACCAACGCAAAAAGAGCGGCTCGTCAACCTGACAAGCCGCTCTTCCAAAAGAACTTTCTTTTTCAATAGTTTTACAGTGACAATAGGACTCAAAGCAAATGTAGTGAGCTTTTTCCTTTGAATTGTTTGAGATTATTCAGAGAACGACTGAATGACTGTTGTCTTTTCAGTGCTTAACCTCTCTGGCTACTAGTAAAAGGAAATATCACCAGCAACTCGAATGAGTTCTACGTCGGAGATGAAACGAATACAATTATCTATCTTTAATCTCCTTTGGGTAACGGCTAGAAGCTGTAACGGCTAGAAGTCTTTGCAACCTCATGCCTTACAGCATACTCCTCGGCTTGCCTGTCAGAAGCGCTCACCTTACAAAGGTTTACCGGAATTTAACCTTTGCAATACGAACACTTAAAGGTTCACATCGCCGCTGGATTTTAATCCTCGTTACCGATGCATTCAACGAGGCTGAAGTGAAGAGGAGACAACGCATTGAGCCGATTGTCATAATTTTAGCTGTAGAATAATTGTGAGTGGAATCAGTGTCTTTCTAGATATACTCTGTATCAAAAAGCACAAACTGTGCCCTGGTAACTATCTACAGTTCCTTGAATAAGACAACATATACATCCATGAAACTGATTGCCTTTTCGACGATTACAATCGCGAGCTTACTAGTGACTGCAAGCCCGATCGCTGCCCAAGATTATGTCTCTCCTAACGGGGTTAGGACCCTTTCCCCAGAGGGTGGTATTGTTCCCACTGCTACCTGGAGTTTGGGCACGCGGGCAGGAGATTATGTCTTCGTAGCGGGAATGCGAGGAATTGACCCTGAGGCTAACGCCCTAGTGCCCGATGATGAAGGCCGAGTGCGGCAGGCATTTTTAAACATGCAGCTCATTGCAGAATCAGAGGGTGCTACCCTGCGCGATGCCGTACGGCTAGTTGTGTATGTCACCGACATGTACCGCTACAGGCCCATAGTCAATCAGATTCAAGAAGAACTTTAGGGTGAAGGCCCCTATCCACCGCGTACCATTATTGAAGTGGATCGACTCAATCAGGACGACATTGTTGAAGTAGAGGGTACTTTTTATGCGCCAGTTAGCGAATAGAGACTGCGATAGAGTAAATCGGTCAGCAGCCGTACGGCGACAGCTGATGCTAGATAGATCTTATCAGATCTATCTCAATGGTTACTCTCATAAATAGTTAAATCTTACAGACCGTTAATCAATAAGAATAGCCCCCGTACCTAGCCAAAGCCATGCAAGATTTTCTTGTGTGGCTTTTTTCAATGGTGACCCTGATAACGACTCAATGGTGAACTTTTGTCTCTTATTTGCGGTTACGTTATGGCTTTTATTTCCTCGGGAACTTTATTGATACACAGTCGAAAGCTGAAAGAGTGAAAGTTGATAGGCTCTCCTCGCTGCAAGCATGATTACGACTGGGATTCTCCTTAAATATCACTCTTAATATCACTATTGCCGCCATCATCGCTCACAGCGTTAGTTCTGCAGATGGCGGTCTCGTGTGCATCGTTTGCTGCGTATAGACAGTCAAGTTATATTCTCCTTAGAAACAATCATGGCAGGTCACACTCCCTTCAATCGATCGCAGCTAGACTGGCGGGATCGATGGCTCCGGCAATTATCCGCTATCTCAGGGTTTACTCAAAAATCTTTGTCTGCACCATTCAGTTCAAAGACTGCCTGGACAAAGCTAATTTTGGGCGGGACGGCTGTCTTTGTTTGTACTGCTAGCTATTTGAGCTATCAGCGGGTACGTAATCTGACATTACAAGACCTGCAAGATAAAGCTTTTTTAGAGGTGCAGCAGGGAGCCAACGAGATTGATAGCTGGATCGAGAATAAAAAGTCAGCTTTAGCGGCGATCGCCAACAATCCGACTTTTCGCACTATGGATTGGCAGGCGATTGAGCCCTATCTAGTACTAGAAGAAAAACGGCTGCCCGATTTCTTTTATTTAGGCATGACCGATGCCGATATGCTGCTGTACACCACAGACGCCCCTGATAAAAATGGCACCATTGATTTAAGCGATCGCCAGCATATTCAAGGGGCAATGGCAGGGATCGATAGCTTATCCGATCCGCTGCTATCACGCAGTTCCAATGGTCGTCGGATTGTTGTGTTTGCGATCCCGACTTTCTCGGGAGAAGAGACATCAGATAGTCCGTTAGGTGAACCCGTTGGGGCAGTCAACGCAGTCGTTGGCATTGATGTAATACAAGGGGTGGTCGGCAGTCTTGACTATGGTCAACAGAGCTATGCATTTGCTCTAAATTCTAAAAGCGAAGCAATTGTTCATCCTAATGATGAGCTGATGTCTACGATCGAGTCGCCCGCGCCCAGCCTATTAGACTATGGCGATTCGGGCTTGGCTGAGGTTGCCCAACGTTTAAAGGATCAAGAATCGGGGCTTGATCTCTTTGAAATTGACGGTAAAGAACAGTACGTTGCCTATGTGCCACTGACACAGGCAGACTGGTCGGTCGCCCTAGTGATTCCGCGCCATAATATTGATGGGCAGCTACGTCCGCTAGACTGGATGGCAGTGGTGGTGGTGGGTCTGACTGGAACGATGCTAGCCGTGTTGTGGCAAGTGCAGGCTTTTGAACAGCAGCAGCTGAAGCGTTCCAAGGCGGCTGCCGATTTGGCGAACCAGGCCAAGAGCGAGTTCTTGGCCAACATGAGCCACGAGCTGCGAACGCCGCTCAATGGCATCTTGGGCTATGCCCAAATTCTAGGACGGACACTAGATGGCAAAGAGAGAGACGGCGTCAACGTTATCTATCAGTGCGGTTCTCACTTACTGACCTTGATTAACGATGTCTTAGATCTCTCAAAAATTGAAGCCCGTAAGCTTGAGCTAATCCCCACTGCCGTCCATCTGCCTTCACTGCTGCAAAGTGTTGTCGAGATGTGCCGGATTAAGGCAGAGCAAAAGAGCCTAGCTTTCGCCTATCAGCCAAGCCCTCAATTACCCAAAGGGGTGATGGTTGATGAAAAACGCCTGCGCCAGGTTCTAATTAATTTGCTGGGGAATGCAATTAAGTTTACCGAGACGGGCACTGTTACCCTCCAGGTTGAAGTTCAGTCTGTCTCTGAAGCTGAAACTTCTCTACACTTCCAAATCATCGACACTGGCGTGGGCATTGACTCGGCTAATCTGACTAAGTTGTTTGAGGCTTTTGAGCAGGTCGGCGATCAGAAAAAGCAGTCTGAAGGGACAGGGTTAGGTTTAGCAATTAGCCAGCGCATCATTCAGCTGATGGGAAGCACGATTACTGTTAACAGTCAGCCGGGTGAAGGCAGTGAGTTTGCCTTTACGATCAATTGTCCGATCGCCGAAACCTGGGTAGAGCAGCAGTCCGTCGATGGAGTCAATCGGATTGTGGGCTATGAAAGCCAAGCGGAAGATAAGCAGCGCTACAGCATTCTGATAGTAGACGATCGGTGGGAAAACCGCGCCGTTCTATCCGGTTTGCTAGCGCCCTTGGGATTTACGCTTTTGGAAGCCGAGAATGGTCAAGTTTGCCTGGATATGCTGCATGCTCAAGCCCCTGATCTGGTGATTATGGACTTGAGCATGCCAGTCATGGACGGAACTGAGTGCTTGCGCCAAATTCGACAGACAGACGAATTGAACCAAACTATCGTACTTGTGTCTTCCGCGTCAGTCGCACAGGCCGATCAGCAGCTAGCACTGAAGCAGGGGGGAAATGATTTTTTACCTAAACCGGTAGAGTCAGCAGAACTCTTTCAGTTACTTGCTAAATACCTGCCATTACGCTGGATCTACCAAAACGCGAAAGAGACATCTGAGGAAGCTCCAGACGATCGCATCTTTGCTGATGGCGAGATAGTTGTACCACCGGGCGAGACGTTAGAGGCGCTGCTGCAGTTGGCGAAGCTAAACCGAGTTCGACAGTTGCGATCGCACCTCGAAGACCTAAAAGACGGTGACAGCACCTACGGACCTTTCGCCGAATCTCTTTTAAAGCTGGCTCGTCAGTTTCGCTCAGAAGAGATTGAACGACAGCTAAATCAACATTTGACGACAGCGACCAATATTCAACAGACAGATATCCAGCAGACAGACGGAGACTAGAGTTAAAACGAACACTATGAAAGATATTGAAATTCTAGTTGTAGATGATACGGTTGCCAACCTAGAAGTAATGGATGAGGTTTTATCCTCAGCTCAGTACTATGTTTCTGCTGTGACTAGCGGTCAGCGAGCCCTAAAGCAGCTACAGGAACAGACTCCTGCCCTGATCTTACTAGATGTTCAAATGCCAGGGATGGATGGGTTTGAAACCTGTAGGCAGATCAAAGCCAACCCTGCCACTGCCCCTATCCCCATCATTTTTATCACTGCTCTATCGGACGCCGAAAGTATCGCCAAAGGCTTTTCTTTGGGGGCTGTTGACTACATTACTAAGCCTTTTCGCGAAACAGAGCTATTAGCGCGGGTGCGTACTCATATTAGCCTCTGTCTCTTGACTGAAAAGTTAGAAGAAGAGGTCGCGGGCCGTACTGCAGAGCTAGAAACTACGGTTGAGCAACTGCAACAATCACAGCTACAGATAGTGCAAAGCGAGAAAATGGCGACCCTAGGTAACTTAGTTGCTGGGGTCGCCCACGAAATCAACAATCCGACTGGCTTTCTGCATGGCAGCATCACAAACGGCAAAACTTACACCGAAGACTTACTCACACATATCGCTCTTTATCAGCAGCACTGCCTCGATCCACATCCAGATATTCAAGAGCATGCCGAGGAGATCGATCTAGATTTTATCTCAGAGGATATGCCCAAACTTCTCAACTCCATGCAGGAGGCCACCAATCGAATAAAGGACATCAGCAACAGCTTACGCACGTTCTCTCGTACTGATATTGATCGCAAAACTAGCGCTAACTTAAATGAAGGGCTCGATAGCACGCTGATGATCTTGAAATATCGCCTTAAGGCCGACGAGTATCGTCCTAGTATTAATGTCATCAAAGACTATGGAGATCTTCCACTGATTGACTGTTTTCCGGGTCAGCTCAATCAGGTATTTATCAACGTTTTGGCCAATGCTGTCGATATGTTCGATGACGCCGCCCAAAAGACAACCTTCAAGGCTCTAGAGCAAAATTCGCAAGAAATCACAATTCAGACCGCAATTTCAGAAGCGGAAAATTCGGTTGAAATTTGCATACGAGACAACGGGACGGGAATGCCAGAACCGGTAGCAGCCAGAATCTTTGATCGTCTGTTTACGACCAAAGGTGTGGGGAAAGGAACGGGATTAGGACTTGCGATCGCCCATCAAATTGTGACCGAAAAGCATGGCGGTAAATTAATGGTAAAGTCAGCGCCAGGGCAAGGGACCACCTTTGTTATCCAGCTACCATTGTAGAACTCGTTATCAGCCGTTTAACTCAAAGAGATAGGAAACCGCGCCTGTTGGATCTTCAATGAGGGCGAAGTAGCCCGTCTCTGGAATCTCGGTTTTGGGCATCGCAATCTTGCCTCCTAATGTAGCAGCTTTTTCGGCCCCGGCATCGACAGAGGCAACCGCAAAGTAATTCATCCACACAAGCGGCATTGCTGGCACACTAGGCGGGCGCTTTAAAGAGCCGCCGACACTCTTACCGTTGACGTCAAAACTAGTATATTCACCGCCGTTCATCGATATCGGCTCTGAGAATTGCCAGCCAAACAAATCGGCATAGAAAGGTAACAGTGGCGTAGGATCATCCACCATAAGCTCCATCCAGCATACTTCTCCTGTCCCATTCCCAATCATATTTAGATTATCTTCTCCATTCTCTGGCGTGAAAATGTGAAAGGCTGCACCGAGCGGATCGGTGATAACAGCAGTTTGGCCTACTGTTGGAATGTCAAAAGCTGGAACACAAACCTTTCCGCCGATTTTTTCACCTGCTCGCAGGTTTCATCTACATTACTGACAGTGATGTAGGGAATCCAGTGACTAGGCGCAGGAAAGTCTTTTTCTAAAGGGACAGGATTGCCAAACCCGCCGCTGCTGGTCACATAGATAGTCGAGTTCTCCTCCCCTGGAATTTTCATCTCGCTCAGTGTCCAGTAAAAAGCTGCTGATAAAAATCATTTGCCTTTTCAACATCCTTCGTCATCAAGCTCCACCAGCAAAAGCTGCCGATCTGATCTTTCAGAGCCATAAGATTCTCCCTAGATATCGTTATTGCTACGCTACTGGCTTCGGTGTTCTTAGAAGTGACCCTTAACGAATCTTGATTTGTAAGCGCTGATAGCTGCAAAAGTACAAAAGTACTATAGCAATAAAACACTGATACATCCAGATCTTCTCATTTCATTATGAGCTGCCCCAAAGAATCAGCTAAAAGATGAAGGGTAGCGTCCTGACAATCTAAGAGCTTTTATGGCCAAACGCTATGCAATAAAACAGTCCTAAACCGTAACTCTCTCCTTCTGAAGACTTTCTAAAGCGTCTACTTCTGGCTCTGCTAATGGGTCTGGATTATCTTGATCGACATAACCCTGACTGATTTCAACCACATTTCCATCTGGATCTAACACCCAAACAGAGCGCCAGCCTGGAATAAATGAATCAAAATCGAGTGGGCCTAATGAGATAGTTGCATCTGGGCCCATTTCGGCCAGCTTAGCATCGACATCATCAACTTGAAAACCCAAGTGTCGCCAGCCAGGATAATTCGGGCCATCATTAGCTGCAACCGGAGCCGGAGAGCGACCTTTGGCCTGAAATAACTCTAGGTACATCTCTCCAAGTTTGATGAAAACAATCTGTTCGGTTTCATTAAGCTTGGCAACTCTAGCACGCTCAAAGCCAAAATATTTTGTATAGAATTTTTCGGTTGCAGTGGGGTTTTGACAGCTCATGGCCATCTGAGAAAACTGTAGCAAGATCTTTTCCTCTACCTGTGTTTGCGTTTGTTTGAGAGTTCAACTTTTCAGCGGAGACAAAATTGTGTAGCTGGCAGTGTGCTTTCAAATCACGCCACTACTGGTAAGCACCATCTGGATAGCGCACGACACCCGCAAAGTGCGTGGCAATTTTTCCATCTTTTAATGCCCAGCTATCGTGAAAGCTGAGTTCGCCTGTCAGATTGTTGGCAGCATCGTATGTCTTAAGCGTTTCAACGACCATCAGAGCGTCTCTTCCTTCAGCCCACTGGTTCATCTCAATATCAAAGCGATCTAAGCCAAATATCCGACTCTCAAAAAACTCTCTTAGTGACTGCTTTCCCTTCACATAAAGCGGTTTTTTATTGTCTGTGAGCGTACTGATCAGCAGCGGCTCTGAGGCATATTGACTCAAGAGACCGTCAACATTTTTGTCTTTGATAAAGCCGATATGCTCTTGGTATAGCGCCCCTAACGAGGAATCAGAGATTTGGGCCGTCATAGAAGCATCATCTGTATACGTACCGTCTGGGTACTGGATAACACCCGCAAAATGCGTTTTGATTTTGCCGTTCTCTAGCTGCCAGTTGTCGTAGAATCGACAGTCTGCGACGCCTCCTTCCAAGTCGGTCGCCTTGATGTTTTCGACCATCATTAAAGTCTCTGACGTTTCTGCCCACTGATTGAGACTAATTTCAAGATTCTCTAAGCTAAAAATGCGACTTTCAAAAAAGGCTCTGAGCTCTTCACGCCCTTGAATATAGATCGGCTTGCGATCTTCAGTCAACGTGCTAATTAGCAAAAGATCTTCTGCGTACTGGTCGAGTAAACCTTCAACATTCTTCGCTTTGATAAAGCCGATATGTTCCTTGTACAGCTCGCTCATAGGTGAGAGCACAAGCTGCTCAATGGGAGTATTCATGCCATAAGTCCTCGATAAAATTATTCTGAATTCCTTAATAAAGCAATAGTGAGTGATGCAGGTGAGTGATTCAATGCCGGCTCAGCAGCAGTCGCGAATAGCACCTAAGCGAAGAAGCCAAAGTGAGTGGCGATCTTCCCTTCTTTCATCACCCAAGCATCCCCTACGGTCATCAGACCGAGATCGCAGGTAAACGTAGCCTGAAAAAAGACATTGCCATTCGCTTCCGTAAAATCAAGTGTCTGAACATCGATCTCACCGATGACGTCCATATATTTTTTGAAGAATTTCTTGATTTCTGAGCGCCCCTTCACCGTAATCGGCGCAGGTTGATCGGCAAAGCCATTGAAAAAAGTGGTGAGGACTGCGCCTTCGGCGTAGTCTCTGTTTACCATTTTCTCAATGTCACCAGCGGCAATCGCTTCTAAATGCTGATCGAAAAAGAGACGATTTTTTGAGATAGTCGAAACAATCATTCTTGTCTATGCTCCTAAGATGTAGGCGTACGCTCAAATTTATTTTCTAGCCCCAAAACCTGCTGCTGCTTTCTGATCTATTGAGAAAGCGGCGTATGAAGAGTCATCCAGTTCAGCCAAGCCCAGAAAGTATGGGCTCTCATCCACCACTCGCTTAGCTGCCATTCGCTCAGATGGGAGGTATCTGCTGCGTGTCTATTACCTGGTGGCTGAGGCACTACTAAGTGATAGAGTACCGGGGTATCCTCTAGAATTTGGATCTGTATTCTGTTGGGAAAATTTAGGCCAATTTCTTTTGCTAAGACTGCTTTGGGATTGGCTAGTAAGGCGCGTTTAAAGTCTAGATCTGACCATACGTGCCCGATGATCATTGCCTGCAGGGCCAGTCTAAAGTCGTCTTTATCTGGACGCTGAAGATGCCACCAAAATGTATGGGCAACCATCCACCAGTTTCCCATCTGCTCTAGCCGGGCAAACAGCGCTTGGGAGTTACTGGGCCGATAGGGTACAACAAAGTGAAAAGTATCTCCTACGTTTTCTCGCAACACATTGACTTCAACCGTGTCAGGCAGACTTAATCCTAGGGCTTCTTGCAAAAAAGACTGAGGCTGTGAGCACAGTTGTTGCATCAGTTCAGGAGATTGCCATAGGCGGCTGAGTACATCGGCCTGTAAGGCTTCTTTGAAGGCACCTGTGGATGACACTTCTGCACCCGACCAAATTGAATTGATACGCTGAAGGGAAATCGCGCTACTAGCCATAGGTTAACTCCTCTAATTGAAATAAATTGAAAAGGTGATAGCTTTATGGCAGCTTTGCCGCGCCTCTAAAGTTCAGCAGAACCGGGATAGTAGTCGAGGGAATCGACTATATAGGTTTGGATAACGGGCTTCCCTGTGATGGGCGATCGCACGACATACCAGGTCTGATAGGCATCTAAAACGATCCGCTGGCTCTTGGCCGCTGGTGGATTCCATACGCTAGCTTCCCACTTCACGACAACCTTCACTTTCGAGGGCTGATTTTGGTCTTCTAGCGTTACTGATTTAACCGTATGTACCTCGTCAAAAAAGATGCCTATCACTTTCTCGTACCAGCCTTTAAACCCATCAAATCCATAGACGGTCGCCTCAGGAAAGCTCATTTCTACACCTTCTTCGGCCAAAAATGGAATAAACTCATCAAGCTTTGCATGAACATCGAGCTGGCGATACCAGGCTGCTGCCATCGCTTGAACTTCAGCGGTACTCAAAGGCGCAAGTGTGCTAACTGTCATGGGATGATCTCCAAATAGTGTATGCAGTATTTCTGTTGAATTTAACTAGAGACGCTGGGCCGGAATAAATTGCGATCGCGAGATTTTATCAGTGCTCATCTACTGGCCACATTTCACAGCAGTTTCGGCGTGAGGAACCTCGTTGGTTAAAACTAGGTCGATTAGGAAAGGCCCCTGGTGAGCTAGCGCCTGTTCGATCGCCGGACGAATTTGATCAGGGTGTTCAACCCGAAGGGCCGTAACTCCCAAAGACTGAGCCAATTCAGCAAACTGAATATACGGTTCGTGAATATCGAAAGAGGCAGGAAAGTCATGTTCAGCAATCCCTTGCTCACGCCAATACTGGAGGATATTCAGCTTCAAGATTCGATAGCTGTGGTTGTTGCACACCACAAAGTTGACATCGATTTTGTGGTGGGCGGCTGTCCAAAGAGATTGGATCGTGTACATACTGCCACCGTCTCCAGTAAAGCCAATCACAGCCTTTTCAGGATTGGCGAGCTTAGCACCAATCGCGCCCGGAATACCTACGCCTAGAGAGCCCCCACGGGTCTGGAAATAGTTGCCAATTGTTGTCGGACTTAAGTAGCGACACAGCTCTGGAGAGTTGGTCAACGCCTCATCAAAGACAATGCCGTCTTGGGGAAAATAGCTCGAGAGTTCTTTGGCAAACTGTGACATATGTAAGGGCACCGAATCCCACACAGCCTGATCTGCTTTTAGTGCAGCTATCTGCTTCTGCTTGTAGTCTTCTGTGATTTTCACCACTCTTTCAGTCGCGATCGAAACGCTCTGAGGCGTCATGACTATTTCTAGCTTCTCAGCTAAAGCCTTTAACGCCGACTTGGGATCGCCCAACAGGCCCAAATCGATCGGAAAGTTTTTAGCAATCTCATAGGTATTGAGATCGATATGTGCAATCTTCGCTGCTGGGGCAAAAACCTCTGAGAGGGTTGGAAACACCTCAGGGAAAACGTAGGTGCCTACAATTAAAACAACATCCGCCTTCTGGGTAACTCGCTGACTGTCTTTACCAAACATATGACCTAGCAAACCGCCATACAGAGGATGAGTCGCACTCATATTCGGCTCAGACGAATCTGCCCCCCAGACCTGTGCGCCCGCTAGCTCAGCCACCCTGGTCAGTTCGGACTGGGCATCAGAAAAAGCAACGCCGTCCCCGGCAATAATCAGCGGCTGTGCGGCACTACTCAGCCAGTTGGCAACCGTTGCAATATCTGCATCAGCTGGTGTTGCCCTTGTTATTGGAATTGATGTTTGTACAACAGCCTCTAGATTGGGCTCGTCTAAAATATCCATTGGCAAGCCAATAAATACGGGGCCCATCGGTGGGGTTGCCGCAATCTTAATTGCCTTGCGTAACACTCTCAACAGCGAAGAGGAATCGACCACCCGAGTAGACCACTTTGTCACAGGTTTAGCCATACTGACCAAATCTGCTGCCATCTGAGCATCCATAGCATCATACTGGATTCCAGCTTCACCAGCTAAAACAATCAGCGGCGCATGCCCTCTCATGGCTTGGTAAATCATGCCAGTTCCATTGCCCAAACCAACCCCGCTGTGCAGCTGGACAATAGTGGGGTGTTTAGTAGCCCTAGCATAGCCATCAGCCATACCGACCGCAATCGTCTCTTGTAGTGCAAAGATATAGTCGAAATCTGGATAGTCTTTTAGAGCATCTAAAAAGCCCTCCTCGACTGTTCCAGGATTACCAAACATATAGTGAATATCATCTGCTAAAAGCTGTTCGATAATTGCGAAACGACCGTCTTTATGGGTCATGCTTCTCATCCTCCGATCAATTTATAAGATTTAAGCTAAACCGCTGTTGTTTAAGGTGGCTCTACCAGCCGTAGCGAGTCAGTCCACGTTCCAACACTTCTACTAGCTTTTGCCCCGTCACTTGTGAATCGGCAGTCGATCGCCCTGTGACAAAAGGATAGTCCACAATTACAGAAATCTCCTTTCCGAAGTTTCCGTGGTATCTTCCTTCAGGGGCGGTGGCATCTTGTAGAATATATTCCAGCGGGTAAGGCGGTGGGCCCATATTGAGCTCAGTGCCCATAAAGCCAGTGCCATCTAAATAGTCATACTCTTTGCAGTGGCCAGTCACATGCTTACCACGAATGATGCTTTCACGATCATTAAAGTCACGGGCAAAGGCTAAACAGGCCACTCCATAGCATTCAGCGGCAATAGGTTTTCTCATTTTGTAAAAGCCCAAAATGAGATCGTGTACCCGATGATTGTTGGCCAGATCGATAATTGGGCCGCTACCACCGACAATTAGCAACGCATCGTACTGTACTAAATCAGCCTGCGCTTGGTCTACAGCGTTGTAATAAGCTTCCCACTGGCGAATCGCTTTTTCGGCGCTCCAGTATGGCCTATCAGGGAACCATCTAGACAGCGTAATTGGACTATCTAAACGAGGATTTTGAGGGTTGTCGATCCGCTTTACTTTTTCTGCCATCTCGTCACTCACCACCGGACGGCCCAGCGGTGGATCGACAAACGTAGGGTCCATACTGGGCGGAAGCGCAACTGGGCGATTGCCAGTTGGGGTAGCAAAATCAACCTGGTACCCGGCGGCATCTAGAACGTCTAAAGGCGCGACTAATTCTTCACCCCAATAGCCCCATTCGGATAAAAGCACTAAAACTTTCTTCACGATCTGATCTCCTAATAGTATTTTTATTGGCTTTTAAGTTGTTCTAAAACCTAAAAAAAGCACATGAATTAGCTAGCTTCTTTGATAGCAACAGGCAAGTAGGTCGGGCCTGTCTTAATAGAGAAACGATTGGTCGCGATCCCAATTTGCTGGATGCGTTCTGTGATCGCGTCAATAAACTTGAATACTTCGTGGCGCGATCGTCCCGTTACCAAATCATCATCGACAACAACACCAGATGGTGCGGCTTCGTAGATGACGCCCGCGTTCGCAATGTCTGCTAGCACAACTTCATGACAAATAATGCGCCTGCCTTTGAGCAGTTCGGGCATGGGTGTCAAAAGCCACAAACCATGACACAAAGCGCCCTTAACAATCAAAGGATTGGCCATTGCCTTTGCATAAAATTGCACGGCGGGAGAAGAACGCACCTGCTCAGCAGCGATCGCCTGGCCGGCTGGCGGCTCAAAGTAACGCAACCGGACACTGGTGTAGTTTGCAGACATAATCACGGCAGCGTAATCATTCACATCAATATCTTGAATATCAATATCTACATCAATGCTCTCTTGCTTCTCACCTTCAACAGAGTCACTGTAAAAACGAACGCTAGGTTGCCCCCATAGCCGAGAGACAAAATGAACAGTCGCTCTCAATTCTGAGAAACACTCTTTATAAGCTGCTATCTCCTCAGGAATGAACTCATTTTCAACTAAAACAGCAATCTTTTTGCCGCCAAGAGAACGGGGAATCATCGCACTAATCTTCCTAAAGCGTTGCAGTAAGCATGAAAGTAAAAATCGTCTTAACACCTAAACGGTACATAGACCCAAAAAATCTTTCAACACCTTTTTTTTAGTGGTAGGTTCGCGTTGTTTAGACAAATTCGTCAGTTTCTTTAAAGCAAATCAAAAAGGTACTAACAATAGAGGTTGTAGAGAAGAAATAGCTCACAACAAACAATAAAACAATAAAGCTAAAACATCCGCGAAAGTTGGTTCTTAAAACAGTTCTTAAAACATCTGATGTTATAGACCATTTCTTCTCATTCTAGATATCTGTCTGAATATCTGGCGGATACCCAGAATGTATCAAAAGAACACAGCCATTACGCAAAACTTCAACCCTTGTTCACACCTTCTCTCCTGGCTATTGTGAGACTATACAAACAGCACCAATAGCATTAAGTGTCGATCGGAGTATTTCACTTATTGATGATTGGGACTGTTTTTAACATGCCTCTGGCTGACAGAACAAGTCATAAATTCTTGAAAGTGCGTGCCTTGAAAGCTACGGTCAGAGTCGCCTTTCAAACGGGATACTCTCAGCTATTTTCGCGCGTAAGATTCTCTCTTAAGATTGAGTCATTCTATAAAGTACAGAGATTATTTACACAGCTTTTGTGTGTGTGGCACTGTTTTCATGAAGCTAAGTCTTTGTTGTCAGAATCAGACGCGCATCTCAAAGACCTAAGGAGTACATATTAAGGAGTACAGATTATGGTTTTAGTAAGCGATCCTCAAGCGGTCAGTCTGGTTGAGTCTGTCTATGAGGTAGAGGCGGGATGCCCACATCCCTGTGGTGCAACGCCTGATTCAGAAGGCGTCAACTTCTCTTTGTTCTCTGAAGGGGCAATATCAGTTGAGCTGCTGTTGTTTGAAAACCCGAACGATGAACAGCCTACGCAGGTAATAGCACTAGATCCTAGCATACACAAAACCTTTCACCTATGGCATGCCCGTGTAAAAGGGCTAAAGCCTGGTTCTGGTTATGCATACCGGGTAGAGGGTCCACAAGATCTTCATGGCCAAGGCCACCGATTCAATCGCAACAAAGTATTGATCGATCCTTTTGCAAAGGCTAACGACAACAGCCGTTGGGAGAGAGTATCAGCTATTGGTAATGACGATAACTTAGCTCGCTCAATGCGTAGTGTCGTTGTTGATATTTCTAACTACAGCTGGGAAGGAGATACTCCGCTTGCTAGGCCCATGAATGAAACCGTCATTTATGAGATGCATGTAAAAGGGTTTACTCGCTCTGCTACTGACGTCAAAAGCAAAGGAACCTTTCGCGGGATCATTGAAAAAATTCCTTATCTAAAAGAGCTAGGTATCACAGCTGTTGAGCTACTACCTATTTTCGACTTTGACGAGACAGAGAACTTGAGAGAAGTTAACGGTGTAGCTCTCAAAGACTACTGGGGATATAACCCCCACAGCTACTTTGCCATTGAGAGTTCTTACTGCGCTAACCCTCGACTAGAGCATCAGCTTAATGAATTTAGGGACATGGTAAAAGCTCTGCATAAAGCAGGTATAGAGGTGATTCTAGATGTGGTTTTTAACCATACTAGCGAAGGGAATCACGAAGGGCCCACCATTAATTTCAAGGGATTAGACAACAGAATTTACTACCACCTTGTCTCTTTTGATCAGCAGTACTACATGGATTATTCTGGCTGTGGCAGCACAGTCAATTGCAATCACCCAATGGTAGAAAAGCTGATCTTAGAATGCCTAGAGTTTTGGGTGAGCGAAATGCATGTCGATGGCTTCCGGTTCGATGAAGCCTCTATTCTTTCACGGGGGCAAGATGGCACGCCGATGTCTCACCCACCGATCATCTGGCATATTGAAACATCGCAAGTTTTGGCAGATACCAAGATCATTGCAGAAGCTTGGGACGCCGCTGGTCTCTATCAAATCGGTTATTTTCCAGGGTATCGCTGGGCTGAGTGGAACGGTCGGTTCCGTGATGATGTCCGAAAGTTTGTGAAAGGCGATCCAGGCATGGTCGGAGCGGTTGCGTTTCGGATTGCTGGTAGCGCCGATTTATATCAATCTAGATCGCACTTACCCATCAACAGTGTTAACTTCATTACTTGCCACGATGGTTTCACGCTTAACGATTTAGTTTCTTACAACGACAAACACAATGAATCTAACGGCGAAGACAACCGAGATGGCATTACTGAAAACTTGAGCTGGAACTGCGGACGAGAAGGAGACACTGACGATCTTTACGTAGAGGCGCTACGACGTAAGCAAATCAAAAACTTTGCAGTGCTGCTGCTGATTTCGCAAGGCGTGCCCATGATAGTGGCCGGAGATGAGGTGCGTCGAACACAGCAAGGCAATAACAACGCCTACTGTCAAGATAGTGAAATTAGCTGGTTCGATTGGTCCCTAGTAGATAGAAATGCAGATATGCTCAGATTTTTCAAGCATATGATTGCTTTTAGAAAATGTTACTGTCATGCGAGCCTCATGCGTCGCACCTACTTTACGGGCAAAGTCAACGAGCGTGGACTCTCCGATCTCTCTTGGCATGGCTTAGCACTGTATCAACCGGGATGGGACGATCCCAATGCCCGTGCATTGGCCTTTACCTTGGGGGGAACAGAGAGCGCAGAGGATATTCACGTAATGATGAATATGTACTGGCAAGATTTGGATTTTGAGCTACCAGCCGTAGAAGGCAGAAGATGGTTTAAAGCCGTCGATACAAACGAAGCTTCGCCTCTGGATATTGTTTCTCCAGGACAAGAAACAGCCGTTAGCAATGACGCATCGTTCACCGTCAAAGAACGCAGCATCGTTATTCTAGTGTCTCGCTAATAGCGCTACCGCAACAAGTTGTTGTCTGCACTCTATCACTTTACAAAATACTGACTATGAATAGAATTGACTTCTCATTCTCGGATATGATCGCTGGCTATGTTACGAGCTTTACCCCTGATCAAAAGAGCCCGGACATCTTTGAACTCAAAACGTCGGACGATAGGCCCTTTAAGATCAAGCTAACACCTAATACTTACGCAGAGCTACTGCGGAATCTAGGCGAGCCCTACCACGATTGCACGGCACAAATGAAGTCAATGCTAGCGCCTGGGAGATATCTCTTTGCCTACGGTGTTCTGTATCCCGATTCGGAAGAGTTTGCCTTAGAGGCAAAGCATCTTGTATTTGTGGGTCGAACCGTTGACCAATATCTTTTTGAGAAACCAGACTGGTGGATCAACCAAATTCGGAATCTGGGAAATTTTTATCTTAAAGCGCAGTTTGAAGACGGCGAAATTGATTACAGTAAATACCGTACAGGGCTAGGGCTAGTCGGATCAAAAGATGGAGATAACCGTCAAGAAACCGACACCATCTCAAGACTGGTCTATGGATTTTCGACCGCCTATATGCTGACCGGCGATGAAAGATATTTAGAGGCTGCTGAAAAAGGAACTCAATACCTTCGCGATCACCTGAGATTTTTGGACGAAGGTGAGGAGATATGTTACTGGTATCATGCCGTCAATGTCAGGGCTGACGGCACCGAGCAAAAAATATTCTCCTCTGAATTTGGAGATGATTATGATGCGATTCCGGCCTATGAACAGATCTATGCACTGGCTGGACCGACGCAAACCTACCGGGTTACAGGGGACCCTAAGATCCTACATGATATAGAAATGACGGTTAATTTGTTTAACCAGCACTTTTTAGATCCCTCAGAACAAGGTGGGTTCTTCTCACATATTGACCCGATCACGTTTAGCCCATATTCGGACGTTCTCGGCCATAACCGGGCGAAGAAAAACTGGAACTCGGTAGGCGATCACGCGCCTGCCTATTTAATTAATCTCTGGTTGGCCACCGGGAAAGACGAATATGCTGACTTTCTAGAGTCTACTTTCGACACGATTGAAGCGCACTTCCCTGACTATGACAATAGTCCCTTTGTACAAGAAAGATTTCACGAAGATTGGAGCCATGATGCTACTTGGGGATGGCAACAAAATCGGGCTGTAGTCGGTCACAATCTCAAGATTGCCTGGAATCTAATGCGGATGTATCATCTGCGACCCAAGCAATCTTACATAGAGCTGGCTGAAAAAATTGCTGATATTATGCCAACCGTGGGCAGCGATCGTCAACGCGGTGGCTGGTATGACGTGATGGAGCGATCGCTAGAACCTGGCCAAGAGAAGCACCGACTCGTATGGCATGACCGCAAGGCTTGGTGGCAGCAAGAGCAGGGCATTCTCGCCTATCTACTTTTAACTGGCTCTGTCGGTGAGGCAGAGTACCAAAAGCTCGCGAGAGAATCAGTTGCATTTTACAACGCATGGTTCTTGGACTATGAGTCGGGTGGTGTTTATTTCAATGTGTTGGCTAACGGCATCCCGTATCTTTTAGGTACAGAGCGCGGCAAAGGCAGCCACTCTATGAGTGGATATCACTCATTTGAGCTAGCTTATCTATCAGTGGTCTACACCAACTTACTTATTACTAAGCAGCCGTTAGACCTTTTCTTCAAGCCTAAGCCAGGCGGTTTTGAAGACGGCATTTTGCGCGTGCAGCCCGATATTCTCCCACCTGGCAGCATTCGTATTGGCCAAGTTTGGGTTAACGACCAGCCTTATCAAGATTTCGATGCCGATAGCTTAGAGATTACTCTACCCGCTGTCCAAGAAGATATTCGAGTACGCGTTAGAGTTTTACCAGCGACGGTTGCTTTCAGCGCAACCCTGCTAGAAATAGAGCAAGGCACGGCCAAGATTTCACTAGCAGGCGTTTTGGACGACAAAGCCTTAGTAGCTCTAAAATCAGAGCTGGAAAGGGTTTCTAGCCACGACCTACAGAGAATTGTTCTCTTCGCTGACTTATTAGAGTGTGTTACGAGTTCGGGCCTAAGAACCCTACTGCATGTAGAGCAAAAGTTTGGTGCTGATATTGAAACCTATATCGTAGGGGCTAAACCCAATGTTGAAAAGTTCTTAGAGTTTAGCTCTTTGTGTCGCAGCATAAAGCTGGTAGAACGATACGAAGAAGCTGGCGTTGTTGTCACGGTTTAACCTCTCTGTGCTGATACGTAAAGAGAAAAAGAAAAGCTACACATAACGAGCGCGCAGAATAACGATAGATGTCGTTAAAGCATGGTCGGAGCCTTTCGCTCCGGCTATTTCTTAGAGGTGTGGTATTGGGAGATCTCGAAGAGCATGGTAATTCTGTACAAGGGCTGTGCCTACAGCAGAGTGCTATATGTCTGACGGCAGACACAGTGCGATATGGGTCGCATGCATTGTTCATTAAAAGGCTGTTTCACGGATCATGATAGACAACCCAGTTTTGTTAGTGGTAGATGATGACCTAGGTGTTTTAAAGGTATTAGAGCGCGACTTACGAGGTCAGTATGGCGGGAGATTTCGCATACTGCGATCGCAGTCTGGAGAACAGGCTTTAGACATTCTCGAAAGAATAGAGCTGCGAAGTGAGTCGCTCGCCCTCATTGTTGCCGATCAACGAATGCCAAAAATGACAGGGCTAGAACTACTCGAAAGATCATCCACTTTTTTCCCTCAAGCCAAGCGAGTGCTGTTGACTGCCTATACTGATACAGAGGCAGCCATCAGAGCCATCAATGAAACCAAATTAGACTATTATTTACTGAAACCCTGGGAACCACCAGAAGATAAGTTATATCCAGTCCTCGATGACTTAATTGACGATTGGCTCGCGTCTTATCGACCGCTCTTCAAAGGGATTCGCATCATCAGCTGCCGCTGGTCTCAAAGCCTACATAGGATTAAAGACTTTCTAGCCCGAAATCACCTACCCTATCAGTGGCTAGATATCGAACAAGATATCGATGCCCAACACCTGATTGATGCCTCACATTTGATTGCCCCTCAGCTGCCGTTAGTTATTCTCTCTAATGGCACAGTTCTGCAAGATCCTACAAACTTAGAAATTGCTGAAAAGGCGGGGCTTAAAACACAAGCTGATGAGTCTTTTTATGACTTAATCATTGTTGGAGCAGGTCCGACAGGTCTAGCAGCAGCGGTTTATGGGGCCTCGGAAGGCTTACACACATTACTCATTGATAAGGAAGCGCCCGGCGGGCAAGCAGGCACAAGCTCAAGAATCGAAAACTATCTTGGGTTTCCTAAAGGGGTAACAGGCGCAGAATTGGCCCGGCGGGCGATCGCACAGGCGAAACGATTTGGGGTAGAGTTCTTAACTTCTCAAGAAGTCACCAATATCTGCACTGAAGGTCGCTACAAAATTGTTTTCATGTCAGACGGTAGTTATCTCTACTGCCATTCAGTCGTTTTAGCGACCGGTGTTTCCTATCGGACACTCACTGTTCCAGGAGCAGATCAGCTCGATGGCCTAGGTATTTACTATGGTGCAGCGATGACAGAAGCATTCTCTTGCACAGGCCAAGATGTGTATATATTAGGCGGGGCCAATTCAGCTGGCCAGGCGGCCCTATGCCTTGCTAAGTATGCTCGTCAGGTTACGATTTTGTTACGGGGCGACTCTCTTTCTAAGAGAATGTCTCAGTACTTGATAGACCAAATTAATCTAACAGAAAAGATCGCTTTACGGCCTCACTCTCAGATCGTGGAGGTAAAAGGAGAAAGGAGTTTAGAATCCTTGCTCGTAAAGGATTTATATACAGAAGCAACAGAAGCCGTTCCAGCCCAAGCGCTGTTTGTGTTTATCGGTGCAACGCCCAGAACGGAATGGCTAGAAGATGTAGTGGCTCGCAACGAAGAAGGATATGTGTTGACTGGGCCTTGTCTGCCGACCTCAAAAACAGCTATCAGAGACGGCTACTTTGATCGAGAGCCCTATCTACTTGAAACGGACTTACCAGGTGTTTTTGCCGCTGGCGATGTTCGCGCTAATTCAGTAAAACGAGTAGCATCAGCTGTTGGAGAAGGTTCCATTGTTGTGCAGTTTATCCACCGATACCTTGAAAAAGGATAGCGATGAATACGACGATTGAGGCTCTGCAAAAGATTTCTATTTTTTCAAAATTGAACAATGCTCAGCTCAGCTGGTTAGTCAAAAGGGGCTGCTATATTTGCTTACGCTCAGGCGAATACCTCAAAGGAGAGGGAGATTTGCCGGGCAATTTTTACGTTCTACTAGAAGGTGAAGTCAAATTCACCAAGAAAGTCGGGCTAGCCGAAAGATATGTCATGACCGTTGGTCCAGGTACATTCGTTGGCCATGAACTCATTCTGCTCGATTCACCTTGTTTTGCCAGCGTACAGGCCATCAAACATAGTCACGTTATTTTTTGGGATAACGATGCTTTTTGGCAAATGCTCAGAAGATTTCCGGCGATCGCTAGAGAGCTACTAACAGCGACTGCACAAAGAGTAGAAATTCTAGAGGCTGTTTCTAGTCATCACGAGAAGCTTATGGCGCTAGGCACATTAGCAGCGGGTCTGGCCCACGAAATCAACAATCCAGCAGCAGCGCTAAGTCGAGGGGCAAAGCAGCTAGATCAGCTCTTCAAGGAGATATCTGTTCTATCGCTACGGTTAACGCAGATGGAGCTGAGTCAGTCGCAGCTAGCATTTCTCAAAAACTTTATATCGCACACCATTGAGCAAGCAGAAAATACGCCTATGCTTCTAGATTCTCTGGTGACGAGCGATCGAGAAGAAGCAGTGATCAATTGGCTACGAGCCCACGGTATTGATAATGGCTGGCGAATTGCTCCCGCATTTGTAGAAAAAGATTTGGATACAAGCTGGTTAGATCAGATGGCACAGAAAATCCCTATTCACCAGCTAGATGACTTGCTCTGCTGGGCAGAGCAACTACTCACTGGCATCGGATTACTCGATCAAATCAAAAAAAGCTCTATTCAAATATCAGACTTAGTGGGAACTGTCAAAGACTATTCGTATATGGACAGATCACCTGTGCAAGATATTGACATACATCAGGCGATTGAGAGCACACTCACCATTTTGAGCTACAAGCTCAAGGGTGGGATTAGCGTTAGACGGCTCTATGCCCCAAAGCTACCTATCATTAGAGGGTTAGGTAGCGAACTCAATCAAGTCTGGACTAACATCATAGATAATGCTATTCAAGCTATGGACAACAAAGGTGAAATCACCATTCGCACGGTCTGTGAAGGGAGCTGCGTTATGGTAGAAATCGCCGATGACGGACCTGGTATTCCAGCAAATATCAAAGACCGAATCTTTGAACCTTTCTTTACGACCAAGGATGTTGGAGCCGGTATGGGCATGGGCCTGATGAACACCTACAACATTGTCGTAGAAAAACACAAAGGAGATATCAAAGTATTTTCTAAGCCTGGAGATACCCGGTTTCAAGTTCGGCTACCCTCTGATTCGTTGAAGAGACTTAAGCCGGCGCTCGTTCGTTAGCTATCAGAAGAAAATCCTAGACGGCAGCATTCGTGCTAATCACTCCTAATACTAGCTAATTTTATGAATACACTATTACGCCCTCCTATTCTTCGGCTTGCAAACAGAACAGAAGGCCACGAAAACAGACATAGGCAGGCTACTTGGCTCGAGCTGTTTTTTGATTTAACGTTTGTTGCGGCTGTTGCAGAACTATCAAAAGTTCTGAGCGAAAACTTCTCTCCCGTAGGTTTTTTAGGGTTTTCGCTGTTGTTTGTTCCTATATGGTGGTCTTGGCTTAATGCCACCTATTATTCTGATCTCTTTGACACAGATGATGTGTTGCATCGCTGTCTTGTTGCAGTCAGCATGGTGATTGTGACTGCACTGGCTACAAATTTACCTCATGCACTTGATGTCACTTCTAAGGGCTTCGCACTCTCCTATGTGGCTATGAGAGTTTTACTAATAGCTGTCTTTTTGAGAGCAGGATGGCACATTGAGCTAGCGCGGCCCCTAGCGATACGAATTGCCCAAAGCTTTAGCCTCTCAGCCGCTTTGTGGTTGCTGTCAACAGCTACACCCACGCCGGCTCGATTTTTGATTTGGATAGTTGCCTTAAGTATTGAAATTGGTATGGCTGTCACTGCCGGAGAGGCCGTACATGTAGAGCTAGCGCCCCATGAGTCGCATTTACCAGAAAGAGTAGGACTGTTCACAATCATTGTTTTAGGTGAATCAGTCCTTGCGGTCGTGTATGGCACATCAGAACAGCAATGGAGTATACAGCTTTCTATCACAGCCGTCCTTTGCTTTACCATTGCATTTTCTATCTGGTGGATATATTTTGATAATTTGGGGGGCTCCGCCATCCAAGCTGCTCGTACCTGCCGAAGCATCAGCGCCTATCAGAGCTGGCTGTATGCTCATCTTCCGTTGAACTTAGGGTTAGCAGCAATCGGTGTGTGTGTTCATCACATTTTGGCTGAAATACCTAGCGAGCCACTAGCGCTTATAGACCGTGGGCTCTTGTGCTTTAGCGTCATGATTTGTTTTGTGAGCCTTGCCATTATCAATTTAGCTGGGCTCTCACAAAAGGCGGGCTTGCGGTGCAAGGCTAGAGCATTTAGGCGTCTGTGCGCGGCGAGTGCGATCGCACTCGTTGGCTTACTAGGCCACAACTTTACTGCATTAGCAATCGTCAGCTGTATTGCAATCATCTGCGCGCTACAGGTTGTGTTCGATATAAAGCAAAGCCTACGCTTACAAGTATCGCCATAGCCACCAGCTAGACGGCAATTCAAAAACTACTCTATCCCCGTTGATGCTAACTAATACATATACATATGGCACGGTTCAACAGGCACAGTTCAACAGGCACGATTCAACAGGCACGGTTCAACAGGCACAGTTCAACAAACATCTCTAACTTTAACTAAGCGCACCTATGACGACACAATCACTTCTGTCTCTTCCTCAAAGCATCCTGCCACAGCTTAGCACCGCGCAGCTCAATCGAATTAAAGCCTATGGAGAAGTCATTGAGGTGGCGGCTCAAACCCTTTTATTTAACGAAGGTGATGTCGATATTCCATTTTTCGTGATTTTAATAGGAGAAATCGATATTCGATTTCATCAAGAGGATGGCTGTCAGACCATTGCCACCATGGGTATGGGCAACTTTACTGGCGATCTGGCCAACTTATCAGGTGGGGCAGCGGTTGCACATGCGATCGCCGTTGCGCCTAGTAAACTTATCCGTATCTCACAGCAACAGCTACGAAAGATTTTCGTCGAAGACTCTGACTTAAGTGATTTGATTGTTGCAACACTGATAGAACGCAGAGCCTACTTAGACGAAGGCGATCTAACCGGTGCGCGATTAATCGGCTCTCGCTACGATGCGCCTAGCAATCGCGTTAGATCGGCGCTTGTTCGTCATCGCATTCCTCATCGCTGGATTGATATCGAAGAAGATGAAGCCGCTGCTAAATTACTAAAGGCTACTGGCAGGGAGCGCACCGATTTGCCCATAATGATCACGGGCAGCGGAGACATTATTCATGGCGGCGACCATGAGCGCGCCATCTTGCGGCACTACAGAATTGCTAACGAAGCAGAAACACTAACCTGTGACGTCGCCGTAGTTGGCGCAGGCCCAGCAGGACTTGCCGCCGCTGTGTATGCTGCCTCAGAAGGTCTAGACGTCATTCTTTTAGAAAGTGGCGCGCCCGGTGGACAGGCTTCTACTAGCTCAAAAATCGAAAACTACCTTGGGTTTCCTACCGGGCTTAGTGGCAAGGAGTTAGCTGAACGAGCGGTTGCTCAAGCCTATAAATTTGGAGCCAGGCTACTATGCGAAACCACAGTTAGTACCATCAAACAATCAGTGACAGGATACTCACTTCAGTGTAAAAATGGCTCACAGATTAACGCAAAGTCGATCGTTGCAGCAACCGGTGCTATCTATCGTCGACTACCGGTTGCCAGACTTCAAGAATTTGAAGGCAGAGGTATTTACTATGCGGCCACTGGCATCGAAGCCAACACTTGCTTAGGCTCACCCGTTGCCCTCGTTGGTGGCGGGAATTCAGCCGGACAAGCTGCGGTTTTTCTCTCATCTCACACTGCCCATGTGCATCTCCACATTCGGCGCGATAGTCTTACAGCCACCATGTCTGACTATCTAATCAGGCGCATTGACGAGGCTAAAAACATCACTGTTCATCCCCATACAGAGATTGTTGGACTTAAAGGAGAGCGCTTCCTCGAAGGGGTTGAAGTCAAAAACAAGATCAGCGGCGAAGTTAGTGCAGAAGCCGCAAACGCCTTGTTCCTATTTATTGGCGCTAGGGCTAACTCGGACTGGTTAAATAATTTTGTGAGCCTGGATGCACACGGATTTGTTAGAACCGGGCAGACCCTAGACACCGAGACACTTAAGAGCGTCCACTGGCCTCTCGAAAGACGCCCTAGCCTATACGAAACCTGTCGCCCCTATGTTTTTGCTGTCGGCGATCTACGTTCTGACTCAGTCAAAAGAGTGGCCTCTGGGGTCGGGGAGGGATCAGTTGTCATCTCCTTTGTTCATCGGGGACTTGAAGAGATTAAGCGAGCGCAGCTAGCGGATTGCTATAGATAGCCAGATAAAGATCATCATCAAAACTGCAGGGACGTTTTCGCACGCTTGTGACTCAACCCGACTTACTCAGAGGAACTAATCATGACTTGTCAGTATCTATGTACCCGGCTGAATGTAAAAAACTTTCAAACCTGTAAGACTTTTTATAGAGATATTTTGGGTTTAGCTATCAAATTTGAAGATCCTACAAACGACTATGTAGAGCTAGATGCAGGTGCTACCTGCATTACTCTATTTAATCGGCAAAAGTTTACTAGCTCTATGTTTAGCAAGCAAACTTTTACTTACCAATCACAGTCGGCAAACGTCGTTATTTCTTTTCGAGTAAAAAACTTAGCACGAATGATGGATTATCTTCGGGTTCACCAGGTAGAAATAGTCGCTCGGCCAACTGCCTATCCAGATAGGGGAGTGATGACGGCCTGTGTTCGCGATCCAGATGGGAATCTGATTGAACTAGAACAGATGGTTGATGTGCTGATCATGTGATCAGAAATAACGATCAACAAATAAAACAGCTAATAAGAACAAATTAGAGCTGCTGTCGGGGAAGATAGGGCTTCATCCACTTTCGAGCTGTAGCTTTTTCGCACTTTGCTTGCTACACCACGAAAAGCTGCAGCCCCGCGATTTAGCCGTCAAACGCGATCGCTTCTAACACGATGAACCAGATGATTATAAGCATCGCGTTCGGAACAGTAGCAGAGTCAAACAAGGAGCTGCGGTTAGACAAAAGAAAAGCACTGTACACGCAGGTAATAGACCACAGGGTGGCCTTAAGAATAAGCAAAGGCGAAGAACAAATGAATTCTCGAATATTTTCAATTAGGTTGAGTAGATGTAGAAACTTGGTAAGTAAGCTCATGACTAAATTCTATTTAGTATTGACAAACCGAGTACCTTTGAGCCTTCACAGTCAGGTCTTTCAATAAAACTGTCTTCAGGCGCTGATGCTGTGAAATTCAACACCTCGAAAAGGCTATTGTCTCAGCTCACGAGACTGATAAAAAGTCCAAATGTCATCCGCCAACAGTTCAGGCTCTTCCCATTCTCCAAAATGCCCACCGCGAGGCATTTCGGCCCAATGAACAATATTATATTCGCGCTCAGCCCATTCTCGTGGACCTGGAACCATATCTTTCGGGAAAGAGGCTATTGCAGTAGGTGAGTGTACATACTCGCCATAGTTTGGCGATGGGCTATGAGCAGACTCGTAGTATAGGCGTATGGAGGAGTTGATGGTTTCAGTAGCCCAGTAGATAGTCAAATTAGCTAACAACTCATCTTTGCTAAATGCCTTTTCAAGGTTGCCATCGCAATCGCTCCAGGCTCTAAACTTTTCTATGATCCAAGCTGCCAAACCGACAGGAGAATCATTGAGGCCAAAAGCTAATGTCTGCGGTTTGGTAGACTGCATCATAGCGTAGGCAAATTCTTGCATTTGAAATTTCTGAACTTTTTCAACAAACTGCTGTTCTGCTGATGATAGATCAGAGGGAACGTTGCCTATGTAGGGGTTAGTCCCGCTCAGATGCAGCCCGATAACCGCCTCTGGGTTCGATAGTGCCATTTCTTTGGCTACGCCCGCGCCCATATCACTTGCTCGCAGAATAAACTTTTCGTAGCCTAATCGATCGATCAAAAGCTCTAGCATGAGCGCCGATATCTGTGAGACGCTCATGCCTTTCTCAGTCGGCCTATCAGAAAATCCATACCCTGGCAGAGATGGAATAATAACATCAAAGCAATCTTCGGCGCGATCATCGCTGAGCCGAGGCTGTGTGAGCAAAGGCGTTATTTTAAGCATTTGATAAAACGAGCTGGGCCAGCCATGCAGAAGAACAATCGGGACCGCTTTGCTACCTTTCCCTCGCTCGTGAATAAAATGAATTTCCATCCCTGCAATGTTCGCTCTAAAGTTTGCAAAGCTGTTGATGAAATCTTCTTGCTTACGCCAGTCGAAGTCTTTTTGCCAATAGTCAGTTATTTTTTTGAGATACGCTGAATTTGCTCCATACTGCCAGCCCGCTGCATCAATCTCATCGGGCCAGCGAGTCTGAGCAAGTCTTTGTGTTAGATCGTCCAGTACGGACTGTGCGATCTTGACATTGAACTTTTCGACATTTGTCGTCATGGGAAAACCTTCCTGTGTGTTGTTTCCTGCAAGCATCATGAGCCTTGAACGGAAACAAGCTTAAGCTGAGAAGACTTTTTCCCGCCTTTAGTTTGCTGTATAGAAATTTACTACAGCGTCGGTCATTTGCCTAAGGTACAGTCTTTGAGCTGAAAGTCTCATGCAATAACGGACCAAATGACTCGCGTTTTCCTAACGCATTAGAGAAACGCTATTTCCGGTGCTGTACTTCTATCGCCTGTGATGATATCGTTTCTAAGTTCACTTCGGATAATGTCATCACCACCTATCTCTATTGTTTCTCTAAAGCTAACCTTTCTAAGTTGCTGAACTGAACATCTGCCGATTTTAATCAAGCGGTGACTGTGTTGACAGCATTATTGACACTGTGTACGTGTCGCCATTTCTGAGGCGTCAGGTTGTGAGAACGTAGAAATTGACGACTAAAGTGACGTCGATCGAAATATCCAACTTGTTCGGCAATATGAGCTACTGAATGACTGGTATACAACAGCATCTGCCGAGCATGAGCCATACGATGTTCGACAATCCATCCCAACACTGTTTTACCAGTTGTCTTGCGAACCAGATCGGTCAAATAAGCCGGAGAACGGTCCACTGCTGCGGCTACGTCGCTTAAACTAATTGTTTCTCTGTAGTTTTCTTCGATAAATTGGAGCGCTTTAGCGACCAAAGGCTGAGCTGACTTGACCTTGAACCGTAACTTAAAGATTCTAACAATATCAAAAAGTAAAAGCTTTAAAAGCGAATGAACGACGTCAGCGTAGCCAAAAGTTTTTTCAGTAAGTTCCCTTTCTAAATGTCGTAGACAGCTCGACCAGCATAGTCGACTCTCTCTATCTACTTTGAATCGTCTTTTTTCAGGTTGACATTGCTCGTTACTGGTGCTCAAAAAAGACACCAAGGGTTCTTCTGTCATCAACATTAGAAAACCTCTAGTATCTATGTTAGCTTCCGACAAAGCTGCTAGGTCAAAACTAAGAATCCACCGCTCTGTCCCTGATAAGTCACTCAGGTCGCAAGTCTCGTGGGCAGCGATCAGAAAAAGGTCGCTTGAAGTAGCCTGGATAGACTGATTCTCTATTTTGCATTCGCCAGCACCCTCCTCCACAAAGAGCACTCTGATACAGAGATTTTCTGTAGTGTCTATGACGGGTGGAATGGGCGACCAACTCGATCTACCCTTCGGCAGATGAGATAAAAAAGTAGCCATGTACGATACTCCTGACGGTGGGGCAAACCGTTTGAAACAGTTAGAGTCATTAGCTAGTTAGGATTTTGTTTAGTTGCCAAAACTATGCTTCATTAGAGAATCTAGTTTTAGCAATTGCTCTTATGAGTTGAGCCAGATGAGTTAAGCCAGATTTCGGACATATACCTTGGAATTTGACTTGGCTTCTTATCCAAAAAAAATTTATGTGTCAATACTTAGCTCTACGTGAGGTGTCTTTTTATGACTCTATTCTTACAATTTCAGCACAGTTGTCCAGAGAAGTTTGGGAAGTTAAGAATGATGTTATTGGTCTAATCGGAATGTATCAAACTATGCTTTTCTACCTGATTATCGAAAAAATAGAAAAAGATTTACCACTTCAAGGCAAAGATTACGGAGATTGAATCCTGAGTTCTCACTTATAATGATGTCAACTGATTTTCGTCAGAGGTCTTAGTCTATAGTCGGCATCTATGGTTAGCTTTTTCGGCTGATTTAGATAGGCTAATCTGCAACAAAGTTCCTATATAAAATTATGACTAGACAGCTCTTTCTTTATCAGTCAAGGATGTCTCCTAAAAGACGCTCTGCTTAAGTTAAAAGTTAACTACACAATCTTCTCTGGATCAAACTTCACAAGGCTGCGAGATTTATTTTGTGCCTGAAAACCCAAAATCAACAGCCTTAGAGTTACTGATTTTAGACGGTCTTAGTTTTCAGGTACTAGGGGCAAGTCAAAGTCGAGCTATCGAGAAAAACTTTGCCCGCATATCTAGAACTACAGTCATTGAACTATTTCTTTCAGGGAACAATAGAACTATGTTAGAT
>NZ_JADEXO010000191.1 GCF_015207105.1 cf. Phormidesmis sp. LEGE 11477
CCGGATGTGGTAGATAGCGAGTTTGTTGGCCCGACGCTGTCGGCGATCTACGAGGCTTGCTTTGTAAAGTTCAATCAATACACTGCCCAGCTTGGTCCTCAGAATCAAAAATTTGAAGGGGCTCAAACGGGATACTTTAGCGCGGCTAAGCTAGGTGTAAAAGTCGGCTGCGCGAATGGGGTCCGGCCCGATGGGTCGCCGCAAAATCCTGACGACACGCACCAGCTAGAGGTATGGACAGGCATTAATTTTGGCCTAGCTGCGTTTTTGGCTCACGAGGGCAAGATGGACGAAGCGATGGAGATCACAGAAGCGGTGGTGCGCCAGGTGTACGAGCATGGTTTGCAGTTTCGCACGCCGGAGGCGATTACGGCAGTGGGCACGTTTCGCGCTTGCCACTATCTAAGGCCGATGGCGATTTGGGCGGTATATCAGTGTGGATTTGCTAATACTGATATCGAGCTACGCAGAAGACCACGCTGATTTAACCGTATAAAAGTGCTGATACAGCAGCGGGTGATTACCGCTGACAGGGTGCTTCTCCGTTAGTATATTAATCATATGGACAGTCAGAAGTATGGACACCAAGGAGGGGAGGGTACTAGCCGTGACAACTTCAGCCATATCTGAGCAGCCGCAAAAAGCATATAAAAGGAAAGAGCGATCGCAACCCACCCTGTGGGCAGTGGCCAGTATCTTTTTCATCTTGGGCGCAGCCGCTAGCACCTTTACTATTTGGCAGCTTCACAAGCTGTACAGAGCCACCATCGCCCCGCCTATCTCGGTCGAAGGCACGCTCCAAGCGCAGTACAATTACGATGAAGCCGCCGTCCATCCCTCTCCCAATGGCTACTACATAGAAGGGACTGGCGTAGGCCGCATCTATCTTCAAGGTCAGCCTCTACAGAGCTATGTGGGGCAGGGCATTGTTGCTACTGGTATTGTCGAAGGCATCTGCGGACCCAAGTCTATCCCCTGCTACCCGGTGCTATCGCTAAGAGAAGTTGGCTATCCACCCGTAGAAGAAGAATAAGTCGTCTGCCTAAAGCTCTGAATGCTCAGATCAGTCTGCCTGAGTTGTTCTATACAAAACGAACAGTTAAGAAGCAAAGCGAGCGTACAGTGGTAAACATACGCTCGCTTTGCTATTTTTGCTTTTATAGGTTTCTATCGGAAGAAAGCTTACCACAGACCTCTGATCGGTTCAGGCGCTGGCTGCTGGATTTCTGTCTCCTCGACCATGGGGGGCTCTTCGATGATCGGTGCTGGCTCTTCGGGTTCGACTACTGGCATGGCTCCAGGCGCGATGCTGAGCATGCTAAACTCACCCTCACCGTCGTCAAACCCGATGCATGGCGCGCTGTTTAGCGAAGCGTTGGCATTCTCTAATGACCTCAGGACAGTAGCCAGTGCTGGCGATTCAGAAGCGGCAATGATGGTCGAATCGTCTAGCGTGTTAACTGTGTTATTCGATACCAGGACGGCATCTTGCACGCCTTCTATGGAGTTGTCCACGCTATAGAGAAGAACTCTAGGCCCACCCAAATCGTCTGAGATCTGCTGCTGTAAGTTGGCGACTGCTTGATCCAAGCTAGTTGAATTCTCTGCTGAGATTGCACCGCGAACGGCTTCGACCTGTGAGCTTGAGATCGGCAGGCTCTGATTGCCACCGACCGGGACGGACGAGCTGTTGCCCACGTTGCTCAAGAAATCGTTGACTAGTCCTTCTAAGGTGAGAGCGCAAACTGATGTAGGCTCAGGCTCAGCAAAGGTATCGCCTAGGCCGTTGGTAGAAGAGTCTGGGATGATGACGGGCTCGCGGCCTGCGATCGCAACATCAGTAAAAGCCATCTGCGAGGCGATCGCGCCTGCCAGGGTAAGAAAAGGGAGCTTGAAGATAAGTCGCACTAGGGAAAACCTCTTGTCTAATCTGATTGTTTGAGCTAAATGGTTGAAGCTATCGGAATTGGGTTGTTGGAACGGAACTGGGCTGTTGGAAATAATCGGCACCCAATAGTTGAAAGTAAATAGCTTTGAAGACTGACTCATTCACTTTCTAGAAGACTACCTTCCTAAAAGCGCAGGGCATAACCGAGAGATCCTTGGAATTGAGCGCCTTCATCCGTATTGCCTGTCACATCAGAGACTCCCAAAGTCAGCACGAATGGTAGCCGCCTTACAGGTACTACAGACGTAGCTAATCCTAATCCAGTTCCATTCCAGCTAGAGATCAAAGACACTTGAGGAATCACTCGCAGCCCGGCACTGCCGAAGACGTTAACGCCATTTTCATCATCGTCAATTGCACCGACTGACCGGAAGGTACCTGTTCCTACCCCTAGAGAAGTGGTCAGCGGCATCTGGTTATCCGCGTTAGGTCGCAGTCTGAACTGCTTGGTCGCGACCCCGTAAAAAGTATCCTCTGCGTCAGTTGCATTTCCCCACTTAATCGGGTTAGTCCAGCCTGCGGCTACGGCTAGATTGCCAGCTTGAGGAAATATCTTGTGCAGCTTGAAGCCAACAATGCCGTCATCGGCGAATCCATCTAGGCTGATGATGCCAACGCCGACTTCTAGACCTACATTTCGAACGGCATCGCCAACGCCAAATCCAAGCGCAGCAGAGCCGTCTGTCCTAGCGCTATCGTCTCCACCTGCCACGCCTGCAAGTCCGACAAAAACATCTCCCCAATCCGCACCGTAGGCAGAGGGCACTAGAAACGTAGAAGAGGGAAGCGTTCGAGGAAAGTCGATAGTGGCGATCGGATCGAGCTGAACCTCTGCATCTGGGTCTATTAGCAACTGCTGACGACGCTCAGCGGGTGAAACAGGTGCAAAGGTATCACCGAGGTCTTGGGCGATCTGCACCTCTTCAGGTGTGGCCAGATCAGTAGCCAGGTCGGCGGCTAGATCAACAGAGTCAGGGCTGACCTCATGGCTATTAGCCTCTTCAACATCAGTTACATCTGAGACGGCATCAACCCGGACAGCCTGCTGTTCAGCAATCTCGTGGCTATCGACAGCGGCAGCCTGCTGTTCAGAAATCTCATGACTATCGGTAATGGCAGCATACTGCCCGTCTACATCAATCTCGTAGGTATTTTCTCTAGCTAAGCTAACCTCATCCGACTCAGCGCCGCTTTGTTCAGTCTCGCCCAGCTCTATTTCATTACGCACGACCACAGAGGCTTGCAGGCTCGCAAGAGAGACAGCAGGCTGTGAAAACCTAGCTACAGGATCTGAATGAACGCTCAGGGACTGCCGTATCAGGCTATCAGCACTAGACGCGGCTGAAGCGATAGGTAAAACAGCTTGGTCTTGGTTTGATAGTCCTTTGATTGCAGTTTGATCAGCAAGGCTGCTTTCAGTTGTAGCCTCAGCGCTCGCTGATTTGGGCGCACTCACAAAACTAGAAAGTAGTACGCTGAGCGCTACTAAAGTTCTGATCAAAACTTTCCTGTATGTTTTAGGTGTCATATCGTTTATTCAGGTGCAGAGGGTTGGTTCAAGCGGGTCAGAGATAGTGATTGAGTTGAGGATGCAGGTGCAGGATTCCCGTAATCCGATAGAAACCAGTCAAAATTGATGGATTTCTTAACATATGTCGTCTATTGATTCAGCCACTTGTTGAGGAGATTAAGTGCTAGTGCGGCTGTCAATCTGCTCAAAGCACTAGGTTGAAACTGTGATGTGTGTTCGATCTAGGTGCCATCTATTCTGCAAAGTAGGTGGGCGATCGCTAAGATGTATAAGCCATAGCTGCGTTACCTTGATGAGACTGCGATGCTAAAGTTCCAGCCGCCTGGATTTGGAAAGAAGTCAGTTTTTACTGAATTAGGACAGGTCGTTTACTATACGCAGGCAAGTTCGCTATGGCGATCGCCCGCGCCAGACCAGGTGATGTTCTTCCACAACTTTGGTGGCGGCGCTTCTGCCTACGAATGGTCAAAGGTCTATGCGGCCCTAGCCTCGCAGTACACCGTCATTGCCCCGGATCTAATTGGGTGGGGCGCGTCGGCACATCCGCCTCATCGCTATACCGTTGCCGACTATCTTGTCAATCTAGAATCATTCATCTCGCAGGTCGCCACCGGGCCAATTGTGGCGGTCGCTAGCTCGTTTACGGCGGGCCTCATCGCTAGACTCGCCGCCCAGAAGCCGCATCTGTTTAGCCGCTTGTTTCTCACCTGCCCTGCTGGCTTTAGAGACTTTGGCCAAGGGGCAGGCAGACGCTTACCAGAACCCATCATCAACACGCCTTTTCTAGATACGCTGATCTATACCCTAGGGGCAACTAACGATCTAGCCGTTCGCAATTTTCTAGAAAACTTTTTGTTTTCCAAACCAGAACGCCTTTCTGAAGAAATCATCTCAGCGTATCTAAACTCCGCTCAGCAGCCCAATGCAGAATACTCGGCGCTGTCTTTCCTCAGGGGCGATCTTTACTTTGATCTGACGCCTTATATCAGGGCTTTGAAAGTCCCCACAGCGATGGTTTGGGGAGAAGACGCCAAGTTCACAACGGTATCGCTAGGTCGGCGGCTGGCCCAGCTAAATCCTGAAGCGATCCAGCGATTTCAGGTAGTATCAGAGACTGGCGTGCTACCGCAGTTGGAGCAGCCCGGTCCGGTAGCGGCGCTGCTGCTTGACTGGCTGCAGACCCAGACGTAGTTCGCTGTGGGCCTAGTCAAACGATCTTTCGAGACAAAGAAACGCTATGAACCAGTATTTTGCAACCGTTGCAAGAGGGCTAGAGCCGCTCGTTGTAGAAGAACTGGAACGGCTAGGCGCAAAAGATGTGCAGCCTGGATTTTGCGGGGCTGCGTTTAAAGGCGATCGCGCCCTCCTTTATAAAGTCAATCTGTGGGCGAGACTGCCTTTTAGAATTTTGTGGCGGCTCAGCGAATTTGACTGTGCGACAGGCGCAGATCTGTTTGCCGGCGTTCAGCGCCTAGACTGGAGCCAGTATCTCACCCCCGATCAGACTCTAGCCGTTACCGCTACGGGCAAAACCGACGCGCTCAACCATACCCACTTCACCTCACTGCAAGTCAAGAACGCGATCGTAGAACAGCAGACCCAAACGCTAGGCGATCGCTCAGACGTAGATACGCACGAACCCGACTTGCGGATCAACGTTCACCTGCACAAGAATAGAGCAACTCTCAGTCTCGATAGTTCTGGTGACAGTTTGCACAGGCGCGGCTATCGGCCTGCTGTCGGCGCAGCTCCGCTTAAAGAGTCTTTAGCCGCTGCGCTAATTCAGCTATCGAGCTGGCAGTCTGATCAGGCATTTTTTGATCCGCTCTGCGGGTCAGGGACATTGCCTTTAGAAGCGGGATTGCAGGCTCTGCGAGTAGCGCCCGGTTTGTTTCGTGAGCGGTTTGGCTTTGAGACTTGGCTAGACTATGATGACGAGCTTTGGGAAAGCATGCTGACAGCGGCAGAAGAACAACAGAGGGAAGATTTGCTAGCTTTTGTAGGGGGAAGCGATCGCGATCCAAACGTCCTGATCCAGGCCCACAGCAACGCCCAAAAGTGCGGCATAGAACATCTCGTAAATTTCCAACAGAACGAACTGGCGGACGTAGAAGCCCCTACCGACAGCGGCATCTTGCTCTGCAATCCACCCTACGGCGAAAGACTTGGCAAAGACACCGATCTTGGCGCTTTCTACAAGCTACTCGGCAATGTGTTGAAACAGCGATTCAAAGGTTGGACCGCCTACATCCTTAGCGGCAACAAAGCGCTTTCTAGCAATATTGGCCTCAAATCTGCCTCTCGCACTCCGGTCTACAATGGCGCACTGCTCTGCCAGCTAATGAAATACGAGCTGTATTAGAATTCATCTATGTAAAAGAGTGAAGATCATATTACGACATCAATCAAAGTTGATAATCTCAAAAGCAAAATTCTCCCGCTATCGGATTAATCAACAATATATAGACACCAAACTCAAAAGGAATAGTCTTATCTCTTCGATCGCCGCTCTACTTCTAGTAGCCACACGATGAATACCGTTCCTGGCCCAGATTCACTATTAAAAGCGCTTTCTGGTAGCCATGGCGTGCCTGCTGCCGGACTCACCACTTCTATAAACCCGTGCATCTCGGACATCAGCGACTGCGCGATCGCCAACCCCAATCCTGTCCCCGGAATATCACCCTTGGCCTGTACGCCTCGATAGTTTCGCTCAAACAGCCGCACCAGATCTGCTGCTGGAATGCCTAGCCCCGTATCACCGACCACAATGCCCTGATAC
>NZ_JADEXO010000049.1 GCF_015207105.1 cf. Phormidesmis sp. LEGE 11477
TCTGATGATGACTTCATAATTGCAAGCTTTTTTTGGCGGCGGCGGCTTATCTGGCAATTTTACCGCGCTATTCACAAACCAAAACACCTGCGTAGCATAGCTTGAAGCAGTTTTTCAGGGACGACTAGCTACCCATCTACCGTATGGACTGAAAGCAACCGACCATATCCAATCATTATGTTCGTACAGTTCTTGGCATTCACGAGTAACAGTATTGAGCAGACTAACTTTTCCATCGTAACCACCGCTTAGCAGAACATTCTCAAAGCTTTCTAGGACAGGTTCATACATTGGAAAAGAAACTGACATCACAGGCGCAGTATGATCTAGCCAGGAGATAACAGGTTCATCGTTCGAGCTACCGTCTAACAGCATGTCAGTGTTCCATGCCCTAACTACGCTGTCTTTGCTACTTGCTGCCAGAATTTTACCAGTGTGATCAAGCGACACACTATATACTGCTTCAGGATTTTCAACATAGTTCGATATTGTTCTGAGGCAGTCTCCAGTTTTCGGATTCCACAACTTTATAATTCCATCTTCGTCTCCACTCACGAGAAGCTTTCCGTCATTAGAGAACGCCACTGACCACACATCATTCTTATGACTTCTATACCATTGCCTTTGTCCATCACTTGATCTAATAAAAGAAACACCTCCATGCGAATCTCCGAATGCTATATGCTTGCCATCAGGACTAAAGCGGGTACAGAAGACCATGCCTAAGTTTTGAGTAAAAAGTGAGTGGGTTAAGCTAGCGTAAGAAAAGTCAATATCATTTACGAATATGCCTTGCAAGTCTGCTTGCCACACAGAAAGACGAGAGAAATCAAGCTCCATCGAAGCTAAATCCAGTTCTGTATGACAGAAGAGATTGAGGATATTTCCGGCTGCGTAGGATGACTGCGGCCTTCTACGCTTTCTAGTAAGGCTTGAGAGAATCTGATTTAATTCTTCTTCCAGCTCTAAAGTAGTCTCGTCAAATCGTTGAACTATTGGGTCTAAGATAAAATTTATTTGAGCTTCTCTAATATAGTCTGGTGATTGGGCCTTCATCAGCGCATGTCTATTGAGTAGTAGAATATCACCTGTTGAAATTTCTTCAAAAATTGCTTCTACTAATCGGTTAGTTGCATATTCTATAAGTACTGGCTGGAGAGTATACAAGTCCTCTTCGCTTTTTTCCAAAGGAAGCAACTTCTGTAATGACTGCAAATTATTTACTATTTCCTTCTTAGAGGAAACGGACAAAACATCTTCAGACAAGGTTTCTATTGAAACTGGCTCTCGGTTAATCGCTAACCAGTAAACAATCTCTTTCTGTTCTTCTGACAGTCTACTGAAGTACCAATCTAACATTTTCCGAATAGCCTCTCTCTCATCTTCCACATCACGCAAAGGTTGTCCAACCACAAAACTAGCCTCTCTATAAAAGCTAGTTGCATCGCTCTGATAAACCTCTTTTATATGCTTTGCAGCCAATTCTAAAAATAGCGGATTTCCACCATAGAGATCGAAAATTCCTTCAAATTCTTCTCTAGATCCCTCAATTTCTTTATTGGTGAAAATATCTCCTGCTTCATGAAAAGTTAGACCTTCGAGTTCTAATAAACGAATTGGCTTCTCCGGAACTAACAGAGCCTCAATACTTTGTGGTTTCTCCCTACTCGTCAGTAAAAGACAACTATTATGTTCTTCTAAACCAAGCGCGTTAAACAGCAAGCGGTAACCGACATGATTCGCTTGAAACTGCCCTGCCTGATTACCCTGCTTCATAACAGATTCAGCGTTGTCCAGCACAATTAAGACTCGCGAGTTCTTAAGATAGTTTTCTATTAATAGCCCTATTGCTTCGGAAAGATTATCTGCAAGATACATCTCCTGGTGGTCGGACAATACTCGTACTATATCTGACAAGATTTTCTCTACAGAAGGTGCTTCCCGAAGACTTCTCCAAATAACATAGTCGAATTCTTCTTTTACAGCACTAGAAAGTTGCTTAGCGATCGCTGTTTTACCAATACCTCCAATACCTGTAATAAGCACTGTTCGGCATCGTTCTTCTAGAAGCCATGTTTTGAGTCGATTTAGCTCTACAGTCCGTCCGTAAAAGGTTGCACTCTCGGGCGCATCGCCCCAGTCTTGCCTTAACGCCTTTGGTAATTTAGAGGTGGGCACTAAAGTACGCTGGTGCATGAGATCAATCCAGCGGTGGCTTTGCTCGTGTGCCTGACGGTTCAGTTCTCTTATCTCTGGATACTGATCAAATATTGTAGAGGTTGAAATCAAGAGTCCGCCGAGATTAGTGGAGCGTCCTCTGCTATCGCTCACAAGCCCACAAACTCTATTAAGCTTTTTGTTTAGCGCTGGAGAACCACTGGAGCCAGGACGGACTTGCCCATCTTTAGTGATTATGAGAGTTGTGCCTTGTTCTTCTACCGTGCCCTCACACGTAACCGTCAGAGAACCTCCGTCAGGAAAAGTATCTGGATAACCGTATACATATAAACGATCAAATAGATCCACCCTTTCATCTAAAAGCACACAGGGTGGGTCTTCTTCGTTCGGCACGTCAATCTGTAGAAGTGCTAGGTCAATAGGTGCAATTCGTATACTACCTTCTATCACCTTCGCATTAGGACATTCCTTTCCTTGCCAAAGCACAGATATCCCGTCTTGACCGACCTTCTCTATTACATGAGCGCAGGTAACTATTCTATCGCTGGCCACAAAAAAACCTGTACCCCATTGACCTGAGATACGGGAGATAATTTTAACGGTACACTGCTGAAGCAGTTCGTCGATAGGTGAGAGCATTAACCTACAGGTGTGTAATTACGAGATGGTGATATCTAGACTTTCTGTTCAGACTCCCATTCCAAAGTGATCTCTAAATTCGCAGTGCCCGTACCTCTAACAAGTGCTGCGACTAAGCTTCCTTGCTCTACTCCAATCGCTAGCCCATATTTAACGGTTGCTTTTTTAGGCTTCACTGACTGAATGGATGTAGCGACTATTTTTGATATTTTTGTGATCGCTTCAGAGACGGAATCGAGAGGGAGTAGTCCAGCACCGACCTTTTCTCGGCCTGTTTCTAAAACTTCCACCTTGGCAGTGATTCCATCTCCCAAATCAACGGAAACTAACTCGGTCTGCAATGCTGGATCAATCATGTTATTAAAAAAGATTTAGCTTCTGTAAATTATGCGCTGACGACAGCATAGGCTCATCGAAATCACTCATAGCTCTAGTTATAAAACTATGCATTATCTCCATTTTACAAGGGTTTAGCCCAACTAAAAGACGCATCATAGTCAAGGCGGCTAGCGAGTAGTCAGCGTAACTTCTCACATTGAAGTAGGTAGTAGGAAGTGCGATCGCCTGTAAGATTACAGCTAGTACTAGCACATCTGAAAACGATGCGTTTGGAAAATCTCATCAAAAAAAGCATCCGGTTGGCTTTCAGTAGAGGGCAACACCCCAGTTCAGAGCATATAATCTGAGCCTGACTCATCATTTAAGCAATACAAGGAATGATATATTTTCTGAGCTGAAAGCGGTTGTTAGCGTCACATATAGTAGCTATAGCTAATCTGGGGCCGCTCATGAACGTCCACGTACTTCATGATATCGCCGACTCTTCTGGCACATTCGATAGTGATAGGAAACTTTCCATCAAGCTGAGTATTGTTCCAGTTCATCTTTGACAAGCCGAGAATCTCCTCACAGATCTCCTCAAGGGAATAGTCATACTCATAGAGTTGAACTCGTAGAGGAGCAGGAACGTACGCACCTGGATACGTCTTGTAGAAGTCCACAAACCCTCTTGTGTACAAAACACCCATATCTTCCTGTAAGTTCAGTAACGTTCCTCGTGGTGGCGGGTAGTTCCCATAGCTAAAGAGGCGCACAGGTGCATTAGAAACTGTTGCGAAGTCTTTCAACCGAATGTGCCTATCATCTAATGCCGCCGTAAAACCAGCGACTTCAGAGGGCTTAAAGTTACTCGTTTTGTGAATAACGATTCGAGCAGGCATCTGCATTAGTGCGTGATGATACTCATCTATCGCAGATGACAACAGATCATACGCCTGCGCCTCGCTCATGAAAGGTCTTTTATCTTCTTTGTCTAACGCAACTGGCGAGCCTCGTAGGATAACGCCGTGGCCGAATTCATCAAATACCTGTGCGAGACTTGTAGAAACTGTACTGCCATCCCTGCTTTTGTAGAAGCTAATACCGACATAGCACGTTCTAGGTTTATGCGACTCTTCTAACAAGCGCCAGGGAATAGTTTTGTTGCCCTTGTAGTACAATGCCGTACAAAAATTCCAAGCCCTAGTTGCGTCATCTTGTTTGTCTTGCCCACCCTTTCCGATAACTAAGTTTTTCTCAACAATTAACTGGAGTGGCACCTTCAGATGCATAGACTTTGCTTTCAGTAGCCTTCTAAAGTTGTATTCTATTTCTTTCCCTTTTTTCTTATCGTTACTGGACTCTTCTTTCGTGAGCGAGTCGTATATCTCATCTGGGATAACGCACAATACGACATCAACATTCCGGTTCTCAACAATGAACCGAATTTGGTCAAAGTACAGGTCAACGCATTCAGTTACTCGTTCTGACCTATCAGACAGCTTCATAATCTTGTTTAGCTCTGTCCGTTGAAGCGTTCTTGTAAAAGGCGTGCCATATACAAACTTAGAGAAGAATCCTGACTGCTCTGAAAAGCCCATAAAGCTTCTAAACAAATTGGGAATAGGAGACTTTGACTTCTTGCCTGGGAAACCTCGCTGGCAAGTCTCTAGCCAGACATCCATGAGGTCAATTCCTTCACCTCGCCCAACGATACCCAACCTTAGATCTGTCTGTCTAAGGCTATCGTGCGTATCGTATACGCCGAGCGTTTCAATTCCGGCTTTAGGGCAGATATGTGTTCCATTTCCGAACTCTAGCTTAGGTTCTTCTAAAATTTTAACTTTCATCGTTCGTCTCCTCGGGAGACTCAAGCTCCATATCTTCAGACTTGCTGCTTAGAGAATTAGGGCATTCCAGCTCCACTAAACTATAGAAACATAGATCGGAGACGCTCCTCATCTCTAAATTCTCCAGGTAGTAGGCCACGAATCTGATGTGGTTTCTAACGGATGCGTTCAACTCTAATCGCTTCTGCTTTGATAGTAAATCTTGCTGATAGAAGCTCACTCTATAGGCATCTATCGTATACAGCCAGCTTGTATATATAGTGCAATAACAACGATCCTCTATCTTCAGAAAGGCCAGATCAAATGATAGATGCTGATAGTAAGAGATCTTAGTGGGGTCTTTCTTCTGGTATCGTATCTGGCAAACTGTTCGCGTAGCACTCTGCTTTCCGACCCATTTCTCCTTTCTTACAAGCTGCTCATCATCTAAAGGTCTAAAGTAGAATGTCCTTTCCTTCTTGTGCCATTTCACGTTGTACGGCTCAAGCATGTCCATTGCCGTGTTCTTTAGCAGCCTCATGAATAGGTTTCTATATTCGAGTAGCTCGCTATCAAAAAATTCTTCTGATTCAAGTGGATCGACTGAACCTATATCAACGACCGAAGCAAAGTCGGATTCAGAATTTAGCTCCTCAAAGGTAAATAGCTTATTGTCATGAACTACCCAGTCATGTCGTTCAACACCATTTAGGACTAACGACAGTCGGACAGCTAGGGCTTTGCCAAGCTTGCTTTTCTTATAGCCAAGACGGTTTCGGGCTTTCGTTGCGATTGACTTACGGTCGATGTCTAGCTCCGCTATGTGTATACGCTGCGGAAAATCCATTTCCACTAAGTTTGAGGCAAACATGAGTGGAGGTTTATCTGCGATTTCGTAAGCAGCTAACCGATCTTCAATGTCGCCAAGAATCACTCTAAATTCGTTCAGTAGGCGCTCTTGTGCGCCTAAGCGCATAGAAGTGATGCGTTGCAGTATATCTCCAGGGTCGATAATATTCTTCTTCGCATTAAACGTAAACTCGCCTTGAATCTCCCTGTCAATTGCATCTTGAGAATAGGAACTTTGCTTTTTAGTTAGCGTGAGTATGTGAAGCTCATCGAAGGAATTCTTATAATTCTTGTCTCTAAATTGAGAAAGCGTTTTCTTTACTTTCTTCAGGTCAGTTGACGCCGTAATTTGAAAAGCAACTCTATCTTGCTCATCGCCCAAGTCGATACCTGGAAAGTTTTTCTGCTTTTTATTTAGATTGATAAGACCTGGGCACTGAAAGACATCCCGAAGGATTGGAATCCATGCATCTTCTGAGACCAGATTAACGTCTAGCCGTCCTTGGCTTGTAGCCAAATCAACCTCTGTTATCAACCTACTAACTACTTCCCTTAGTTGATTCTCTACCTCTATCGCTTTCAAGTCTCTACCCTAAATTAGCCTTGAGCAATTTCAATGCTCCAGTGAGTCATTGCTAGCTTAGTACATTTCAACTACAACTGAGCGCTCTTAGGAGGTTTACCTATAAGAGCATACGAAAGTGACACTATAACGCCATCAAGCAGCTCTCAATTCAGATACAAAAGGATCTATTCCTCCAAGTCATTATTTAACTGCGACAGCCGACAATAGCTGATAAATTCTGTGTCACTTTACAGAAATAGTGTGACGTGCGATGTCGTACGTCACACTATTTTATGCAGCTGCGCAATCAACTCATTGATTTGAGAAAGCAGCTCACTAGCTTCCTTATTCTTTGTTTCCAACGACTTACATTGCAGCAAAGATGTCAGTTCATCGATAGCACTACTAGCCTTCCTCATATTTACAGTAGGCTTTTTCTTTTCCTTTTTGTCTGGTTCAGTACGCTCTGTTCGTTGCCGCTTTTCCTTACGAATATCAGCAACAGGAGGATTATCACTAATTACCCAGTCGAGCAGGTCAGCACGCTCTTCTGCATTTTTGACACTTCCAAGTTCAAGTGCTTTAGAAGCATCTACCTTACCAGCATCTAAGGCTGTTCTCACGTTGTCAGGAAGACTCCGAAACCGGATGAGCTTGCTACGGAAGGTCGTAAGCTTCCCCCCTTTATAGCGATCAAGAATACTCTGATAGAGTTCGATATGGTTAGATACAGCCTCAGATATATCCCCACCTCGCTTCGCAGAGTTACTCATCTGATTGAGTTCCTGCTCAACAACTTCAGATGTAGTACCAGCTTCGTCTGCCATCAACTCCAGGTAACCAAGAAGAACCTCAAAATGGTTCAAATTCTTGCGCACCATATTTTCATCAAACCTAATGCGCCTAACCTGTTTTGGGTCTAACGCCTTAATTTCCGCTCGAATCTTGGTGCTACCTAGTTCTTCGCAGGCCGTCACACGGTTTGCACCAAAAACTAGCTCATACTCAAATCCTTCAGTTCGAGCAGAATGATCATCGGACAAGGGAGTAACAAGCACAGAGCCGCGAAAGCCTTCGTCTTTAATAGCCGTTTTTAGCTTGTCTATTTCCGCACGGTCGAAGTAAATTCTTTGCTGTTTGGGTTTCCAGATCTTCGCGATCGCAACTTCAGAAATAGACTCACCTGCCGAGGATGGGACTGACTCAGGAGACGAAGTGACCAAACCTCCCAACCAATTACTACCGACCGACATCTTCTTCTTTGCAGCGCTGCTCATACCGTCACCTCAACTTGACTAGCCATAACGTCTGCAATTTTTCTTATCGCTTTTAATCCATCGTTTTTGGAATCGTAAACAGAGAGCGGCTGATGAGCTTCTTGAGCATCAGAGATAGCGGTTCTCAAGGGGACTGGAGCGAATACCTGCATTCCTTCAAACATGGGTAGCTGTAGCTGCTTAGCGATATCGTCGATCGCCTCCTTTGCTCTTCTGGCTCCAGAAGTTCGCCGGTCAAACATAGTCGGAACCAGCCCTAGAACCTTTAGCCCAGGATTAACTTTACTAGCTATCTCTATAGAGACTCTGAGAAGACCCATAGTAGCTTCTACAGCTTTGTAGTTCGTAGCTAAAGGAACGATTAGATAGTCAGCAGCCACCAAACAATTTACGGAAAGCAACCCAAGACTAGGAGGCCCGTCAACAATGATGGCATCGTACTGATCAGAAATTTTGCTTAATGCATCAGCCAGTCGATACTCGCGACGAAGCTCTGCCGTGAGAGACAACTCTGCTTGAGCCAGCGTCAGATTCGCGGGAGCTAAATCACACCATTCTGAGGATTCGATGGGAAGAGGCTCAGAATCCATCAGGCTATTATGAATGGTCTTGGGCAGCTCATAGGCATCTAGTCCGAAGAACGTGGTTAGACTCGCCTGTGGATCCATGTCCACAGCGAGTGTTTTGACTCCTCTTGTGTTGAGTTCATGGGCTAGATTCATCGTGAGAGTCGTTTTACCAACTCCTCCCGACATGTTAAAAACTGAAAATACTGTCATAGCTGGGGCCTGTTTATTAAGTGAAGCGCGTTGACGTGCGACATCGCACGTTCATGTAAGGAAGGCCGACGTGCGACATCGCACGTCTTAGTTAAATCAGATGTTATCGCAATTTGTGCAGAGAATGCACACTAGAAAATATTTTTTGTTATTGCCTTTAGCCGAGTACTCAGTGCATAATTTGATCGCACAAAAATAGTATCTGGCTCAGTTTTTTTTGAGCTTCTGGGACAGACACGCTATGCGTAACTTGGCGTCGTAGCTCTATTGAGAAGGTAACCAATGTCCAGTAGTGAGAATTTTAGAACAAGCTATCTTTATGCTCTGAGCGTTCGATTAAGTCATTAAATGCATCCTCTGCTTTCTTCTCAACAGCCCTGCGGGTGTAACGCTCAAATGTAACCGGCGATTTTATCCGCATCAGTTTACGAGCATAGTCCGGCTGTACATCTCCCATAACAAGCTGCGTGCCGAACGTATGGCGCAGTCGATGCGGGTGTATGTTCTCAGTTGACTCGGCGATCGCCCCCAAATCCTTAACCATCTCATAGATGCCCCAGTACCCTAGCCGATTTCCATACCCATTCCTCGATAGGTTTCTAAAAAGCGGCTGATCAGAGCCAGTATCAAAGCCTTGATCTACGCACCAGACTAGGTAGCGGTCTAACGCATACCGAGCGTTCGGTGACAGTGGCACCCACCCATCACTACGCCACTTTGCGTCAACGACGTGGACAGCCTGCTTATTGTAGTCATCTGTATCGAGCTTACTAACCTCTTCTGCCCTAAGCCCATGCTTCAGCAGCTCAAAGATAGCCATGTCTCTGATACTGAGCTGCTCGCGTTGTCCTCGGTACTCAATCCCGTCTGCAAGCTGGCGCACCGCTGCGACTTCCATATCTTTCGTCTCAGTCGGCGCAGCGGGCACCTTTTCAACATTTAATGCAGGGTTATAGGTAATGTAGCGCTTGGTCGTGAGCCACTTGAAAAAGCTCTGGAGCGTGGCGATCGCCTGATTGATGCTGGCCGGTGACAGCCCTATCTTGCCCGACTTAGTTGGCTGGTTCTTAAGATGCGTCTTGTAATTGCGAATATCCACATCGCCAATTTCAGCCCAGCACTTGAACTTGCACCAGACCTGAAAGCCTCGAAGCTGACGTAGGTAAGCTTTTTCGGTGTTGGGCCTGATCTCGCGATCGCACAAAAACTCATCCACCCAATCCATCTGCTGTGGCTTATCCTGCATAGTCGCAGCAGGCTCCGAGAGCTTCGCCAGAGCGCCAACCTCAATGAACGTAGGAACTGGATCAGGTTTTGCCATCATCTCAGCCAAAAAATACAGAGCAACCTGCCGCGAAAACGCTCCCGATCTTTAGATAACCGCAGGTTCTGAAAGGCGCAGCAGCCCGTCGCCACCTCCAGACTACTATATCAAACCCCAAATAATTACATTTATTTGGACTATGCTAAATATCAGACTAAGAATATAGGCCGATGAATTGCGGTATGATAAAGCCAGACATAGCGGGCGATTTAGGCTATGGGGTGGATGCCTGCTCTATGCTCTAGTACCCGTTAGACCCCAGTTGAGCCGTTTATATTTCAGGAGCTACTAGCGATGTCCCCGCTTTCTCAGCAGGTCGTGCAAGGAATTGAAGGGCTACCGGAAGCAGAGCGGCGGCAGATCCTTGATTTTGTTGAGTTCCTCATAGCCAAACATCAGCGGGCTAATGTGCGATCGCTCAGGAATGAAGGTGAGGAACCCAAGTCCTTCGCAGAGGTTGCTCGCGCCTCTATTGGTGCGGTGAAAGGCCCTGGAGATCTAGCAACCAACCCAGCCTATATGGAAGGATATGGGCAGTAATGCTTCAGAAAGTCATTGTTGACACCAGCGCTTTGATTGCTTCGATTGACAAAAGTGAGAGTCATCATGAATGGGTAGTGCAGCAGTTGGAGTCGATAGAGCCGCCGCTACTGACTTGTGAAGCCGTCATTTCTGAAACATGGTTTCTTCTGGGTCGAGTGAGAGGCGCTCGTGAAGCGTTTCTACCTTATCTAGAGGAAGGACAGGTTGAGGTTGCGTTTTCCTTAGAGGCTGAACTTGCTTCTGTTCTCACGATTATGAAGCGCTATAAGTCAGTTCCAGCTTCACTAGCGGATGCGGAGCTAGCGCGAATGGCTGAGCTGTATCCTCAGAGTTCAGTATTCACGTTAGACAGCGACTTTCAGATCTATCGCAAGCATCGCGATATTCCAATTCCGGTGCTCTTTCCTTCTATTTAGCTGTCTGAAGGCGGCTAGTACTATATCTCCGGTTCGTGAAATGGCTCGTCGGGTCACCAAGAAATGCGTAGAGTGTGCGGGGCTGAGTGCCAAAGCCGCGCAGCTGCTGCATGGGAAGCAAGGCGATGGCTGCTGGAATGAAAAGCGCTGTCCTAGTAAGCGCTCTTACTATCGCAATCGCCAGCGGTTGAATGAGCAACGACGGTTGCAGTATCAGCAGCAGGGTTCTGAAGTGGCTTTGGGCGAAGAGCAAGTGGAGAAGGTATCGCTGCCGGTGGCCGAGGCATCGGTGCCTTATGCCAATCTGTATATCTGGCGGGAGAAAAGGAAGGATGCGCCGATTCATGCGATCGCCGCTTCTGTATTCCAGGATGGTTCCAAGGTACTGGAAGTTGCACCGATTCACTGCGCAGGCTACCGCAAGCGCCAGTTGGAGAAGTATGTGCAGAAAGATGTGATGAGCTATCTGAGGGCGCGGTTTGGGATTACCTTTTTTGCGGATGAGATTCGACTAGAGCCGATTGAATGCCCGATTCCAGGGTGTCCGTGGGGTGATCGCTTCGCGGCTTCGCAAAAGCAATTTCTAGAAACGTCTGAGGTGACTCATGGTTAATGTGCGTCAGCTAGAGCTGAACTTAGAAGTTGCCTTGGAAGAAGCTTCGGAAATTCCAGAGAATGCTGACGTGCTTAGCCTTTGGGAGCAGTTTGAAGGCGAACTGGCAGGACTAGAACAACGCGATCATCTTAGAGTCGCAGGCGATATTTTGGTACGGCTGGCAGGACTTTGCGAAGCGAAAGCTGACCGGCTTTGGGAAGATTGGGAGGATGCGCACAATGCTGAAGGGCCGGTGATGGATGGAGACTGGCTTCAGGGAGTTACCCGCCAAACGCAGGAGCTGGACTTTTCAGGCTTGGTGAATCGTTCATATCGGGCAGGCAGAAATCTACCGAATGAAGACAAAGCCGATGAGGATTCCGTAGCAGGTGAGGCCCTGAAGCTGTCGGTCTTAGATATGATTGACGCGCTAGAGGATGCCGATCTGAAGAGTCAGGCATTGGCTGTTTCTCATGCTGAGAATGTGTCAGATTGGGTGGAGGCGATCGCTAGTCAGCAGAGAGAAGAGCCGCAACGATTGGTCGATGTCCAGCGACAACTGAAGATGCCGGTGGTGGAAGTGTGGATCGCGGCGTTGCTCGGCGGATTTCCACTAGAGCAACGCGGGAGCTTCTATCAAACGCAGGAAGTCTGGGTAAGCAGGTGCAAATAAAGAATGGACTATCAGCTAGACAAGTGGAAGCGGCAGGACTGGCGAAAACATACTCGCCACTATTCTTGCGAGGTACGACAAAACCTATTTGGGCAATGGGTTGTGCTGCGGCGATGGGGACGGGTCAGCGCTTTTCAAGGTCAGAGTTCAGAGACTATGTGCGATCGCTACGAACAGGCGCTGAAGATCTTTGATGGTGTTGTCAAACGACGTGAAAGACGCGGCTACAGCTATTGGTGACCTGGAAACCCAATTGATGCACATGTCATCGGGACAGAGTGCGATCGCTACAATAGAGGACTAGGATATATGTACCTATGAGTAAAACCTAGATATAGAGACTATGAGCCTAGCGGGAAGACAATCCAATTTGGGTGATGAATATCAGTTATGCGTAGCACTGCACTGGACGATCAAGCTTCTAAGCGATAATGATATAGATTTCATACAAGTTGATTCTACAGGCATCCCGGATAGGGGTTATGTAATATCCATCGACGATATTGTCGTTGTTTATAAGAATGGTAGGACTCGCTATATGCAGGCAAAGAAGAATTCGCCTGACCATAGGGCATGGAGTTTTAGCCAGCTAAAAGAAGAGTTAGTTAAAGCTAGGGAGCAACTCACAAACGATGAGAACGGAGAAGTTGAGTTCTATTCACGTACTCCATTTGGAGAATTTCAGAGGCTGGTAACAACCTGTCAACATATACCTAGCTACGATGTCTTCAAACAAACCGCAGGTAAAAATCAGCAGGGATACCTAAACAAGCTTGCTACCGCTATAGGATGTTCGGAAGAAGATTCGTTTGGTTTTGCAAAGCGAATTTTGTTCGGCGCTCATATAACCATCGAAGATTGGCAAAACCAAAATTTGAGAGCGCTTGAAAGTCAAGTCGCAAGAGCAGCAGATGCTATTCCTTACCTCAAAGAATTACTTACAGACCACGAATCGTCGTTGAAACATGGAAAAGCACAGATTACGCGAGACGGTGCCATTAGAAAGCTGAGCGAACACGGAATAGTTCAAGCACCCAATAAGAATATCTCTGAGATACTAGAGGCCTTTTCTTCTGCTTCACAGATAGGCCGTGACTGGATTCGGACTATTGGCGGAGAGCAGATCGTACGTTCGGAACTAGGGAAGCTAATAGCGCTTATCGAAGAAGGAACGCAGCGTATTCTCCTAACAGAGGGAGCAGGAACTGGGAAAACATGCATATTGCTTGACCTTGCAGACTATATAGAAGGAGAACGGTCAGAAGATTGGGGTCTGCTATTTATTAAAGGCGATCACTTCACAACATCCCAATCAGAATCGAACCTTGCAGATAGAGGATTACCCGAAGATCTTGTCGGTCTATGCGCACGATTGTCTGAGAACCGTCGTGTTGTCGTCATTGTAGACTCACTAGATGTTCTTTCTTTGAACCGTGACCATGACTCTCTGAGACTATTCATAGGTTTAATTAGCCGTTTATCTGCGATAAACAACGTTACTACCATTTCTGCTTGTCGGTCTTTCGATCTTGATTACGATCCTAGTCTTAGAGGAATAAGTTGGGATCATCGAGTCCGTATAGGGCTTCTAGACTACGAGGAAACAATCATTCCTCTATTAGACAAATGGCAAATAGACCATAGTTCTTTCTCTAAATCACTTATAGAAGTGCTGAGAGTTCCTCAGAACCTCAGACTATTCAAACAAGTAGTAGATAGTGGAGCCACACCGCAAATAGCATCTACCTATGCGCTATATGACATTTTTGTTCAAGAAGTCGTTGTTCAAAAAGACTCTCTAGGCAGTTCGGCATTAGAAGGTTTATATCGAATGGCTAACCACCTTAGGTCTCGTCGAAGTCAGCGCTGTAGCAAGGATATTTTGAGGCTAGGTGAATCTACAGTCAGAGAACTTGTCAGTCAGGAAGTACTGTATGAGGAGTCCTCTCAATCCGTAGGTTTTAGCCATCAAACGCTATTAGACTGTTTGACTGTTCGTGCTGTAATCGCAGAGGAACAGACGCTCAAAGATTTTATCCTGTCTCAGCACCAGCTACCTTTCATCCGTCCTTTCGTAAGGGCGTTCTTGTTCTATCTTCGTGCTCATCAGCCAGACCAGTTCTCTCGTCAGGTCGTGCAAGCTATCTCTGAAGTGGAAGTCCGGTATCATGTCAAGCGCCTTATCTGTGAATCGCTTTGCGAGATAGCTCCTCAGGAAGAAGATTGGCCGCTGTTTAGACGGCTCTATAACAGTTACCCTGAGCTGTTAAAGCGTACATTTCTTAGACTTGAGACAATGGGCGCGGCAAATGGATCTGCTTGGTTCGTCTTTTTATCAGAGAACTGGTTACCTCTAGTAATCTCTTCTAATGACAATGAGCAGAGAAAAGTATGGCTGAGATTATTTCTACAATCAGCAGCGTGCTGGATGAACGTAATGCCTCTTGAAACGATAGAGCTGTGGTTAAGAGCGATCGCAGAATCGTGGTTTGATCATAGGTGGGCAGCGAAGATAATATCTCGCCAGTTCCGTGACTTCCGTTTTAAGCGGGAAAGTGCAGTGCGCGAGGTTTTCGAAGCTTTTCTATCAAGCTGTGAAATTGAGCAGGATAAGGATGACTACTACGTTGCTAACACCATAAGCCTATGGGTTGAAGCCACTCATAGCGGCGATGACTTAGTGTGGCTTTATATGAACAAGAAGATTCAACATCAGCCGGACGATGCTGCTGATTATCTTTGGAACGCTCATCGGGGACTAAGATCTCAACCTCATACGTTTTATTCAGAAGACTTCCTGAAGGAAAGGCTAAAAGCATCAGATGAATTACTCGATAACGCTATATCGGCATTGGTTCAATGGGGACAACCCCAGCACGGTAGAGCGCTTTCTCCTCTTCTCGATGAGACTTCTTGGATTGTGAAGCATAGCCAAGAAGGTATTCCCCACTTTGTTGATGACTTGTCATTCTTTTATTCGCAGGTTGAGCGAGCCGTGCAAAGCAGAGCTGCCACTAACGATACGTGGTGGCAGAATAACGTTCAGTTCTTACTAGACAGCGAAGAGGATGCAGTGGCATACCTCGCCATTCAGACTTGTAGTAAGAACCTCGCTAACAATCTTCCTCAGATTGAACAGTGTCTTCAGAATAAAAGCTTGCTCTTTGATAGTCGGCTAGATGATGAGATAGGCGAACTCATCCGGAATGCCTATCCGTACATTTCTGCGGATGCACAAGAAGAGACTCAAAAGCTAATTTTGGAACGCTGCAACACTCCCGATATCAATAGCTACTTGGAAGGTTCTAATCTGCGGGCTGGGTACAGTCTACTTCGCTGGATACCAGCCTATCTTAGAACCATAGAGATACAGGCTATATATGACGACTATAGAAAAGAGTATGGGGAAGAAGACCTTCAGCCACGCATGTATTTAACTGGGGGAGTGAGAAGTATATCTCCCCTCGTCAGCGACACTGTTTCAAATATTTCTGATTATTCTATCCTTAGACTCTTGCGTTATTACGACGGCGATTGGTCAATCAGTACAACAATTAAAGAGATAAGCTATGCTGACCCTGAACGCTTTCTAAACCTTCTCTCACAACTTTTTCAGAAGAACATAGACCGTAGATACGCAAGCGCAATTCTAGAAGGCGTAAGTCAACATCTACGTTGTCGATTTGGCACTCTGGGCTTAGTAAAAGATTTGAAGATGATTCAGCCTCTTCCAAACGGCGAGTATATAGCTGAAAAGTCTGTATACGTACTTGAAAATTACGCATTTCTCTTTGAAGATAGGAAGATTGCCGCTGAGGTTCTTCTAGGCTGCTGTGACGTAGCATCTGTTGGACAGCTCGCTGACAGATTAACATTCCTTCTTCTTCGATTACTCTCACAAAAAGCAAGACCTCAGATAAACGAAAGCGGTGTAGAGTTGCGCGATGTCCAGTTCACAACTTCTAGGTCATATCTAAGTATTGTCGCACATAGCGCCCTGACCTTATACAACAGGTTACTTGAAGAAGGGGTTAGCCCGCCTCCCTTACTACACAGTATTATCAAGATGCAGTCTTCCCATAAGCAAAGTTGTATGGATATATTTGTGGTTGCTAGGCTCAACTACACAATCCACAAAGAGCCAAACTTTGGTTGGCAGATACTAAACAACATTTTAGATACAGCAGGCTTTCTCCCGTGGCGCGAAGTAGAGAAGATTTTCTATTATAATTACGAGCGTAACTTCAACCAAGTACAACGTTATCTATCCGTGTTGGCTGAACAAATGATAGAGAAGACAGGTGAAGTTTGGGGACGTATCTCTGCACTCTGTAGTCTGGCTGGTCATATCTCTCAAGACGATTTCTTCGCTGAACTATCTACTCAAAATAGTTCGGCAAATGAAGGGGCTGCTCAAGTCTTTTGTTCAAATCTAAACCACCAGCAATCTCAGAATGACTGTAGGGATGGCATAGAACGTTTCCTTGAGCAATCTACTCCTTGTACGAAAGCACTCAAAAAGATAGACAGGTGTTTGTTTAAGGACTGTATTACGCACGTAGATCACCATTTAAGTCACGCTTACATAGATGCGTGTAGCAGAGTAGGCGACTCGATTGATCCTTTCTTCTTTTCAAGGTGGCTAGCTACTGAGTCCAGGAGTAATCCTTCAGCCGTTCTACCTCTTCTAGAGAAGTTGACTGCTTATATCAGAAGAGAAGATACTGTTGTAAGCATCCATAGAACGAGAGAAGTGATGACAGCTTTGCTGGAGGTTGAGCGTGAGGCCGACGAGCTTGATGATTCTGACGTGATCGAGCGCACGATTCTGTTGCAGGATCAGCTACTAGAATTAGATATATATGAGATGAATAAGTTTCTTGACAGCTCAGCTAGAGCGTAATATTCAGCTTCCCAATAGGTATCTGACTACATACTGAGCATTTATCGAAGATAGATCAAATCTTAGCAGCAACCAGCACTGCAACTCTAGGATCCCCCTTAGGTTAACCAGAGGAATAGTAATCCTAGCAACATTATTCCTACCGGGCCAACCATAGATTTCCATAGGCGTAGGCACAAGCTAGCTACTCTTAGCCCTGGAAGTAGTCAGTCTCTGTCTGATACTGCCCGTTACAAAATTCTTTCTATTTATTCTCTAAATCCTGAATTAGCGCTTTCATTTCAGCGATCTCTCTAACCTGTGCTTCGATAATCTCATCAGCGAGCTTTTGAACACGCGGGTCTGAGATATTGGCACGCTCACTCGTTAAAATAGCAATCGAATGGTGCGGAATCATTGCTTTCATCCAGGCAACATCACCCACGGTAACCTGAGAGCGAACAAGCCAAAGCGAGATTACAAAGACTAGAATACTTCCCACAAAAATGCTGATGTTTGTTTTTCGGTTGCTATACATGTTCAGCATGAATCCAAGCATAATACCGGCCATAGCTGCACCCATGACAACTGCCATATAAGCTCTCGTCTCGCTGAAATAGAGATGGTCTAATTGGTAAGTGTTTAGATACATTAGTCCGAACATCACAACAGTAGACGTTGCAGTCATTGCGGCAAATTTTCCATACTTACCCATAGACATTTTTTCATTTCGAGCGGACATTGTTTGGCTTTTCATAGCTGTTTAGATCAATGTTGTAGAAGGGTAGGCTTTAACAGTAAGAAATGGCTAGATATGCTTGCATCTAACCTGTGAAGTATATAAAACCAAAGAATGCGAAGGGAGTTCATTCTTCCGAAGTGCCCTCATTTCATTCTGATTTCATATTTACGTGCTAGGGCGCTCAAACTTAATCTCTCTCTTTTGTAAGCACATCTTCATGCAAAATTTAGGCCGGAGCGTAATAGAAGGCTGTAGTTCAATAGGGTGCTGATGATCTAATGTAAGACGAAACTTTTGAGCGATCGCAACCAAAAGCAAAACCGATTCCATCATCGCAAAACCCTTGCCGATACACCCACGAGGGCCATCTCCAAACGGAAAGTAAACGCCTTTTGGCAAACGCTGCTCAAAACCGTCGGCCCAGCGCTCGGGTTGAAACTGTTCAGGGCGCTCAAAAAAGCGAGGGTCTCTATGCATAACCCATTGATTGACGAAGACGGTATCTCCAGGTTCTAGCGTGTAGTCACCGAGCTTTATTGTTTCTATCACTTGCCGACTGGTGCCCCAGGCAGGCGGATACAGCCGCATTGATTCCTTTAGTACCCAGTTTGCATATGTCAGTTGAGAAACGTCGGCGGCGGTGGGCGATCGCCCCTGAAGAACAGTTTTAATTTCTTCGCACAGCTTCTCTTCTACCTCAGAATGTTGAGCTAAAAGCATCCATGTCCACGTCAACGCAAGCGCAGTGGTTTCATGCCCAGCCATCATTAAGGTAACTACCTCGTCTCGGATTTCGCGATCGCTCATGTGATCGCCATCTTCAGTCTCTAGTTGCAGCAGCATGGTCAGCAGATCGGACTTCGCTTCTTTTGCCAGTCTGCGCTGACGAATAATGTCATAAATAACCTCATCCATCTGGTGAAGCTTTTGCCAGAACTGAATATTGTCAGGGGTTGGCACCCACTCTGGCAGTAAGAAGAAAGTATTCAGCTGATTTGAGAAATGCACCAGAACAGCATCTAAGGCCGACTCGATAATAGGCGTTTTATCAGCAATATCGGTGCCGAATAGCGACTGGGCAACAATCAACAGGGTTAGCTGCATCATATCTGCGTGAATATCTCGAATCTCGCCGTCTTGCCACTGGCGCATTGTCGTCTCGGCAGCGGCTGTCATAATATCGCCATATCCAGCAAGTCGCTCTCGGTGAAATGCTGGCTGCGTCAACCGACGCTGACGTTTCCAGAAGTTTCCCTCGCTGGTAAGCAACCCTTCTCCTAAGCTACTCTTCAAGCTCTGTATAGAGACACCTTTGATAAAGCAATGGCTTTTGTGGTTGAGCACTTCACTAACATGCTCGGGATTAGCAAGAAGATAAACCTTTAGCGGCCCAAAAGGTAAAAGCGTAATGTCTCCAAATTCTTGAGCGCACCGCAGGGAAAACCCAGTCGGATCTTGGTTATAGTCGAACAAGACGCCGAACAAAGGAATACCTTTAGGCCCAGGTGGAAGGCGTCTTGATGGTTGAAATTGCATGTGCCTTCTTGATTATATAAGCTAAGTTTTGCTTCAGGTCTTTAACAAACAACTACTCGATACGAACAACATCTCGCAAACCAAACCAGTTGTATCGACGAATGCCCCACGGTAGAAGTACTAGGAGGATGACGAAGAGAATAGAGAGCGAGATTGCTGCGCCAGCACCTAGCGTAAAAGACTCTCCTAAATAAGTCAGTAGCAACGTTGATGGGATCATGCCTAGCAGCGTTGATGAAGCATATATAGGCAAAGATAAACCCGCAAGTCCGGCCCCATAGCTGATCAAATCGAAAGACAAGACTGGCAGCAGTCGAGTCACAAAGATCAGCCCTCCGAGTAGCCATTCTCCTTTCTCTTTTGAGAAGTAGATGATTTTACCCGTCAGCGATTTTACCGCTGAGCGTCCGAGCGATCGCCCAATAAAATAGGCAATCAGACTACCTGAAAAGCCACCAATGACACTGTAAATACCGGCAGGAATAGCGCCCCAGACTGCGCCTGCTGCAATTGTCAAAGGCGCACCCGGAATAGGACTCATCACTACAGCTAAGGCAATGACCGCGATGTAGACTAATACGCCCCAGATACCAGCATCTGTGACAGCTTGCTGCAATCCTTCGGGCGTGAGTAGGTTCGCATCTGCCTGAGTAGAAACCCACGCATAGACCAGCAAAGATAGCAACAAAACGCCCAGTGCGAGTGTGTTCTGTCTATTAAACAAAGCGCTTAGTCGCCTTCTCTTTTTAGCCATTACCTTTGCCTTACGTTCAACCTGAGCGTCTTATCCGTTGGAGTCTGCGCCTACCATATCGCCTGTTTGCATTAGCTCAATTAGGTTGCCGCCAGGATCTCGAACTAAGGCTGCTTTTATTCCCCAATCAGCAAAATTGCAGGGCGGACTCACCACTTCCACATCTTTGGACTTGAGATAATCACAAGCTTCATCAACGTCTTTTACACGAAAGCTTAGAGCAGTCCCATCATCTTTCTGCCCAAAAGTAAGCGCGGGACTGCTAATAAAATGGCCGGTTGCCTGTTTTTGGCTCAACAGGGTTAGCTTGATGTCTCCATTCGTCAACTCAGCATATTCGTCCATATCGGAAGCAAAGGTTGCTTCTAAGCCCAATACACTGCTGTAGAAATTGAGACAGGTCTTGTAATCTTTTACGAATAGTCGGACATAGTTAAATTCAAATTCCATTAATCTTCCTCTATTTTTGTTTTTTGTAGCTGGCCTTGTGATTCGGCACCGTGGCTGTGCATTCCTCTGTGCATAAACAAATGCATCAGCGGGCAGAGCAGCAGGATTGCATAAGGTGCATAGGCAGGTAGCAAAGACCAGCTTTGGGCAGAGAAAATAACTACCAATAGCCCTACACAGAAAAGTAGTCCCAGTCCAACAGGTGACAGTAGTTGTTTACCAATTTTCTTAAACATGGTTTAGCCTCTTCTATAGTTTTCAAGCTTGTTGTATTTCCAAAGTCCCCATCATGCCGCGATCTTCATGGTCGAGTACATGACAGTGGTAGACCGTTTTACCCGTGTAGTCGCGAAAGGCCATCCGAATACAGACAGTTTCTCCAGGGCTAACCGATACCACATCCTTCCAAGCGGGATAGGGCACAGGCTGACCATTTTGGCTGATGATTTGGAACTTGTTGGTGTGAACGTGGAAGGGATGAGCCATTGAGCCAGTATTCGTAATCTCCCAATCCTCAACCGTATTGAGCATCACCTGAGTGTCGATGCGAGACGGGTCATAAGCTTTGTCATTAATCATAAACACCATGCCACCGCCCATCATCATGCCGCCGCCACCCATGCCATGATTCAGCGTGAACTGCCGGGTAGTCTGTGGTTCTGGCAGTGGCTCAATGGCAATAAGCTGAGTGGGTAAGGGAATCTCTTCAGTACTGCCTTCGTAGGTAAGAGTTGCTACCGTTTCAGATCTGCCTGAGCTTTGGTTGCCGCCCATCATTCCACCCATCATGCCGCCTTGTGCAGGGTTGAAAGGTTGATTGAGTAAGCGATATTCGCCAGGTTTTTGACTGCCCTGTACCAGTACCTCAGCCCGCTCGCCAGGGGCCAATACAACCTCGCTTAGCTCAGCAGGAGATGAGATCGCACCGCCATCTGTGGCAATCAAATGCAGCGGATGATCTTCTAGCGATAATCGAAAGAATCGAGAAGGGGAAGCATTCAACAATCTCAGCCGCAATAGTCCGCCTTTTGAAATCGTCATCGCTGGGTTGACTTGCCCGCTAGCTGTGAGTAAACCACCTGCGCGACCTGTCATTGCTGCCATGTGACCAGTATCAGAGATGTTACCGTTGCTGTCTAAAGCAAAATCTTTGAGGACTAGAAACTCTTCTTTAGCGGCTTTAACTTCAGGAATCTCATCCAGCTCACCACGAACAATGAAAAGGCCAGCGAGTCCGCCGAAGAGCTGTTCGGCGACTAGACCGTGCTTATGAGGGTGATACCAAAAGGTGCCCGCTGGGTGAGTATCGGGAATTTGGTACTCATAGGTGTGACTTTTGCCGGGAGAGATTTCTAGAAATACGTTGTCACCCGAACCGGTGGGCGGAATGTGCAAGCCGTGGTGGTGAATATTAGTCGGCTGGTCAAGTTGGTTAGTAAAGCGAATTTGGACTTTATCTCCAGGCTTGGCTTCTAGCAGCGGGCCGGGGACAGTACCGTTGTAGGCGAGTAGGTTGGCAGTGCGATCGCCTAATTGTACTGATTGAGCTTTAGCCTCCAAATCTAAGCTGAGCAACCCGCCTTCGCTCTTGTAGGTTTGAAACTGAATAGGCCCAGAAACGGGCGTAGAAGAAATTGGTTGCGACCTAGCGCACTGGGATAGCAGCATCGCTGCCGTGGTTCCTGCACTCAGTCGTAAAAAGTCTCTTCGTTTTATCGATCTCATGGATTTTCAACTAAATTTTCTATCAATTAATTAGATGGGTTGCTTACGGATACTGGAAGCTTACGGTCAGTCCTATGCTCACTTTCAGCCGTGACTGGAGGGTAAGTCTTGGCTCCCTTGATTTTGCATCATGCCGTCTTGCCTCATCATGCCGCCTCTGCTCATCATGCCCCCCATTAGCAGCCCCCCAAGTAGGAGAGTAGAAACGATGCCTGTTAGCAGGCCAGCGATAAATTTGCTATTCATTAGATGTCCTCATCATGTTGTGGAAGTGCCCTATCAGAGTTTGTTGTAGGACGATTTTGACTCGCATATAATCTTAATTCCTCTAGCTAGCTGTAGAGTCAAGCCATTTTCAGAAGTTTTTCAATAGAACACCGTCAATCAAATACATTCTGGCAGTAGAATATGAAACAGCGATGAAAAGCTGGTAATTTCGCAGAAAATAAGTGCTGACAGTCTGTCTTTAGCACTCAATTATGAAATCAGGATGAAATGAGCTTATCTCGAAAGGGAGAAGTTGTTGTTCTCTCGAAAGGGTGGTGTACGCACAGGTAAGCTTTGTTACTTCTTGTATGTACCCCTTTCAAGGACAACATTATGCTTCTTCAACACGAGGAATACCAATCTAGCTTCGATAAAGCAATCGCCTGTATGGTGGAGTGCGAACACTGCGCCGAAGCCTGCATGGGCAATCCTGATATGACAAAGTGTGCTCGAATGTGTTTAGACACGGCTGAGGGCTGTCGTAGTTTGGCAACGCTGATGGTGCGTGGTTCTTACTTTATTGCACCTCATGCGAAAGCTTGCGCTGAAGTATGCGAGACCTGTGCTAATGAATGTGAAAAGCACAGTTCTAGCCACTGTAAAAAGTGCGCTGAGGCTTGTCGCACGGCTGCTGAAGCTTATCGTCAGATTGCGAAAGTCGCAGTTTCAGCTTAGTGCTCTTATGCTAAATTCCAATAACCATTGGGACGTTGAGATACATCTCGTACAACAGATTTAAGTCAGAGCGATTAATCTGTTGTACGGACTTCTGGTCAAAAGTTCTATCAGCAAAGTAAATCGAAAGGATAAGTGGTTTATTGCTAGCGGAACTAATTTCTGTGCTGTTTAAAATTTTCTGGCAAATTTTAGGAATCGGTATCATTCTCATCGCCCTCGTAGATGTATATCTGACGGTGCTTTATCCCCGCACGGGTAAGAGCGTTGTCAGCTTGCAGTTAAGCAAGGGCATATGGCAATTATTTCGATGGCTGTCTCATTTGCCAGGGTTCCGCAAGCAGGATGTGTTGTCTTACTGCGGGCCGACTTTATTGGTAGCGATCGCATCCTTCTGGGTCTGCACAACTGCCATTGGGTTTGCACTCTTCCTTTGGCCTGCATTAGGCACGGGTATTCAGGCCAGCAGCGGCAAAACATCAACCGATTTTGCAACTGCTTTCTACTACAGCGGCTACACCCTGACGACGCTGGGGGTAGGCGATCTTGTACCCAAAACTGGATTCTGGCGATTTGTAACCGTATTGGAAGCTGCTATTGGATTCTCTATCATCACAGCAGCGCTTACCTATCTGCTGTCGGTTTATAATGCGCTAACTCGCCGCAATAGCTTTGCGCTCAGCCTACATCATCGTTCAGGAGATGAAGCCAACGCAGCGGCCCTACTAATACGGCTGAAAGGGTACAGCAACTTTGAGCCTGCGATGTCAGAAATTTCAAGCATCACGCGCGATTTATTATTCCTACTAGAGTCTCACCACGCCTATCCTGTCCTCCACTACTTTCGGTTTCCAGAACCACACTACGCACTTGCTCGCATAGCGCTGATTAGCTTGGACTTAGCAGCTCTGATAAAAAGCGCTCTACATCCACACATACATCAGCCGTTTATAAATTCAGATGCTGTTACGGGACTAGAAAAGGGTGGATTAGATATGTTAGTCCAGCTTTCCAACTCTTTCTTGGACAAACAACAGATAGACTCGACTGAACAAAGACAGGAATGGCGACATTGGTACTTTGAAGCGGCTAAGGTGATCCAACAAAACGGCATTGAAACCGTTGACGATCTGGAAATAGGAGCGGACAACTACGTTTTAATCCGAAGCAACTGGCGTAATATTATCGCTGCAATGGCTAAATACATGGACTATAGCTGGCAAGAGATTGCACCTTACGAACAGTGACCAGCATTGTTTACCATGCAATTGTGAAATCAGGATGAAATGCCACTACTCTGAAAGATGGGGATCTTTGCTAGTCCATTTGATAGGTGTGTGATAAGTTGATCTCGTTGTAAATTTGGCGTATTACGCGAAGAAAAATATCGTCACGGCTACACCCTTTAAAAGGTGTAGCCGTACATACGGAAAAGAAAGGAATTATCTATGACGACAGCTAGCAGAGTGCAAGAAGCTAAAACAGCGCAAAAGGTTCGTTTATACCGGATGTCTATGCCAGAGCATGAATGTCCTTGGGGACTGAAAGCAATTAGTCTGCTGAAAGAGAAGGAGATTGAATTTGAAGATCACAGGCTTACGTCTAAATCTGAAGTAGAAGACTTTAAGGCAAAGCACAATGTAGCTGCGACACCACAGATTTTCTTCGACGATCGGCGTATTGGTGGATACAGCGACTTAGCAGAATACTTTGATGTTGAAGCTGAGGAGGCAGAGTACTCCTACACACCTGTTGTAGCTATATTTTCAACAGCAGGATTAGTCGCATGGGCCGCAGCTTTGGGCATTCCTGGATTTATGGGCGTCTCGCTTTCGATGCTGGCTTCCCTCAAGCTGATGGATATAGAGTCTTTTACTGAAAGCTTTGAAAAATACGATCTGATTACGCAGCAAGCAAAGCCGTATGCGAAAGCATTTCCCTTTTTAGAACTACTGCTAGGACTTGGATTTCTTTCTGGCGTTGCACCTGTCGCAACAGGTATTGGTTCGCTGCTGCTGGGTACTAACGGCGCAATCTCTGTATTTAAGGCTGTCTACATAGACAAACTGGAACTGAACTGCGCCTGTGTAGGCGGTAACTCTAAGGCACCTTTAGGCGTTGTTAGCTTTTTGGAAAATGCCATTATGATTGGGATGGGCGCTTTTCTACTATTTTCTGCAACCGTTGGAGAAACAGCTCAGCTCAGAGAGAAAGAGATTGCTCTAGAACCTCAGAAGATAGAGTTGTTGATGCCTGCCGTTCATGAGTAGCAGTAATCACATAAAACTTCGATTGGCGAGCAAACCGCCTGTTTGTACATCTGTGTCAGTTAGCTACTGGCATATCGTGATGTTTGTCATTCCTGAAAAAACCATATTTTGCGACCACTTCGCTATACAACGATAAGTAAACTAAAAGAGAGAAAGTTCTCTGATTTCACACTGGTTTCACATTCACTTCGTATCGTAGAAGACAGTTGCACAAAAGCAACCTACGCTAATAAGGATTTCGATTATGAAACGTTTTTTGATGGCCAGCCTGTTTTTGATGATGTCTGCGGCAGCGATCGCACCTTCTGCCTCTGCACAAGGAAGAGACCACAGCTCCGCGATGGATCGCAACGGTGATGGTGTTGTCAGCGTACAGGAAGTGCGCCTTCACTATTTGGACTACAGCTCTAACTAAGCCTGTGATCGTTTGATCAACCGCTTGTTTACATCACAGAATTTGTTGAGACATTTGCCTAAATGAATCTCAATGAACAACTTACGAGGCGTTTTGGGTAGTCCAAAACGCCTGACGAATCATTTGCACACACCATTTTCGCGCACAATAAGGAATCTAAAATGAAACGCTTTCTTCTTGCTAACCTTTTTCTATTGATCGCTGCGGCATCTGTTGCACCTGCGGCAATGGCCCGAGGCTCTCACAATAAAGAGGTTATGGATATAGATAACAACGGAGTCATCACGCTACAGGAAAGACGCCTTCATTCGTTAGCAACTAGCAGTAACTAAAGCTAAGACTGAAAGGTGGTTTTCACACCTAATCGCACATTAGATTAAAATCTGTGCTCCTTGATATCACCGCTCTGGCAGTGTCTCTCAAAATTGCTCTACTGTATGCATTTTTAGACTCAACACTGCTAGAGCGGTTTTTTGGCGTAAAAGTCGCCACTGTCAGTGGCCACTAATCTCTACGCACTATAATCCAGAGCATTTACAGGACAATCTCAATGTTACTGATCGCCCTCTCAATCGCAGCCAGCGCTCGGTTATAGCCTAAAATCGCGGCAACGTTATTAACCTGGGCCTGAGTAAGTTCGCTTTGGGCCGTTAACACTTCTAGCTGGGTGCCTACCCCAGCCTGCAATCGCAAGTTTGCTAAGTTCAAGGCTTCGTCTGCTTGAGCAACTGCGACTTGAGAAGTTGCGATGTTCTCCTGGTTAGACTCCAAATTGAAGTATGCTTGCTCTACGTCAAATCTAACCTGGTCAAGGGTTTCACTAAACTGTTCTTCAGAAATTTCGCCAGACAGTTCTTGTTGTCTGGCGCTTGCTCGCGCTGCACCTCCATCAAATAGCGTCATATTGAAACGAGCACCGAAGGAATAGTTGTCTTGAAAACTGTCACTGCTATCTAGCTGCCCTTGAAGACTGTAGTTAGCAAACAGGCTTACCCGAGGACGAACAGCGGCTAATGCAATCTGTCGCTGCTGCTCGCTAATATCCGCCTGCAATAATTGTTGTTCTAGCTCAGCGCGATTTTGAAAAGCCAGTATGATGCTTTCCTCTAATGTGAGAGGCCAGTTATCAGCAACGGCTACTGGGGTTGCTTCTAAGCTTGCAGTAGACGGCAGGTTTAGAAGACGAGCAATATCGCGACGGGCAATTCTTTGCTGACTCTGCGCCTGAATCAGTGATTGACGAGCATTCGCGAACTGCACCTCAGCCCGTAGCACGTCAAACCGGGTGCCCACCCCCACTTCTTGGCGAAGCTGAGAGTCTCGAAGGTTACGCTCTGCTTCATTCAAAAAAGATTGGTTAATGCGAATTTGCTCGCCCGCGTCTTGCAGGGCGTAATACAAATTAGTCGTAGTCAATCGAATCTGTTCCTGCTGCGTCTCCAAGGCCAACGCACTTATCTGCTGCTGCAACTGGGCCGCTTGAATAGAGGCAGCTCGCGAGCCACCAGTCAAAATATCGTAGGCAACATCGACAGAGCCACTCAGCGTAGTGTTGATTGTGCTTCCGCCAACACGCCCAAGACCTGAAATTGTGGAGCCATTACTCTCTTGAGAAGTGACGTTAGCACCTGTAGATACTGTGGGTAGCCGCGCAGCATTAGCCTCATCCAAAGCCGCCGCTGATTGCTCAAGCGTCAGCAGCGCAGCTTGTAGAGACTGGCTATTACGGTAAGCCAGCTCTATTGCCTGCTCCAGAGTAATAACCGGACTTCGATCTATCTCTACTTCCTCAGGAATAATTGGTACATTCAGAGGATTAGGGTCAGCAAAGAGAATATCTGGTAGTTCGTTTATCTCTATTTCATTAGTGGGTAGAGAAAATTGAGTGTTCTCTTCGTTTTGGTTAGTTATCTCATCAGAATCGGGGGGATCTTCTGCCGCTTCAGTAGGCGGGGATGCAGAAGGATCAGCCTCTTCCAACACAGGGAGGTTTTCTTGCTTAGTTTCAGCGGCGATCGCAATAGCTGGCAACAGGAAAAAAGATGAGCTGCCGATCGCTAGGAGCAACCAAACAGCGGACTTAAACATTCGCATAGGAAGATGGACTTTACTAAGGTTTTAATTCAGTGGCTATAAGGCAAACGAAAAAGTGCTGGCACACAACCACTAAGCTGTTTGCAGAAAAAGGTACGGGCAATATTCGGCTGATGGCGATAAGCAACAGCCCCTTGACTAAGGAAGCTCTAGGCGCGATAGTTTGGCCTTCTTAGCTCGACGATTTGACGAGCGCTTAAATAGCTCCGCCGCGTCATCGACAAACGAATACACGACAGGGACTACCACCAGCGTTAGCAACGTCGATATGACGAGTCCACCTAAGATGACAGTGGCGATGGGTGAATAAGCATCCATGCCAGTTTCTGGGAAGAAGGCCAGCCGCACAATCACAATGAGGGTGGTGAAAGTCGTCATGACGATGGCCTTCAATCGGACAGGGCCAGCTTCTCGGATAGCGATCGCCCTCGGCACCCCTTCCTTCCGCTTCGCCAAAATTAATTCCAACAACAGAATTGCCGCCGACAGCGAAACGCCGGAGAGGATCACAATTCCTAAAATAGAGACAGTAGACAGCGTATGGTTGAACAACAGCAACGCGCCGAACACACCCACGAGCTGCAAGGGCACAGAGAGCATCATCACCAGCGGCTGTACGAATGAGCCGAACTGAATGACTAAAATGATGTAGAGCAGTACGAGAGAAACCAATAATCCCTTAAGTAGCCGCGAAAACTCAATCATCATATCGGTCATGTCTCCCATGGAGTCGATGCCGTAGCCGGGTGGGAAGTTGAGGTCTTGGCCTGCTTGCATTGCGATCGCCATTGACAAATCCATTGAAGCAGGCCCATTTTTCCGGTAATACCCGTTCACATACACCACCCGATTACCATTCACATGCTCAATCAGTGTCGGCCCCTGTTCCGGCTCCAGCGTCGCCACCGTACTCAATGGCACCTGCTGTCCATCTTTAGTGGTGATATAGGTACTCGAAAGATCCTGCATCGTCCCGCGATCTTCCTCGTCATAGCGAACGAGGATAGAGTTCTGTCGTACATTGGGGCGATTGTAGTAGCGGCGAGTCATGCCGCCATTCAGCGCGTAGTATGCCTGCTGAGATATCATCTGCACATTCAGCCCCAGCTCCTGAGCACGGCGGCGGTCAATGTTGAGCCGATACTCAGGTTGAGTCATTGCCGAGCTGGTAAATGGCATGTAGATATCGGGATTCGCCTCGGCGATGTCTAATACGCCTCGTGCTAGTCGATGAAGCACATCCAAATCTTCGCCATACACAGCTAGCTGAATTGGGGCGGCGGAGGTAGCCATCACGTCTACGCCCATTTCTTTGATACCAACTCGACGAATGCCAGGAATCGTTTGTTTTGCCTCAGCTTCGATGCCGTCCATAATTTGCCAGATGTCGCGCGATCGCTCTGTCAAAGGCGTAATGGTCACCGTCATGGAGGCTGTATTTACCCCGCCCATGCTGTAGCCCGTAAAGTAGGTGCTGTTGCGCGTTAGCTCGAAGCCTACCTGCGCCGATACTTTCTCTACTTCGGGGTGCTGTAAAATAATCTGCTCAAACTGAGCTGCGGCTACGTCGGTGGCCTCAAACGAAGTGCCTGCTTCCATTTCTAGGGTGGCCATGAACTGGCCTGAATCGCCCAAAGGCATCATCTCCTGCGGAATAAAGGTGAAGAGAGAGATTGCCAGAACAACAGAAGCACCGGCAACAGCCAGCGTAATCTCTCTGTTTCTCATACAAACATCCAGCAGCCAAGCATAGCCCTGCTCCAGCTTGCGAAAGCCATAGCGTACAGGTGTCGTTAGCACTTGCAAGCGGGTACGACGTTGGGGCTTCTCAGAATGCGGCTTGAGGGTGAATGCAGCCACCAACGGAATCAGCGTAATTGACACGAGCAGCGAAGCGATAAAGGCAAACACCATCGGCCACACAATGCCAACAAACATTAAACCTGTCAGCCCGCCCGAGAGAATAGTCGGCAGCAACGCCGCAATCATCACGCAGCTCGCCGCTGCGCTCGCCAGAAACACTTCTCCTGTTCCCTTAATGGCTGCTTTCACCGGCATCAAACCCGCCTTCAGCTTCTGATCAATCGAGTCGAGTACGATAATCGAGTCATCTACCAGCTTTCCAATTGCCATCATCATGCCGATGAGCGTAGAGGAATTCAGAGACATGCCAATAGGGATAAACGGCAATGTCGAGAGCGCTAAACTGGTTGGAATAGAGATCATGATGATCGCCGTGGCGCGAAAGTCTTCTAAAAAGACCAGAATCACCAGTCCCGCAAGAACAACACTCACAAGCAGCTCTTGAAAGGTGCTGTTGATAATGAGGTTGACCAAATACGAGTTGTCGTAAGCTTCTTGAAACTCAATGCCAGGATACTCGCTAGCGATATCTTCTAATTCTGCCCTAACCCTTTCAATCACTTGTGGTGAGCTAGAATCTGGCCGCTGAATGACATTTACGGCCAGCGCCGAGTCACCGTTGTAGCGATAGCCGCTGCGACGTTCTTCATAGGTGTCTTTTACCGTCGCCACATCGCGCACATACACCACTCGTCCATTCTGTTCTAGAACGGGGTAGTTCATCACCTCAGCCGCGCTGAGCGTCCGCTCGTCCGTGCGAACCAATATCTCACTATCGCCCTGGGTCAGCGTACCGGCGCTCTGACTGATGTTGTTAGCGTCAATGGCATCTCGCACCTGCACGATAGAAAGGCCATAGGCGGCAAGCTGCTGGCGATTCACCACAATTTGAAGCTGGCGGCGATAGCCCCCAAAGATAGACACTGCTTGCACAGCTTCTACCTGAGTCAGGCGATCTACTAAAGTATTATCGGCAAATTCTCTGAGCTGAAGTGGATCCCAGTTCTCTCCTTTAAGCGCTAAAGTCAGCACGGGCCTATTCAACGGGTCAATCGGCAACACCCAATAAGATCGAAAATTCACACCATCGAAGAGTAAGTCGCTTTCAGCCGCTGTCATGATGCCTTGTACAGACTGCACGGCTTTATCCACATTGCCACCCCAGGCGAACTGAATGGTGACAATGGAGTTGTCCTTTTGGGAACTGGAGCGGATGAAGCGCACCCCATCAAGAACGCTCAGCCGCTGCTCAATCGGTTTGCTGACGTAAGTTTCTATTTCTTCGGGTGATGCACCCGGAACCATAGTGACAACTGACACCAGCGGGCTTTGCACATAGGGCATCATCCGTACAGGCAATAGAAATAGCGTCAGCAGTGACAGCATAATCACCGCGATGTACAGGGCAGTGACCACAACCGGATTTTTGATTGACCAGCGGGTGAGAAACTCTTTCATGGTGAAGTTAGAAATTTATCGATTGGAAGAGAAAAATAACGATAAGTTCTAAAGCCCTCTTTAACATTAAAAGAAGGCTTCAGAGAAAGCGCTTACTCAGCCTCAATCATGAGATGGCCTGTACCCGTCTTCTCGCCTTCGTCTAAAACAGAGTGAACCACCCAGGGGCCTGCCATTCCAAGATAAGTTTTCACATTGTATGTACCGGGTTCTGAGCCAGCCATCACTTCAGACTCAGCAGTCATTTTTTCCATCCCATCCATCGGCATCATGTAAACATCGACACTCAGGTTATCGGTTGCAACAGGTTCGCCCGTAACTGCATCTTTAATAGCAACAACCAATTCTGCATCTCCAGATGGCAGTGTTTCAGGGGTGACTAGCGCAAACTCATAGTCGCCTTCGCTGCTAGACTCCATGCTTTCCATACCCTCCATCCCTTTCATGTCGTCCATGCCTTCCATATCGTCGGACGCAGCCTCAAACGTCTGATCGGTATCAGGCGCAGCGGCAGTATCAGAGGCTGAGTTGGAGGCACAACCGGTTGCAATGAAGCTAATGGCAAGCAGGCTAAAAAAGAGTTTCTTCATAGGTCTGATTCAGAAAAAGTAAATGTGTGTTTGCAAAAAAGTGTGAGGGGCAGCCGTCTGTGATTCGGCTTATTTAGCAGGCAGACTAAGCCGGGCTTTGCCTGCCTGTTCGACATCTGTGACGGTGGCTTCTAACGTCCAGTCGCCTTTCATGCCCAGGAAAGTGTTGATTTTGAATTCTCCTGGTTTGTCAGAAGGCTCAACATCAACTTTGGCACTCATGGGAGCCATGTTTTTCATGGGCATGGTGAGGTTAACGGCGAGATCTTCAGGAGCGATCGCAATCGGGTCACCGCTCTCACCATCCTTGAGCAAAATCGTAAAGTCAGCCTTAGCACCAGATTTCACCGACTCGGTGCCTACTAACGCCACATCAAGATTGCTCTGTGCTGTGCTCACAAAACTCTCCATTGGATTGCCCAGCTCATCGACAATGGCAACTTTGCCATCAGGTCGCAAACGGCGGTAGCCAGAAGTAATCACCCGCTCGCCCGCTTCCAGACCATCTTTAATTTCTATGCGGTCACTGCTGGCAAGTCCCGTCGTCACGCTTTTTCGCTGTGCCGTTTCGCCATTGACCACCCAAACCGCTGATTCACCGTTGAACTGTGTTACCGCAGCAGTCGGAACAGACAGTGCATTCGCTCGCTGCTCGGTGATAATCTCCATATCAACAAACTGACCTGAGAGCAGTTGCCCGTTAGGATTGTCTACGACGGCTTCAATGGTGACCGTGCGCGTGGTCATATCTGTTTGTGGAAAAATGCTGGTGACCTGGCCGCGAACAACACCCGCAGACTCTGTGCCTGGGATTTTAGCCACAATCGGCGTGCCTGTGCGAATACGGCTAGCATCCTGCTGAGCAACATTCGCCCGCAGCCTCACCTGTTGATAGTCACCAATTTTGAAAATCCCCGTTCCTGGCTGCACAACAACGCCTGGGTCGGCCATTCTCTCTTGTACGATGCCGCCGATAGGAGACGTAATTTGTGTATAGCTTTCAAAGGCTGACGCCCCTTCTAATTGGGCCTCAGCACGGCTGGCTAGGGCTTGGTCACTGGTAACTTGTGCCTGTAAGCGGTCGAGCTTGGCGTAGGCTCCTTGCAACATCGATTCCTTGGCATCTACCTGAGAAATCAACAGATCGTATTGATCTTGCGGGGTGGCTCCAGCAGCGGTCAGGCTGGCAAAGCGATCGCGCTGAAGTCGCAAATATTCCAAGTCAGCCTGCACCTGATCGATCTGCTGCCTTTGTTCTTCTACTTCTGCTCGGGTCGCCTGTACATCTGATCGAAGGGCTAGTGCCGTCGCTTCTGCTTCTCCAGTTTGGCTAACTCGCTCAAGTGCATCTAAGGTCGCGAGGGTTTGTCCGGCGGAGACGCGATCGCCCGGATAGATCTCGTAGTTAGAAAGCTGTCCTGCCACCCGAGGATAGACAGTCACCTCCGTGTAGGGATAAATCGCTCCGGTGTAGTTCACACTGACATCTAACTTACCAGCTTGTACCGCTTCCACGGTGACAGGCGTAGCGTTAAAAGCGCCATCGACTCCCATCATGTCGCTATGATCCATACCCTCCATATCCATGCCGCCCATGTCATGACCTTCCATATCCATGCTCATCATCTTGAACATGCCAGTGGTCGCCAAAATAGCCAGGGAGAGACCTGCAAATATGCCTAACCCCAGTAATGTTTTGCCAGATTTTTTCCACCAGGATTTAGCAGGTGGCTCTGAGTATTCAGTGACAGGTGCGATCTCAAATGGTTCTTCCGATACGGGAAGCGATCCATTCAACGATGCGACCTCCGGCGGGACAGGTTCCGCTGGCGTTTCAGTAGATTCAGGAGAATGGTTCATTGATATAGCAGTACGACGTTAGCCAGATAGCGATTGGTCAGTAACCCACCAAAGCTGATCTAAACAATAAAGACTGATTGTGAAATGAGAATGAAATTGGGCTGAACCTGGCTAAGATCCGTGAGAGTACTTATATCTAGCCACTATTTATTACGCGCTCAAAAGGCGTCGTTCGCACAATGCAGCTACTGCGATTATCTTTAGGTGTCGAGACGGGAGCTAAAGGCCAGACGTACCTATAAACAGGCTATAATTTGAACCCAAGCGAAAGCAGGAACTTCTAGTTCTTTCAAGTTGATATTTTAGTGTTGCCAATGGTTACAACGATTAGCAAGCCGTCATCACTGATTCACGAAATCCGGCTCGAAGCAGTCGGGCAGTGGCAGCTATTTAAATTTAGCGAGTCACTTCAGTTTCGTATGGAAGACCTGCTCGATAAGAAAAAGGCAGATCGCCTCACACCTGATGAGGTTAGCGAATTAGAAGCTGTTTCGGAATTAGATCGCATTTTCACTCACATGAATGCGATGCTTGCGGCTCAAGATGCCGGTTAATCAAAGACTTAAGCAAATTGTCCGAGAGAGAGCTGCTTACTTGTGCGAATACTGCCGTTCTTCGGAACGTTTGAGTGCAAGTCGCTTCACAGTGGATCATGTTGTCCCAAGATCTTTAGGTGGCTCTGACGACGTTGATAACCTTGCCCTTGCTTGTCGTCGCTGTAATGAAAGAAGATACAACTTTGTTGCCGGGATTGATCCAACCACTCAGAAGATTGTCCCTATTTTTAATCCGCGATCACAGAAGTGGGACGAACACTTTGTATGGGCAAAGCGAGGTGTTGTCATTACAGGCATCACCCCCATAGGCCGCGCTACTTGTATTCGTCTTGATTTAAATGACACTCGATACTCTGAGGAAGATTCTATTCGAGAAACAAGGCGGTTTTGGATTAGGACAGGGCTACATCCTCCGTAATTCTCAGTGCTAAAGTACTGACGGTTAGACATCTATATGGACAAGGGACTGTATTTAGCGGTTGCCTACATCCATACCGTATCCTTTGTCTACCAAGAATACGAAGACACAACTTTTGAAATGTCGCCAATTGCTTGCCCGATTCTCTGAGGGCAGCTCGAAACGGCATATAAAACCAACCTTTGAATGTAGCAGAAGTAAATGCAGGTTTCTAGTCAGAGACTACATCAATTAGAGATAAAGAAACTAAAAAATATCAAAGATTTTTCAATATCGTTTGAAAGCAAAAACATCACTGGGATTCTTGGGCCGAATGGTTACGGAAAGTCAACTATTCTGCACGCTCTCGCTTGCTGCTTTCAGCCATCGGATGAAGATCATGAGGACTACAAATTCAGCAATTTTTTCCTACCCCATCCTGATGCACTGTGGACAGGTAGTGAGTTAAAAGTCGTCCATACGTATAAGCAAGAGCGTAATCTCCACGACAGAGTAGAAAAAATTTACGGAAAAAGTAGCGATAGATGGAAACCAAGATACGTAAATCGTCCTGTAAGAAATGTGTATTACTTTGGTGTTGATAGCTGTGTTCCGCTTATCGAAGCAGAAAAGCGGAAAGGGCGAATTCACTACTCAACGAACCAAGTAAGCGAAGACATCGTAAATCTGATACTGCGCAAGGCATCGCAGTGTCTTAACAGACAATATACAGCTTACAATATCCACGACTCCGGTAAGGGGAAGAAATTCATTGGTGTTGAAGCAAACGGAGTTAGATATTCTGCACTAAGTATGAGTGCCGGAGAGCAGAAGATATTTTTACTATTAGAAAAAATATTTAGAGCTGAGAAATATAGTCTTATTTTAATAGACGAACTCGATCTTTTATTACATGATTCAGCGATGAAAAACCTAATTGAAGTTGTTTCTGAAAGAGCAGAAAGTCACTGTCTTCAAGTAGTTTTTACAACACACAGAGAATCTATTCTCGAAATGTCTAATCTAATTAATATAAGACATATTTTCGGTACGCCAGATAAGACTCTTTGCTTCAATGAGACAAAACCCGACGCAATCAATAGATTAACAGGAACTCAGCCTAGACTGATCGAAATTTTTGTCGAAGACGACCTCGCTGTGGCGATAGTTAAGAAAGCGGCAGCTCAGTTAGGTATTTCTAGACATGTCTCCATACAAAGATTTGGCGCGGCAGTTAATTGTTTCACTGTTTTAGCCGGATTAGTTCTTAGCGGGCAGAGTTGCGAAAATAGTATATTTGTGTTGGATGGTGACGTCTATAGAACTGAGGAAGATAAAATAAAGCAATTGAAAGCTGTCTTAACTGGCAGCGATAACAATGCGAAATCACTACGTGAATCTAGTTTGTCAAAAGTAAAATGTTTTAATCTTCCTGAAGGAACAAAGCCTGAAAAGTACATTCATAGCATAATTATTGACTTATGTCCGAGCAATAATGAGCATCTTGAAATAGTCAATGTGGCAAAACAGATTATAGCTGTCAACAACGACCACAAGTATGTAGACGACATTATATGCAGGCTGGATTGGGATAGAAGAACTGGCTTGTCGAAAATAATTGATCTTGTCAGCACTACTTCAGCATGGGATATATATGTTAGTGACATTAAAGGTTGGTTGCAGTCGAAGCTGGCTCTAGTTGAAGAGAGTTTGTAGTAGGCAAAATGGATTATCGCAAAATAATGTATGAGTAATTTACTATTAGAACTACGGCAGGGCTGGCAATGAAAAAGCAAATGTGCTGCCTTGCTTGAGCTGGCTGGCAACGGTTAAGCTGCCGCTATGAGATTTAGCTATGGACTGGGCGATCGCTAACCCCAATCCAGAATTACCCGCCTGTCCTGCCCTCGCCGCATCCACTCGATAAAAGCGGTCAAAAATCTTAGCCTGTTGCTCAAGCGAAATGCCTATCCCATTGTCACTGACTAAAACCAAAGCCTGCTGTTGTTTGCGCTTGAGCGTTAGCGTCACTTGCCCACCTGCTGGGGTGTAGGTGATGGCGTTATTTACTAGGTTCAACACAAGTCGATAAAGCTGTTCCTCATCGCCAAACACAACTACGGGCACTTGAGTTTGAAAATCAATCGCTAGCGCAATCTCTTCGGCAATGGCAAAAGCCGCCATCTCTTCAACAATGTCGCTAATCAGATCTTGTAAACAACAGGCACTTTTTACTAAGGGCCGCTGTTTGCTATCTAGCCGAGAGAGTAAAAGTAGATCGCTTACTAGCGTAGTAAGTCTTTGACTTTGACGATTCACAACGGTAAGCGTCTCTTGAGCCTCTTTATCAGAGATATGTGGCAACCGTAGCACGGACTCTGCCGTTGCTCGAATAGCCGCTAGGGGCGTTCTCAGCTCGTGGGCAGCGTCAGCGGTAAACTGTTGAATTTGATAATACGACTGGTAAATAGGACGCATCGCCAGTGCCGATAGCCACCAGCTGGCCGCTGTCACCAACGCTAGCGAGAGCAGCAGCCCCAGTAAAAGACTCCAACGTACTGAAGATAGGTACTGATCGAAGTCCTGAAAGGATCGACCCACCATCAAATAGGCCCAGACTTCTTGACTCTCGTTTTCTAGGGCCAGCGCTACCTGATGATAGTCCTGGCCTTTTTCATCTTGTAAGGCTTGCCAGGGTGGGAAAGGCGCTGTGACAGGTAACCCTTCTGGTCGAATACCACCCGTTGCTAGCAGTCTACTGGCAGGGTCTACAATCCGAATGTAGTAGTCGTATTGATAGGTTCGCTGCAAACGATGGGGTGGCCCATTCTGTGGCCCTAAGCAAGTTTCAGCCGATAGGCACAGGTCGGGAAGGAGCTGCGGCGGGACTCGACTGAGCTGCCCTGGACTAGATACGGTAGCTTCAATAGCATCATGAACGGCGTCGGCGACTGACTTTATTTCGCGGTCGATAGTGACTTCGTGGGCGTGGGCAATCGCTTGATAAACGCCCAGGCCCAACAGAGTCAGAATCGTCCCCATTACTCCGGCATACCAAATGGCTAGGCGCAAACGAGAGCGTCGAAATAGCTGATATTGCGCTCCACTAGCTGGCCCGACCGACAATTTTCCAGAAGACTTCATGGGAGAGTTACCCAAGACGGTTGAAACGATATCCCATGCCATAAACAGTTTCGATTAGGTAGCCGTATTCTCCTAGTTTACGCCGTAATAATCGCATCTGCGCAGCAACGACATTACTGTTGGGTTCAGCGCCCACTTCCCATAGCTGATTAAGTACCTGATCTCGGGTCACTATCTGACTAGGATGCTCCATTAAGTATCGCAGCAGCAAAAACTCTTTCTGAGTCAGCTCAATAAGTTCTTCCAAGGCTTCACCAGGATGAAGCACAACGATTCGACGGTCATAGTCTAACAACAGCGCTCCGATTTGAAGCCGAGCCGATTTGAATTCAGGCGATCGCCGCCTCAATGCTCGCAGCCTAGCCAGCAACTCAGCTAAACTAAACGGCTTTACCAGATAGTCATCCGCGCCCGCATCAAGCCCCGTAATGCGGTCTTCAATTTTGTCCTTCGCCGTCAGCATTAGCACCGGTAGCGCGATGGATCGTCGCCGCAGCCACTGGCATAGCTCAATGCCGGTTATTTCTGGCAGCATCCAGTCAAATACGCCCACTTCATAGATAGAAGCGTCCTGTTCTAGAAAACCGAGCGCTTCATTGCCCGACTGCGCCCAGTCCACAACATAGCCTTCCTGATTCAGCACGCGCTTAACCGCTTTGCCCAGATCAGGCTCATCTTCTGCTAAAAGTATACGCATGGAATTCTACTTATCCTTTGCCATTGTTGATTTCTCGGTCAGATTTGAAAAGTTTTGGGTATAACACTTTCAGCGGACACTGCTCTATGTCCTTTTCAGAAAGAACCGCTCGCCTAAGAAAGTGAATGCTAGGCCCAGCACTGCAATCGCCAAAATAGTCGGGTCAGAAGTCCCTTTCAGTATCAGGAACGCGCCTAGAACAACAATGTCTAGTGCAGCAGCGGTTAATAAGATTGCGCCATTCGCACTAACGTCTTCTCGAAGATTTTGAAAAACGCCCCAATGGATAGCAATATCCATAATTAGGTAGAAAATAGCGCCGAGAGATGCGATGCGGCTGAGATCGAAGAAGGCGGCTAGGGTTGCTGCTAAAACGACGGTGTAAACCAGCATGTGTGTCTGAACGCCTCCAGGTAGCCCAAAGTGCCGGTGAGGAATAATTTCCATTTCGGTTAGCATCGCTAGCATTCGCGAGACTGCAAAGATGCTGGCGATGATGCCAGAAGCTGTGGCGATGATGGCAATCGCAACCGTAAACCAAACGCCATACTGTCCCATTGCGGGTCGAGCCGCTTCTGCTAGGGCGAAGTCTTTCGCTTCAATAATCCGATCTAATGGCAGGTTAGCAGCTACAGCAAAGGCAACCAGCAAGTACACCACTGTACAAATCAACAGCGATGCAATGATAGCTCGCCCAACATTTTTGTTCGGATCTTTGACCTCGCCGCCGCTGTTGGTAATGGTGGTAAATCCTTTGTAGGCTAGGATTGCAATCGCAACACCCGCCAGAAATCCGCTTCCTGGCAAACCGTTACTGGCACCTGAGTTTAGACTAGGCTCGAAAGAGAACCCAGCTGCCCAAAGTGCGATCGCCGCAAAGACGACAATGCCACCAATTTTGAGAAATGCAGTTACCTGAGAAAGCGACCCAATTATTTTGTTTCCTGAAATGTTAACCAGGAAGGCAAATACAACTAATCCTACGGCCAGCACAGGCACCCAAAAGCTATTCTCACCTACATTGAAAAGCTGAAGCGTGTATGTGCCAAAAGTTCGCGCCACCAGGCTCTCGTTGATGATCATTGAGAAAGCCATCAGCAGGGCGCAAGCTCCTGTCATCGTAGTGCGCCCGTAAGCTTTCTTCAGGTACATCGCAATGCCGCCCGCTGATGGATAGGCATTAGACATTTTGACGTAAGAGTAAGCGCTGAATCCACTAATGATTGCGGCCACTAAAAAAGCTAAAGGGAACAGCGCTC